>CAYZJD010000112.1:0-12062 GCA_964478455.1 uncultured Solibacteraceae bacterium | reverse complement strand
CTTCCTGATGGTCAGGGTAGCCATGGTGATGTGCTAGCATGATGCTAGCACATCCCGAACGCCCTCAACAAGCCGCTACCGCCTCGCGTTCCGGGTTTGGCGCGGATCCCGGTCGGGCAGCGCCATCTCCTGCTGGTTGAAAAGGACTGGACAGACGGCCGACGTTGTCAGGGGGCGCCTACCAGCGTCACCAGGCACCGGGCGGGCAACGCCAGCCGCAACACGCCGTCGGATGCGCTCACCTGTTCAAGCTCGCGGAATTGGTCCGCTTCGCTTGTCCGCACCAGCCGCCAGGGGCCGGCATCAGCGGGCAGGCCGTGAATGACGGCCTCGCGCGCCGGCCCCATGTTGGCTACATGGAGGGCGTAGACGCGCCGCCCCTGTTGCTCGCCCGCAAACGCAGTGATGAGCACGTCGGGCTCGTCCGAGTTCGTCTCGAGAGCGTTCGCGTTCTTAGGAGTGAGGTCGGCGAAGTGCTTCACGAACCAGAACCGGTGGGTCGGGACCAGTTCCTCGCCGCCGGTCGGCTTGGGCCGGGTCTGCACGATGCCGTAGTCGGCGGTGAACTCCCAAAGCAGCGCCGCCTGCGGCCGCGCGTGCAGCAGCAGTTCCTGGAGCATCCGCACTTCGCGCAGCCCGTAGTGGAAGGAATCGTACATTTCACCGCGCCAGGCGAAGGCGTCCACGCCGAACTCGCCCACGAGCAGCGGCAAGTCCAGCCACTCGGCCAGATCGCCCCAGGCTTTGTACTGTTCGGTGCTCCCTCCGCCCCAGGAGTGAAAGCTGACTGCGCCGACGTGCCGGATCGCCTCGGGATCGTTCGCCGCCGGAAGGCCGTAGGCGTGCGTCCCGCGCGGATCCGTCGTGTCGGCCAGCAGCCACTTCGTTTTGAGTCCGAGTTTCTGGAAGTGTGCGCCGAAACTTCTGATCGCGTCGCGATGCTCCTCCGGGCTGAACAGAACGTACACGCCGAGGTTGGGTTCGTTGAAGGAGAACAGGTCCGGCTCGACCCCGTAGCGCCGCTTCGCGTAGAGAAGGTAGGAGCCGACGGATTCGCGCAGTTCGTCCCACTTGCCTTGCGCCAGCCGCCGTCTCAGCGTCCCCGGATTCTTGCCGGGATCCTCATACATCCACTCCGGGATGTGCCAGATCGCAATGGCGTACGGAATGCCCATCGTCTGGATCTGCTTCGCCAGCAGGAACTCGCGGCGCAGGTTCGAGTCCGGCGCGTCTTGCCGCTCGAGCGCCTCCCAGTTCACCTCGTCCGGCGACTCGTTGTCGTTGACCGGCTCCCAGTCACTCAGAGTCATCTCCGTGCGCGCCCAGGCCACGCGCAGGTTGTTCAGCGTGTATTGCGTCACGGGAGATTCGATTTCGAAGCAGTAGTTGCCGCCGAAGCCGTGGAACCTGTACCGGCTGCGCGCGAAATCCATGCGGAGAGTCGCGGGACGGGGTTCAGCCCGTCCCTGGAGCGACAGCGAGAGTTCGAGCGCTGCCTTGCCTCCGCGGGCAAGCGCGCCACGGTGCAGTTCGATGAAGGCGGTGTAGAAGCGGCCTTCGGAGGTCCAGCGGTCGCGCAACAGCACTGGCCGCAGGCGGTCAAATTCCGCTTCCAGGCGCAGGCTGCCGGATGGGGCGGTGAACCTCAGCAGTTTGGTTTCACAACTGAGGAAGTCGCGGTGCGGGGGCTTGCGATGCGGCAATTCCACTGCGCTGCCCTCGCCGGTTTCTGCCTTGCCGCCGAGGAAGCTGTCCCGCGGCACGTCGATCCAGAAGTAAACGCCCTCGGTGTCGAGCCCGGCTTCTGCTTCGACCTCGATGGCGATATGGGTCCTGCCGTCGCGCTCAGTCACGATCTGCCGGAACCGCGCCCCTTGTCCCTCGACGGATTCGATCCCGCCGGTCCAGGTCGTGGCATCGCCGCTCCGGGTGACCTCGGTGCGGTCGGAGCGCTCGAGCCCCGGCAGCTTGATCCAGCCCGCGAGCGGTGCGCCGAGGTTGGTGCGCACGGCCAGTTCCAGGCCGTCGTAGAGCATCGATGCCATCCGGCCGCTGGAATCGAAGACCGCCTTCTCCGCCGCAGCCGGCGCGGTACAAAGCGCGATCAGGGAGACAATGGAGAGGACCTTTTGCATGGCGTGTGTTCCTGCGCCGGGGGCGTTCAGCGGCCCCGCGTATAAAGATCGATCACCTGCTCGATGGCGCGGCGGCAGACGGCACAGAAGCCGACCTCGTTCCGGCTGAACATGATGCAGTCCGCCTGCGGCCGGTAGTAACCTTTGGCCTCGTACATGGCCCCTTCGAAGGCGCCGGCCTTGCCGGCGTAGCGCTCCGAGCCGAGCAGCTTCGTCAGCCGGCCGCGCTCCTCGCGGAACAGCGCCTCCATCTCCTGCTCGGGACGCTTCTCGGCGCGAAGCTGGCGGCGGCGCGCCTGGATCTCTTTCTGCATATCCTCGAAGGCGGCTTTCAACCACGGCGTCGGCAGCGGCGTGCCCGCTCCGATGAGATCGCTCCACTTGCTGGCTTTCGGATCCGCCGTGACGTTCGGCTCCCACGGCTCGGGCCGCTCCGCGCTGCTCTCGTAGGCGACCTCGGAAGTGTAGTACTCGTCGGCCAGCCCAGCGAAGTGGTGCCCGAATTCGTGCACGAAGATGTAAGGCGTGAAGGCATTGTCGGCGGCCACGGTGGCATAGAGGTTGAAGATCCCCCCGCCGCCGTACTTGCGGTTGTTGACGACGATCTCGATGAACTCGTAAGGCGCGGCCGCCGTCGCTTCCCGCAGCCGCTTGTTGTCATACGTGAGAACGTAGCGCTCCGATCCGAACGCGTCGTAGGAGGCCCGCAGCGGGGAGCGGCGGTACACGCCGTCGGATGGGCGCGCCACGCCGCTTTCCTCGGCCGGCGTGTCGATCGCCCAGACGTTGAAGTCGCTCTTACGCTCCCGAAACGGCGACACGGCGAACAGCAGCTCCGCCATGCGTTTCGCGTCGGCGTGCCACTTGCCCATCTCCGCCGCCGTGTAGCCGTCGCCCATCAGCAGCAAATCGACCTTGTCCTTCGGATCGCCGTTTTCGAGAACCGCCCACACCTTGTACTTGGGTGAGGGTGGCGTTCGGTCGATGGCCGCATCCGATGGCTCAATGCGCACCGACCAGACCTCGCGCCAAGCGTTCCCCTTGTCCCGTTTCTTCCAGACCGTCCGAACGGGCACCTCCGGGGCCGGGAACCGCAACGATTCGTGAAATGCGCGGCGCAGCCTCTTGGCCTCAGAGGTCAGTTCCCATTCGCCGAAGACGCTCGCGAAGCCGCGCGAGTAAAGAACCCGCTTCGTCTTCTCGTCCTCGATCTCGAAGTAGTACTTGCCGAGATTCGTGTCGTCGGACGCACGATCCAGCCGCCCCGGCCATGGCCCTTCGAGCGCAAGGCCGTCCAGGGCGTAGCTCTCCTCCACAGCCGTGCCGCTATGGACATAATCCAGCCGCAGTGTCCGCACACGCTGCGGCGAATCCTCCCCGGAAAGGAACCTGGCGATGGCCGCCTTTTCCTCGTCGCTCAGTTCCGCGGCAACGGTTTCCATCGAGCCGACAGTCATGGAGGCCAGAATGGCTTCGTAGCCCAGTTCGCGAAGAGCGTTCGAGTCCGGGTTGAGGCCCGCCGTGGCCGGGTCATGACAACCCCCGCAATGCTCGCGGTAGAGCACCGCGCCTGATTGTCCCGCGGCCAAGCACGTCAGGCCGAAGGCCGTCAACAGGATTGCCGCAGCTCGCAGGCGCATCATTGCTTAGTGTTCGCGGTGGCCGGCGAACCCGGCGCGGGCAGATTCCGAGAAGCGTCGTCCACCACCAGGACCCAGTCCGCGCTGCCGGGCGGGAGGAACGTCTGCCTTCCGCGCGTGGGGAACTCGCCGGCCGGCGTCGCCTCGCCGGTACGCGGGCTGTACCACCACGCCACGGCGCGTTCGCCCGAAATCTGCGTCATGTCCACCGTCGCCTGGCGGCTGGACGGCATGTAGGCGATCAAGGTTCCGCCATCGCGCGTGCGCGCCGCCGTCAAATAGTCGAGCCCGTTGAACTCGCCTAGACCGGAGATCACCACTTGGTGCTTGTCGTCCGGCACAAGCTCGTGCCAGGGCCGCGAGAGAAACAGGGCCCTGAGATGAACCATGTCGCGCGAGCCCTCGGCGTCCGTGGCCGCCTGCCAGCCCGGATCGAACAGCCAGATCGGCCGGTTGCCGAAGAACTGGCCGCTTGCACTGCACAACAGCGCCCAGTAGGCCTGCCGCCGGATCTGGACCGCGCTCGCGTTGTGCTCACCCTCGTAGGTCGATTCCATGAGCACGAACGGCATGACGGGCTGCCGGCTGAAATCGCGCCGCAGCCGCCTGTGAACGATCTGGTACGTGTACGTGGTATTGAGGTCGAGCCAGCCGCCGCGCGCGTACTCGTCCGCCGCCGAGCGCTCGGGCGCTGCGTGCGCGGTGAAGAGGTGGCGCGGGTTTTCTTCTTTGATGCCGCCGGCCACGGCATCCGTGTGTTCCCACGCACGTCCGGGGTTCCGGTCGCCGCCCATCACCCAGACGATGTTGTCAAAGTCCTTGTACCGGCGGCCGACGAAGCGGCCGTAATCGCCGCAAGCCAGCGGACCGTTGGCGAGCGTTTCCTCCCACCAGCCCTCATCGGTGCCTTCGTAGCCCAGGTAGAGGGGGAACAGGAACACTGCGATCCCTTTTTCGGCGGCCTTGCGGATCACCCAGTCGGCGTGCGCGAAGTACTTCTCGTTGGGCGTCGAGAAATCACCCGGCGTGCCGAACGGCTGCTCGCCCTCGCGTGTAGCGGGACCGTTGAACTTGTGCTCGATCAGGTTGACCATGATCGCGTTAAAGCCCTTCTGCCGGCGGTTCTCGAGATACTGCTCCGCCTCCGCCTTTGTGAGTGCGGTGATGAGCGACCAGGCCGTGTCGCCGTGGATCAGCACCGGATGGTTGTTCCGGTCCAGCAGGTACCGTTTGGTGGGGCCGACCTTCAGCGGGTAGAGAGGATCGCCGGCAAGAGCAACGCTTGCGACGGCGGCGCAGAGGAAGATCTTCGCGGCCCGCATGGGTTCGATCTTCCAGAATACAATGGCTTCGCCCGGCCGCCTCGGCCGGGAGCGAGGTCTGCGTGCGAATCGTTCCTCTCGGTGTCAACGGATACTTCCCTTCCTACGGCCGCCAGACGATGAGCTTCCTGGTAGTTGCTGGCGAGGAGGCGCTGCTGCTGGATGCCGGCACGGGAGTCTCCCGGCTGATCGAGCCGGCCATCCGGGAGTTGCTTGCGCCGTGCGCGGCGTTGAACATCCTGCTTTCGCACTATCACCTGGACCACATCGTTGGGCTCTCGTATTTGCCGGGTGTATGGTGGGACAGGCCCGTGTATGTGTATGGGCCGGCCCTTCCGTTAGTCGATGCGGAACCCGAAGACGCCTTCGATCAGTTGTTGTTCCCTCCGGTCTTCCCGACGCCCTGGCGCGCGTTCGCGGGTCCTCTCGAGGTTCGGCCAGTGCGCGAAGAGGAACTGCGGATCGGCGGTCTGGAGTTACGCCTGTGGCGGCAGGACCACCCCGGCGGCTCCATCGGCGTTCGCATCGGCGACGAACTCGCCTATTTGACCGACACGACCGTGGGCGATGCGAACGTCGAACGGGTGCGTGGTGTGAAGGTGCTGCTGCACGAACTCTGGTTTACCGACGAGGAGGCGCGCACACAAGGGTTGAGGGGCCACTCGAGCTTCAGCGCCGTGCGCGACTTCGCGAAGGCGGCGGCGGTCGGCACGCTGCTCCTCGTTCACCACCACCCCGGACGGACCAACGAGGAAGTCGAGGTCCTCTGCGCTCGAATGGAGCGCGAGACGGCAATCCCTTGCCCCCTGCCCGAAGAGGGCCTGCTAAAGTAGGGGACAGCCCGCATGTTCCCTGCGCGCCTCGGCGGTGAGCACGGAAACATGCGGGCTGTCCCCGGCTTATGATCCGGTTTCCTGGCAGCTTCTTTTTGCAGAACCTGGTGGAGAGGCGTGCGCTGATCTATCAGCTTGTGCGGCGCGACTTTCAGAAACGGTTTGTCGGTTCGGCTGCCGGCTGGCTGTGGGGCGTCATTCATCCGCTGGTGCTCCTGCTCTCCTGGACGTTCGTCTTCGACTGGTGTCTGAAGGTCCGGCTGGGCGAGCGCGAGGTCACCCGGAACTATCCGCTGTTCCTTTTCGCCGGCTTCTTGCCCTGGCTGCTTTTTCAGGACACAGTGCAGCGCTCCTCCACGTCGCTCGTCGAGAACGCCAACCTGATCACCAAGACCGTTTTCCCCTCCGAGATCGTTCCGGTGTCGATCTTCCTTTCCACGCTCATGCACCATCTCATCGGCGTGACGCTGGTGACCGCCGCCGCTGCCCTCTGGTTGAATCACTTCGGCGTCATGATTCTCTTTCTTCCGCTCTATATGGTTCTCCTCGGGTTTCTTGCGGTCGGAGTGGGATGGATCGTCGCCGCGCTTCAGGTCTATCTTCGCGACACGGCGCAGGTGCTGACCGTTCTTCTGACGTTCTGGTTTTGGATTACACCGGTCTTCATTCCCGAGCGGCTGTATCCCCAACAGCTCCGTTTCCTCATCGACGCCAACCCGCTGGCCTACGTTGTGCGCGCCTATCGCGAGCGCCTGCTGACGTACCGGCTGCCTGATTTCCACGAGCTGGGCATCCTCGCGCTGTTCGGCGTGGCGGTGTTCGTGGCCGGCGGCCTGTTCTTCCGGCACTTGAAGCGCGGCTTCGCTGATGTGCTGTAGTGCGCCGAGTCCGCTAACCTAAGAAGGTATGCGTCTGACTCGCCGCTCATTGCTCGCCACCGCCGCCTCGCCTTTGCTGGCGAAGAAGAAACAGCCGGCTCTTCGGCCGAACATCCTGCTGATTCTCGCCGACGATCTGGCCGCGTGGATGCTCGGCTGCTATGGGAACCGCGAGATCCGGACGCCGAACATCGACGTGCTGGCGCGCTCCGGCACCCAGTTCATCAACCACTTCGTCTCGACGCCCATCTGCTCGGCCAGCCGGGCCACGCTGTTCACCGGACGCACGCCGCGCCAGCACGGCATCCACGATTTCCTCACCGCGAATCCCATCGATAATCCGCCGCAGGGGCAGGCCGCGCCGCCGCCCTCCTTCGCCGGCGAAGTCATGATCTCCGATCTTGTCGCTTCCGCCGGTTACAACTGCGGCTATGTCGGCAAGTGGCACATGGGCGACGACCAGAAGCCCCAGCACGCCTATCGCTTCTGGTACACCATGCTCGGCGGCTCGACTCACTACCAGAATCCACGGATGAGCTGGAATGGCGAGCTCGTCCAGGAGCAGGGTTATCTCACCGATCTGACGACCCGCAAGGCGGTCCAGTTCCTCGACGAGCAGAAGCCCGGGCAGCCGTTCTTCCTTGTCGCCAGCTACTTCAATCCGCACACGCCGTACGACGGCCACCCGCAGAAGTACTACGACATGTATGCGAAGGCAGGTTTTACAACCACGGGCTGGGAGCCGGCGGCGGCCAACGCGCTTCGCGAGAAGGAGTACCTCCGGGACATCGTAGGCAACTCGCGGCGGTGCGCCGCTTCCGTGACCGCGCTCGACGACCAGATCCCCGTGCTGCTGTCTGCTCTGGAGCGCCGCGGCGTGCGCGACAGCACGCTGGTGATCTTCACCGGCGACAACGGGTTTCTGCTAGGCCGTCACGGTTTGTGGAGCAAGGGGCACGCGTCGAACCCGATCAACATGTACGAAGAGGTGGTTCAGACGCCGATGATCTGGCACTGGCGCGGCAAGATCCCGGTGGAAGCCGCGCGGCCCGAGCTGGTGAGCTCATACGATCTGGTCCCCTCGCTCTGCGAGCTGGCCGGGGCGGTCCCGCCGCCGGGCCGAAACCTCTGCGGGCGCAGCTATGTTCCCCTGGCTTTGAACCAGCCGCTGCCGAAGAAGCAGCCATGGCGGAACCTCGTCTTCGGCCACTTCCGCAACACGGAGATGGCCCGCGACAACCGCTTCAAGCTCGTGCTCCGCAACGGCGGCGATGGGCCGAACGAGCTGTTCGATCTCACCACGGACCCGGGCGAAAGGGTCAACCAGTACGACAACCTCCAGTACGTGACCGTGCGCGACCGCCTCGCGCGGGCGCTCGAGGCGTGGCGCAAGCAGTACGCCTGACACGGCAGATTCCGCGGTGGCAGGCGGGTTCTTAGCCGCAGCCGGGTGAGCGCACGACGGGATCCCCCCAATGCCACTATCTGGGAAAGCACCTGGCGAACGCAGCCATCAGTCTCGGCGATCCCGTGATTCGGATCTTGTGCCTGATCAGGGCCCAGACGAGGCGCTGTTCTCCGGCTAGGAATCTCAGCCACGTCCGGCTGTCGGCTGTCACTCGGAGGCCCGCCTTGCCGGCGTGGCCTGCTCTCACTTCCAGCGTCTTGTTCCGGATCACGACGGTCGCTTTGAGTTCCTCCGCGCCGGTGAAGGTGAAATGATACGTCGCGTTCAGCCCGTCTGCCTGCTGCCGCTGGAAAGACAGTGACAATCCCGCCAGGAACTGGCCGATCGATGCGGGCCTGAAGCCGTTCCCCACCCGCTTCGTTCGCTTGTGCGGGTAGCGCCGCCGTACGTATGCTTCGGCGTCCGACCCCGCAGTCACGTAGATCGTTTCTTCTTTCTCCTGCAACGGACGAACCACGTCCTGCAAGTATTGCCGGCGGTCTTTCAGAAAAGGCCCGATCACGTCTTCGCCCGCCGGGCAGACCGCCAGGCAGTAGGCCGCCTTGTAGTTCGGGCCGAACGAAAGACTCTGCCACATCGACACCGTCTCCGCGTCATCCACCTTGCTCCTGTACTCGCGCGCGTTCCGGCTGCCGGCGATCCGTTCCACCCAATCCGTGAATCCGCCCATGAACTCGCGATAATTGTGCGTGTAGCACGCCGCGAAGTTGAAGTGCCCATCCGGTCCGATGGCTCCCGTCGGACACGCCGCCACGCACAGCTTGCACTCCAGACACGGGTTGTAGTCGATCGGTTTGGAATACGACGTGACTACGGCGTCCATGACGACCGTGCCCAGCAGAATGTGATTCCCGAACTGGGGATGGATTACGTTTCGGTGGATCCCCATGCGTCCCAGACCCGCTGCCACCGCCACGGGCTTGTGGGAGATCACCCAGATTTTCCCCGGCCACCGGCTCGCCTCCATCGGGAATCCCCCGGCGCCGCCGTTGATCGCCCGCACGCCTCGTTCCTCGAGCGCCGCCACGATCCGCCGGGCGATGGCGTCCACTTCGTCGATGGTCATGTGGAATTCGAGGTTGGCGATCGACCGCGCGGCGCTCCTCAGGTTCTCCCGGTTCATGCGGCGCACGAAACTCAACAGCGTGCGTGCATGCGGGAAGACGGCCAGGATGTCGGACTTCTGATCGGCGATCTCCGGCCGGTCGATCTCGACGAGGCCTGCGTCGTCTGCGCCCGCCTCCAACGCCAACTGCCGCAGCCCGGCCGAGTCGAGAAGGACAGGCGCCGCTGCGGACGCCTCTCCCGGCTGCCGGCTCTGGAACCTCTTCACGGTGGGATGAACGGCCAGTTCCGTCATAGTCGCCTCGAATTAGATGTATATACAACTAATAATCCAAGAAAATTAGGCCTGCTGCGAGGCCGCCGCCACCCCGTCCAACACTGTCCACAGTTGTTTCCACTGTTCGTCTCCGAGGGCCTGCCGCAACCGCCGCTGCGCTTTGTCCCAGCGGGCCTGCGACCGCCCGAGCAGACGCTTGCCCTCAGGGCTCAGTTTCAGAAGCCGCGCCCGGCGGTCTTGTCCCGCTACGACGGCGATCAGGCCTTGCCGCTCGAGAGGCCGCAGCGTCCGCGTCAACGTTGTGCTGTCAAGCCCGAGCCCGATCCCCAAGCGCCTCTGAGTCACGGGGCCTTTGCGGCTCAGAGCCTGGAGGATCGTGTACTGCGTCGCCCGCAATCCGGCGGGTCGCAGTTCATCGTCGTACAGCCGTGTCACCGCGCGCGCTGCCCGGCGGACGGTGGCGCATGCGCACGGCAGGGAAGGCAGCCGCCTCGACTGCCGCTGCTCCGGAGTGTGCCTCACGTATATATGTATATACAACTAATTCAGCCCTTGTCAAACCCTCCGGTTGCAGCGTTGCAGTAGGCTTCGCTCCACTCTATCCGTCCTCGGCGGCGGTTTGGCGCGAGCAGCGCGCCTGACACGGCGGACGCCGCAGGACAAGACTCGTCCTGCTACCTCCGAGGCGGACAGCGGCCACATTCTCTGAGAAGTTCTTCTCTTCCGGGCCACCACTTTTCTGAACGGCCCGATGTCCGTCTATTCCGAGGAGCCGGAAGAACGCACCCTCCGGCTGATCGCGTGGAACGCCCGGATGATCCGGCATCCGGTGCGGCGGCTGCGGTATCTCCGTGGAGTGATGATCCCGGAGTCCGGCCGGAGGCGCCGTCCCTCGCGGTGGCGACGCCTGGGGCCGGCCTGCGGCTTTCTGGCCGGCCTGCTGCTCCCGCTCCCTTGCGGTTCGGACCGCTTGGGGGTTCCGCGCGCTACGCCCAAGCTCGCGGCGGCGCCTCGGGAAGCTACGCCGGCGGTCTGGCTGGTCGAGATGTCGGCGGAGTTCGAGTTGTACAGCAACGGGCTGCGGGTTGAGAACCTGTTCGCCGTGGAGAACCGGCGGCGCTCGTGGCGCCCGTTTGCTCGAATCCCGGGAGAAGCGCCGGGCGCGGAGCGCCAAGATCCGGCCGGGATCGTCTTCCACTCCTCGGAGAGCCACCTGCCGCCATTTGAACCGAGAGCCAGCAAGGGCTTGCAGCGGGCCGGCCAGAACCTGCTCGCTTATGTCCGCGCCAACCGCTTGTACCACTTCGTCATCGATCGCTTTGGGCGCGTCCACCGCATCGTTCGCGAGACGGACGCGGCCAACCACGCCGGCTGGTCCGTTTGGACCGACCGGGAGTCGATCTACGTCAATCTGAACGACAGCTTCCTGGCGGTGGCCTTCGAAGCGCGGAGCGGACCTGGTGAAAGGGCGGACCTCACTCCAGCCCAGCTTCGTTCAGGCAGGGCTCTGGTCGAGATGCTGCGTTCGCGCTACGGCATCGCGGCCTCCAATTGCGTCACGCACGCCCAGGTATCCGTGAATCCGGGCAACCATCGGGTGGCCTACCACACGGACTGGGCCAGCGGCCTCCCGTTCCACGAACTCGGGCTCCCGGACAACTACCGCCTGCCGCCTCCTAGCCTCCTGCTGTTTGGCTTCGAATCTGAGCCGGCGCCCGGGGACGCCGGCGGCGGGGGCTTCCGGTCCGGCATTCGCCTGGCCGAGCTACATCTCCACCGGGAAGCGGCGTCGCTTGGTCTGCCTCTGGATTCGTACCGCGCCGCCTTACGCCGGCGCTTTCGAGAAATCGTGGCGGCCGCCGAGAAGGACTTGGCCGCAAGAAAGAGGAACCCATGAAGAGCAAGAACAACGAAGATCACAACCGGATGGCGCTCGGCCTGGACGTCGGCACCAGCCGCATCGTTCTGGCCGGCCGGAACGGCGAGGACTACACATTCCGCTCCGAGCGCAACTCCTTCGTGGCGGTGCCCTTCGCGAAGATGAGCCAGCGAACGCTGGCGCGGGAACGCATCCCGCACCTGGTTCGCGGCGGCGAACTCTTCATCTACGGCGAGCAGTGCGAGCGCTTCGCCGATCTGTTCCACCTCGAAGCCCGCCGGCCCATGAACCGCGGCATGCTGAACCCCGCCGAACCCGACGGGCTACTCCTCATCCGGCGGATGATCGAGAGCTTGTCGGGTGACGCCAAGCCGCCCGCCAAGATCTGCTTTAGCGTTCCGGCGCCGCCGCTCGGCGCCGAGGCGAGCGTCACTTATCACGAAGCAGCGCTGCGCGAGCTTCTCGTCGAGATGGGATACGAGCCGTTCAGCATCAACGAGGGCCTCGCCGTCATCTATTCGGAACTGGACGACTCCAACTACACCGGCATCGGCATCAGCTTCGG
>CAYZJD010000111.1:0-12125 GCA_964478455.1 uncultured Solibacteraceae bacterium | reverse complement strand
AGTATGTGCCCGGCATATACCGCCGGCGTGGCGCGCAAGACTGCGCGCTCCACACTCAACCCTGACATGCAATCAAGGATGAGCATGCCAAACCATTCGTCTCCTCACGAACCGTTCAAAGCCGAACGCTATGAATTGCGGGAGCAGCCCGGGTATTCGTTCGCGGTGAACCGGAGGGAGTTTCTCGAAATCGCCGGCTCTGGTCTGTTGATTGTGGCGGCGTCGCCCTCGGAGGCCCAGAGGGGAGCGGAAGGCACCGGGCCGCTCGAGACCCGGCTGCACATTGCGGAAGACGGCGTCATCACGGTCCTGACCGGAAAGATCGAGGAAGGCCAGGGGGCGTTGACGGAGCTGGCGATGGCCGCGGCGGAAGAATTGCGCGTGCCTCTGGACCGCGTGCGGCTCGTGATGGGGGACACGGACCGGTCGCCGAACGACGGAATCACCGCCGGCAGCAGGACGACGCCGGGGACTGTGCCGCTGGTTCGGAGAGCCGCGGCAGCGGCGCGCCAGTTGCTGCTCGATGCGGCCCGCCCCCACTGCGAAGCCGGCGACGCGCGGCTCGAGGTGCGCGATGGCGCTGTCACGCACGCGGGCAAGAGGTACTCCTACGCCAAACTTGCCCGTTCACCCGAACTGGCGGCGGCTTACAAAGACACGCTGCCCGCGAACACCGAAGTCACCCCGGCGAAAGACTGGCAGGTGCTGGGAACGCCTCAAGTCCGGGTCGACGGCCACGACATCGTTACCGGCCGGCACCGCTTTCCCTCCGATATCGTGCGACCGGGCATGCTGTACGGACGCGTGCTGCGAGCGCCTTCCTACGGAGCGACGCTCGAGAGCGTGGACGTCTCGGCGGCCCGGAAGATGCCGGGCGTGACGGTGGTGCGCGACGGCGGCTTTGTCGGATGCGCCGCGCCTACCACGTTCGCCGCCAGAAAGACCTTGGAGGCGATCTCGGCCACGGCCCGGTGGCGGACCGAGGACCAGCCGTCAAGCGATGGTCTGTTCGAGCGCCTAAAACAGCACGCCAGAGAGCAGGGAGGCTCCCGCGGCGAGAGCCGCGGCTCGGTGGAACAGGCACTGGGCCAGGGGCGGCGCAGGCTGAAGGCAACCTACCGGGTGGCGTACGTGCAGCACGCCCCCATGGAACCTCGCGCCGCCGTGGCCGAGTGGCGCGACGGGGGGCTGACTGTGTGGACGGGAACGAGCAATCCCTTCAGCGTCCGCCAGCAGCTCGCCGAAGTCTTCCGGCTGGCGCCGGAGCGCGTGCGCGTGATCGTTCCGCACATGGGTGGAGGTTTCGGCGGCAAGCACACCGCCGAGGCGGCCGTCGAGGCGGCTCGCCTGGCGAAGGAAGCCGGCCGCCCGATTTCGCTCCAATGGACGCGGGCGGAAGAGTTCACGTGGGCGTACTTCCGCCCGGCGGCGCTGATCGAAGTCGAAGCGGCGCTGGACCAAGGGAATTCCATCGCGGCGTGGGATTTCACGAACTACAACTCGGGAAGGGCGGCCCTCGGGACTCCGTACCGCATCGCCAACACGCGGGAGAGGTTCATCGAATGCGATGCGCCTCTGAGGCAGGGCTCCTACCGGTGCCTTGCGGCCACGGCGAACAACTTCGCTCGCGAGGCGTTCACCGACGAATTGGCGGAAGCGGCGGGCAAAGACCCGCTGGAATTCCGGCTCTCACACCTCGATAACGAGAGGCTCAAGAACGTCCTGGTCGCGGCCGCCGAGCGGTTCCGCTGGGCCGAGCGGCGGAAGCAACCAAGGCCCGGAGCGGGCATCGGGCTGGCCTGCGGCACGGAGAAGAACTCCGTGGTGGCGGCCTGTTGCGAGGTGGAGGTGGATCGGGAAAGCGGCGTTCCGAGGCTCATCGAGATTGTCGAGGCCTTCGAGTGTGGGGCGATCCTGAATCCGGCCGGCCTGCGCGCTCAAGTGGAGGGCTGCATCATGATGGGCCTCGGCCCGGCCCTGCGGGAGGAGATCCGGTTCGCGGGCGGGCGGTTGACCAACGGACGATTCGCAGCCTACCGCGTACCGCGGTTCCGGGACGTTCCAAGAACCGAGATCATTCTGCTGGACCGCAAGGACCTGGAGCCAGCGGGCGCGGGCGAGACTCCCATCATCGCGGTCGCGCCGGCGATCGCCAACGCGGTGTTCGACGCGACGGGCAAGCGGGTTCGCTCGATGCCGATCCGGGCGCCGCGGGGATGATGGCGGCTGCTTCTTACAGGTAGTCTCTGTACTGCTCAAGCGCCACGCGCACGAGCTGGCTGCGCGTGCGCACGCCGGTCTTGAGAAAGAGCTGCTGCAAGGTGGCCTTGACCGAACTCTCCGACACCTCAAGCCGCGCCGCGATCTCCTTGTTGGCCAGTCCCCGAAGCACCCCGCGGAGCACGTCGCGCTCGCGTTCGGTCAACCGGCGGGTGCGGTCGGATTGTTCGGCCAGGTGCTGGCCGCTCAATACCGCTTTGAGATGGCGCTGGTCGAGCCAGACCTCCCCTTCCATCACCTTGCGGATCGCCTTGGCCAGAAGCTCCGGCGGGCTGTGCTTCATGAAGATGCCCGACACGCCCTGGCGCAGCAGTTCCGCCGCTTCACCGTCGCTTACGCCCGCCGTCACGATGAGGATCTTCCCGTCGAAGCCGTGCTCGCGCGCCTGAACCAGAAAACGCGATCCGCGCTCCGGACCGAGGTCGTAATCGAGCAGAACGAAGTCGGCCTGCACCGTATCGAGCACGCGGAACGCCTCATCGACGTTTGCGCAAGGAACGAGCAGTTCGAAATCCGGCTCGGCCGCCAGCAGCCGCGCGAGGCCCTCGCGGAACAACGCGTGGTCGTCGATGAGCAGGATGCGGACTTTGGGGGACGGTTGCGGCGTCACGGCGCGGCAGCCTCCGCCGGCCTCGCCGGGATCAGGTCCACCGCGAAGCAGCAGCCGTACGCCTGCGGCTCATACCGGAGCTCCCCGGCAAAGGCGCGCACCAGCGCCCGCGACAGGTAGAGCCCCAGACCCGTTCCATCGGAAGTCTGCTGGAATGCATGAAATAGCTGATCCGGCTTCTCGATACCTTTTCCCGTGTCGCTGAACCGCACCACTACCCTGGCCTTTTCGCAACTCGCCGAGATGGTCAGGTCCTTCTGCGGGGACTCCCGCAGGGCCCGCTGGCTGTTGTTTGCCAGGTTCATGAAGACCTGGAGCAACCCGTGGCGATCCGCCAGAACTCTCGGCAAGCGTTCTGGGATCTCCCAGCGGATGGTTGCCTCCTCTTCCCGGTAGGCGGGCTCGATGATGATGCGTAACTCATCCAGCACATCGCGCAGGTCCACTTCGGCCAGACCGCTCTCCGAGGAAGGGCGCAGTTCCGCCGACACAAGTTTGCCCAAACCTTCTACAAGGCTCCCAAGCGCCAGGTAGTCCTCATTACGCGCGATCCCCGACACCTGCCTGAGATTGGCGTGGACCACTCCGATTGCGGCGCACAGGTTGCGGATCTCATGCGAGACCGCTCGGACGAGTACGCGGGAACTGACCATCAGCCGCTGAAGCCCGCTCTCCTCCCGATCGCGCAAATCCTCGGAGGCATCGAGCACGATCGCCGCCAAGCGGGGGCCGGAGGTGGTGCTGAAGGTGGACAGCCATACCTGCGCCAGGAAGACCTCTCCGTTCCGGCGTCTTCCGCGGCATTCCATGGTCGTGCGCAGGACATGGTCCGAATCCCCCGCCTGCGGGACCGTGGCCAGCGCCGGCAGGTAGTCAGCCACTTTCTCGCCGACCAGCGCCTCGCGGTCGCAGCCGAAAAGTTGCTGCGCCGCCTGGTTGGCCAGCCGGATCCTTCCCTCCCCGTCCACAGTGAGGATGGCCGCCGGACTCGTCTCGATGAGCACCTTCAATTGAGCTTCGGCTTCCTCCCGGCGCTTGCTCTCTTCCTCCAGTTCGGCGACGTGCCGCAGGGCCAGGCGCCTGCGCCGCGCCAGTTCGGCAACGAACAGGCCGGTGCCCGAGTATGCCAGCAGTCCGATGACCGACCGGGGAACCACACCCCAATCCCACTGGAGCGGCCCGAAGACTTCGCGCAGCAGCGTGCAGAGCACGCCCAGCACGAAGATCCCCTTTCGGCTCACGTGGAGCGAGGCGATGATGATCGGGAACAGATACAGGAAGCCAAGGGACACCGATGGCTGGAACAAATAGTGGGCGAAAGCGACGGTGGCAATCAGGAACCCGGCTGTCGCCAGGGCTGTAATCCGATCAGCCCTGGAGTAGGCCAGTATATCCGGCAGTTTCATGACTTCACGGCGCTTTCCGGGGGCGGCGGATCAAGCCCATTATAATACCTCCGCTTGCAGGCGCTCCGGGCAGGCTTTGGACCGTGGGGTGACAGGACCGGTGCATCCCCCTTGCGGTGGGTGGTACTGGTACTATAGTTCTGTTTTGGTCTGCCCTAAAGATAAGATTCACATTTCCCCAGGAAGGTGCTAACTTTGGTTAGGTTGTAGATTTTGAAGGAGTTCCTGCAACCGAGTTCTTTCATAACGCAATTTTCTTTGGTTTCACTCCTCCTGCCGGTTTCTATGCCGGTACCACGGCTCGCCGGTCCCACTGCCCAGGGCTGGCGAGCCGATTCTTTTTCTTGTCTACGACTGGGGAGAATTCCTCCGCCAGCGGCTGACTAATTCAACAGGGGCCAGTGGCCTCCGGCGGGCCCTGTAGTCGCTCGCAGGAACCGCCGATATGCGTTCTGAGGCACGGACTGATGGATACCTTGACGGCTCTGATCTCCTTTGCCATCGGGGCGGCTTTGGCCATCCACCTGAGCCGGCAAAAGAGAAGGCGGGACAGGAGGATGCGGTTCCTCCGCAAACTCAGGCTCGCCCTGGACGCTTGCCCGCTATGTGAGCGGACCTCGCTCACCTGAGGAACGACCGGCGACGAGTCCGGTCCGGTTTTGCGCGAGTCTCGACCGGGCAGTAGAATCGGATAGACCGCACGGTATTCGATTGCTCGCCCTCAATTGCACCCAAGCCGCCCGGGAGATCCTCGCCTGCTGCCTGGCCGGGCGCTCGTGGCCACCCCAGCGGCTCACAGAGCTGGTCCGGGCTGCAAGGAGTGACGACCTTGAACTTGCCCGGCAGGGGACGCGCGCCCTTTTTCAGATCCTCGCCGAGGGTTTGGCCGACCCGTTCGAGCCGCGCCTCTGCGACTGCTACGCGGAACTGTTCTCTCGGGTGATCTCGTCCGTCCTGCCCGAACTGGAGGCGGATTCCTTGCTGGCGCGCTATGGGCGTCTCCGGCGCCCCCGATCGTTCGCAGGCGGTGAGGCACAGGTTCGCCGCGTGGTCATTCTATCGCGGGTCACCCTTGGCGCCGACATCGCAGTCACCAGCCTTGTTCTGGACGCGGCCAAACGCCGGTTTCCCGAAGCCGAGATCATCCTCGCCGGTGGAGACAAGAGCCAGGGCTTGTTTGCAGCCGACAGCCGCGTCGGCCGGCTCCCGGTCGCTTACAGCCGCTTTGGAACCTTGCGCGAGCGGCTTGCGCTCTGGCCGGCGCTGCGTGACGACGCTCGCCGTCCCGGCACGATCGTGATCGATCCCGACTCCCGCCTGACCCAGCTCGGTCTGCTGCCGCTGGGCCCGGAGGAGAACTGCTTCTTTTTCGAGAGCCGCGCCTATGGGGGCGAGTCCGAGGAGTCGCTGACGATGCTGACGCGACGATGGCTGGCGGAGACGTTCGGGGTGCTCGACGCGCGAGCGTACGTTGCGACCCAGGGCCGGGCGGATCTTGGCGGGCGGCCGCTGATCGCCGTGAGCTTCGGGGTGGGCGAGAACCCCGCCAAGCGGATTCCCGACCCGTTTGAAACTGAGTTGCTCCTTACGCTGGCGCGGCACGATGCGCTGGTGCTTGTTGACAGGGGTGCGGGCGGAGAAGAAGCCGGGAGAGTGGACCGGGCCATCGCGGCCACCGGGCTGGGGCCTGATCGCGTGCGCGCCTGGGAGGGGCCGTTTGCGGACTTCGCCGCGATCATCGCCGCCAGCCGCCTCTATGTCGGCTATGACTCCGCCGGCCAGCACGCCGCGGCGGCCTGCGGCACGCCGCTGGTCAGCGTCTTTGCCGGCTTCTCCTCGCCGCGGATGTTCGACCGCTGGCGTCCCACCGGCCCCGGTCCGATCGAAGTAGTGCGTGTGGACGTCCCAGAGTCTCACGACGTGCTCAAGCGCACGCTGGCGGCGGTGGAGCGGCTGGGAGTGTTGTGAGCAACGATCAACCGCCGCTCGACAGGGCGATCCTGCCCGTATCGGCCATGCGGGTGTTGTTCGACTCGTCCGCCTCGTCCGCCTGGCCAAGGTCGTCGATGATCACGCCGAGGTAATAAAGGCCGGGGGACAAGCGGGATGGAATTCCGATCTCGCCCGTGCAACTGGTGGCGGCTGACGCCGCCAGGCCGGAGTCGTACAGACAGTGCCATGTGGTGAAGACGTCAGCCAAAGTAATGGAAGCGTCGGCCGAAACGTAGAAGCCGAGGCGGAAAGGACCGGCGCTCGCGCGGCCCCGGTTCTCGATCTGGACTTCCACTCGCGGCAGCCTGCCACCAATGGTTCCAGTCCCAGGAGCGCTGAATGAGGTCACGACCAGGTCCGGTCGGGGGAGGGCCAAGCCGCGAGTTCCGATCGAGAGCCCGTACATGCCCTGCGCGTTGCGGATGTCGGTCAGGTAGCGACCAGCTCCGGTGTACGGATCGATCTCAATCAGGGTGGCGACGTCACTGTCGCCGTCGGCGGCGCCGAGGAGCTTTCCCCCCGGAGTGAAGGCAAGGCCGAAGACCTCCCTGAATCCAATCGGTCCGATCGGCCAAGCCCACCCCGAATGCTTGTCCACCAGCACAAGCCAGTCGGAATCGTCGCTGGACACGGTGGCGAACAGCGCGCCACCGGCGTTGAAGGCGAGGTCGCCGCTGGCGATGTAACCGGCGCCAAGCGGGCCGATGAGCGATGCTGCGCCGGTGGTTTTGTCAACTCGCAGGAACTCGCCGTCGGCGCTCGCGGCGTACAGCTTGCCGTCGGCGCCGGCGGCAAGGGCCGGTGTGCGATCGTAGCCCAGCGGCCCGACCACCTGTGCTGACCCCGTCAAGGGGTCGATCCGCACGAGATAATCCCGCTGGCTGAAGAAACCCTCCTCGCGGTAGATCCCGTAAATCTCGCCGTCAGGAGTGAAGGCGAGGTCGGCGATCGGCGCTAAGCCGGTCTCGCCAATTTTGTTGGCGACACCTGTCTGTGGGTCGATCTGGACCAGCGTGCTGGACCGATCGCCGGAACCGGAATCGATGCCGTACAGAAGGCTCTGGACGCCGCCAGGTGGGGCGACGGCGATGGTCACTCCCTGCTGGCTGCGGCGTCCGCCGACGAGCAGCTCCAGGGGCGAGTGGCTCTCCGGCTGGGCGTCGGCTGCGATCCGGGCGTTCACCTGAAACACACCGGATACAATGCCGGGCGCCGACCCGGCGTACAGAACCTCCGCGGACTGCCCGCCGATGCGCGCCTCGACCGGCAGCACGGGACGGCGCAGCACCGCGCCGGTGACCAATCCGTCGACGCCGGGCGGGTTGGTCTGGCCCTCGCCGGTAGCGTAGATCATGACGATGGATCCGGCCGGGGCGGGGTTGAAGAAGGAATTGATGCTGTAGTTCTCGTTGAGGACGGCGCCGGGTCCGGCACCGGAAGCATCGAGAGTGAAGACCCCGGGCATGGAGCCGGCCACGGGCATGACCACTGGCACGGACAGCACGCCGCGACGCTCAACCTGAACGACAGTCTGAGATCTCCCCGCGACGGTGTAGGGAACGACGGCCGAGAGTTGGCCGGCGGTCACGTAAATGAGCGGTGCGGGCACGCCGTCGAACAGAACCCGGGTGTCGCCGAGCCTGTTCTCGAGCAGCCCCTGCGCATTCACCTTCAAGTACTCGAAAGAGTCGGACCCGAGGTAGGAGCCAAAAACGGTGACAAGTTCGCCAGGAGCTACGGCGCCTCCCGCATAGCTGGCGGCGTTCACAACACCCGCCGCCGCGAACTGCGGCTGCGGCGCAACGAGGACATCGATATCGAGCACATTAGTCCCAGACTCGGCGGCGACGCTCGTGTTCCAGGTTCCATCCGTGACCTGGTAGGTGGCGAAGAAGTGGTGCCTTCCGGCTTTGGCGAACTTCAGCGTGCCGGTGTAGCCGTATGTTTGGCCTCCGCAAAGCGTGATGTTGCTGGCATGTGTGAAATCGGCCCCTGCACCGGACGGGTCCCGGCCGCCGATGGCCAGCGTGCGAAATGACATACAGCCGGTCCCCGCGTTGCGGATCTCGAAGGTCCCGGTTACCTCCTGATCGATGTAATGCGGGCCCAGCGGCGTGATGCTCAGTCCCAGGCGAAGCCTCGGCTCCGGGCGGCTCCACCCCGCAGGGAGGTTCACACTGCCGGCGCCGTACAGGTTGTCCTTGCCTGGCTGTCCGGCGTCGATCGCGTTGGCTTCGAGCTGGATACGAAGGTCAGTGACGCTCAACTCCGGGAACCGTGAAAGCAGGACGGCCGCGGCGCCGGCAACGTGGGGCGCGGCGGCCGAGGTGCCGAAGAATGAGCCGAGTGTTAGGTTGGAGACCCCGTCGGGGCCGGCCAAGTCCGGCTTCACCAGCCCACCATTGGTGGGCCCTCTCGAACTGAAGTCCTCGAGCGGCCCATCGGGCCACCAGGCCTGTGGGACGGCGGCGACCGCCAGAGCGTGCTCGCTGACCGCCGGGTCCGGGATGCTGCGCTCAAGAGTGTTGTGCTCAGAGAGATCGACAGGGTGAGAGAACAAAGCTAACACATGCCCTTTTGTGCCGCCGGTGCGGCGGATGCACAGGTGATAATCACCGTCTTCGGGAACCGTGACCACCAACTCCTTTGCTGGAACCTGGCTTCCCGGCGCCAAGGGCTCGGTTTTCCCGACGGCCTTGTCTGAGTCGAGTTTGTCGTCCAGCAGGTAGAGGTCGTAGTCGCCATCGCGGGAGTTCCACGCGCTCCAGGTCAGCCAGAAGGTGTACTCCTTGCCTCCTTTCAAATTGACATTGACCGTCTCGTCTTCCCCCTGGAAATTCTGCCAGCCGTCGTTATCGGAATCGAAGAAGATGTCTTGGTAGTGTGATAGCGCGTGATTCCCGGCCGAGTTCACCCAGAGGATGCCGTTCCGTGCGGCGCGGGAGACCTGCTCGCTGATGACTCCGCGTCCATCGTAGAAGCTTGTGCCGAAGTAGGCCACCGAGTGGTTAACCACCTTGATTCCGTTGGCGATGGCATAATCCACGGCCTTCGCCAACTGCTGTCCGGTATCCACCTTTAGCAGATGCAGTTCCGCCTCCGGCGTCATGTCATGAACGATCTCGGCCACGCCGGCGCCGTGAGGCTCCGGCTCACCGTCAGCTCCGATGCCCAAGCCCTCGCCGGAGAAGTCCTGTGTGATGACGTCCTGAGGAAGCTCACCATTGGCTTTGGCATCCTCCAAGCCGTCAAAACCGAGGTCGATGATCGCCACCTTGACACCCTGACCCTTGTAGCCCAGCGCATGGTAGTTGCCGAGCGTGCCCGTCAGACCGAGTCCTTCGGTTAGCACCTCATCGGGCACCGGAGAGGGCGGCGTCCGAATGAAGGCGACCTCGTCGAGGTCATCGGCCAGCGCCCGGATGCGACCAAGAGGGACGCGAGCCCAGACAAGCCGGTTCTCGGCATCCTGGAAGACCGTCTCAACGCTGTACAGCGACCGATAAAGCTCCGGACGCCATGTCGCCCCGCGCTTGAGATGGATCTCGATTGCGAGGCGGTCGTCGCGAAGTGCAGCGCGGTGAGAGCGCGCGATCTTCCTCCGCTTCTCTTCGGAATCCTGCGCGGCGATCAATTCTGCAATCGGCCGGGCCAGTTTTCCGGTCCCGGGTTCCGGCGGCGAAGCCAGAGGCGGCAGGTCCTGCGCATGCATGCCGGCCGCCAGGAAGCAAATAAGAGACAACTGACCGACGATCGAGGTCGCGCGGCTGCCGGTACCTGCCATGCTACGGAGATTGTACTTTAGGCAGACCGTGTCATGTAAGACTAACTTTGGTTAGCACGCGGTTCATTTCCAGATAACTGGACAGTTACAGACGTGCCTGGCAAGGTGAAAGGGCGGTGACACCGGTGGAATGTGGTCCAGACGCTTGCGTCTGCCGGAGGTTTCCACTGCTTCTCCGGTCTTGTTCCATCGCGCCGCTCGCGCTGCGTGTATGATGGCAGCGATATGACGCGACATCCGATGCTTCCCGTGCTCGTTCTCCTTTCCGCCTCGATTGCGGCCGGCGGAACCTATTACGTTGATTGCGCCTACGGCTCTGACGACGCCGAAGGGGCCGCGCCGGAGGAAGCCTGGAAGTCGCTCGACAAGATCTCGAGCAAGACCTTCTCGACCGGCGACTCGATCCTTCTCCGCCGCGGCACGCGGTGCCCCGGCTCGCTCTGGCCCAAAGGCTCCGGAGACGAACAGCACCCCATCCGCATCGGCGCGTACGATACCGGCCCGCTGCCCGTAATCGAAGCCGACGACGCCGAGGCCGCCCTCAAGCTCTTCGACCAGAGCCACTGGCTCATCGAGAACATCGAGTTGGCCGGCGGCAACCCCTATGGCATCTATATCAGCGGCGCGAAAGGCGACCTCCGTGACTTCCAGATCCGGAACGTCGTCGTGCACGACGTCGGCGGCACGGCGAAGACCAAGTCCTCGGGCCTCGTCGCCGTCCTCGCCCCGGAGGAACTCCGCATGGAGGACATCCTCATCGACGGCGTCACCGCTTACGGCACGACGCAATGGGCCGGCATCATCGTTCGCGGCGGCTCACGCGAGAACCGCATCCGCAACGTCGCCATCCGCAACTCGATTGTCCACCACGTCTACGGCGACGGCATCGTGCTGTTCCAGGTGGAGAATGGGCTCATCGAGAAGAGCGCGGCCTGGCTCACCGGCCTCCAGCCGGTGGAGAAGATCGGCACGCCGAACGGCATCTGGACCTGGCGCTGCCGCGCCTGTACCGTCCAGCTCACCGAGGGCTTCTTCATCGACTCGCCCGGCGTGGACGGCGGCGTGTACGACATCGACTGGGGCAACGACGATAACATCGTCCAGCACAACTACGGGCACGACGCCCAGGGCTACTGCGCCTCGGTCTTCGGCGCCGGCGGCGAGGTGACCACCAACAGCGTCGTCCGTTACAACGTTTGCGTGAACAACGGCCGCAGTCCCAAGCTCGCCATGCGCCAGGGGGACTTCTACATCTCCACGTGGGAAGGCGGCTCGCTCGACGGCGTGCTCGTCCACAACAACACCTTCTACTGGAACCCGCCCATCGACGCGCCCGCCGTCCAGATGGACCAAGCCGATTTCACCGGCGGCAGGGCCAACCTGTTCCACAGCAACGTCATCTATTCGGCCGTTCCGAGCATGATCCACTCGAGCCGCAGCCTCCGCTTCGAGAACAACGTTTACTGGTACGGCGGGCGCGGCCGGCCGAGGTGGTCTTACGGCGGCCGCGAGTACGAAGGGATCGAGCGGTACCGCAGCGCCGTCGATTCCGGCACGAGCGAGCGCCTCGCCGACCCCGCGCTCGACGCGCTTCTACGGCCGCGCGCCGGCTCACCTTTGATCGATTCCGCCCTGCGCCCGGATGAGATGCCGGAGCGCGACGCCTTCGGGGTTCGCCTTCCGCACGGCGGGGGCTCTGACATCGGCGCCATCGAATCCGCGACCCTGCCTCCGGCCGGCACGCTCGCGCCGGAGTTGACGCTGGCCGCCTTCGGCGGCGATCCGGTCTCGCTAAGCCGGCGCGAAGGGATGTGGCTGCTGCTGTTGTTCGCCGGGCACGCCGACGGACTTTCCCGAAGCCAAGTCGTGTTCATCCAGGCCGCGCTCGCGCAATACGGCGAGCGCAATCTGGAGGCCGCCTTCGCCGCCGAGGATTCCGGCGAGGATCTCGAGGGCCTCCGCTATGATTGGGACCTCGGTGCCATCGCTCTCCTCACTGCGGAGGCCGCCCAAAGCGCGCGCCGATTGTTGGGCGTCAAGCGCAGCCCAGCCC
>CAYZJD010000110.1:4251-12243 GCA_964478455.1 uncultured Solibacteraceae bacterium | reverse complement strand
GGACCTTCTGCCGGCGCGACCGCCGGCATTGCCGGCCTGGCGGCCGGCTCCACCGAGGAGGCTCTCCACCACAAAATGCTGGCGGCAGCACAAGCCACGCGCCACAGGCCACGGGCTATGATCTGAGTCAGGAGTTGACTCATGCTCGAAATCACCTGGCTCGGACACGGCACGTTTCAGTTTCGACTTTCTTCCGGCGAAGTCCTGCTGATGGATCCCTGGACGGAAGGGAATCCGTCCTACCCGCAAGGCCACGAGATCCCGCGGCTCGACGCCATGCTGATCACGCACGGCCACTTCGACCACATCCACGACGCGGTTCCGCTGGCGAAGAAGTTCTCGCCGCAGGTAATTGCCATCTATGAGACCTGCGCGTGGCTGGAATCGAAGGGGGCGGCCAACACCTGCCCGATGAACAAGGGCGGCTCGCAACAGGCCGGCGCGGTCACCGTCACCATGACCCACGCGGTGCACAGTTGCGGGATTCTGGACGAGGGCAAGATCATTTACGGCGGCGAGGCCTGCGGATACGTGCTGACGCTGCCGGATTCGCGCCGGGTCTATTTCGCCGGCGACACGAACGTGTTCACCGACATGGAGCTGATCCGGGAGCTGTACGCGCCGGAACTGGCGTTTCTTCCGATCGGCGACCTGTTCACAATGAGCCCGCGGGAAGCGGCCGCGGCCTGCCGGCTGCTGGGCGCGAAGAAGGTGATCCCGATGCACTTCGGCACGTTCCCGCCGCTCACCGGGCGGCCCGAGCAACTGGCGGAACTGATTAAAGACCTGCCGGAGACGGAAGTCTGGGCGCTGGAGTCCGGCAAGCCCGTCTGCTGGTAAGAGCGCGGCGCAACGCCATGACGGACGACAGACCGCCGCTGCGCGAGAACAGCAAACAGCTTGCCGCATGGTTTCTCGGACCGAAGGCCGAGAACGCGAGCCTCGCGGAGGAGATGATTCTGCACATCCTCCGCGACTATTTCTACTGGCGCCGCAACTACTTCCCGTCGGACGAAATCATCGTCACGCAGCAGATGCGGCGCGAGCACCTGGACTGGACCGACGGCCTGCTGCAACAGATCAGCGAGATGCTGGCGCGGCTGCGACGGCACTTCCCGTTCTACAGTCCGCGCTACATCGCGCACATGCTGTCGGATCAGACGATCCCGTCGGTGCTGGGCTACTTCGCGGGGATGTTGTACAACCCGAACAACGTCACGCCGGAGGCTGCGCCGGTGACGGTGGAGTGGGAGCTGGAAGTAGCCGCCGACATTCTGAAGATGCTCGGCTACCAGACGCCGCCGCCGGCCGGGGCACACCACCGGGAATTGCGGCGCGAATTCGGCTGGGCGCACATCACCGGCGGGGGAACCGTGGCCAACCTCGAGGCGCTGTGGGTGGCGCGAAACGTGCGCTACTTCCCGCTGGCGGTGCGCAGCGCGGTAGAACGGCACGGCATCCCGCTGGGAGTCAAGCTGCCGGGCGACGCGGGGCGCCAACCGCGCCCGCTGCGCGAACTCGACGACCGGCAATGCCTGAGCATCAAGCCGAACGAGGCGATTTTCCTGCTGCCGCGCTTCATCGAGGCGGTGCGGCACTATTACGAGTTGCCGGAAGACCAGGCGGTGGCGCGCGCGTGGGAGCTGATTCGCGAGACAGGGTTGAATCCTTCCTCCGGTGGGCTGCTGCCGTGCTTCGGCAAGCGGCCTCCGGCGCTGTTCATCTCCGGGGCGGGACATTACAGCCTGATGAAGGCGGCCGACGTGCTTGGGATCGGGCGGGACAACGTGATCCTGGTGGACGTAGACCGCCATTTCCGAATGGACGTGCGCGACCTCGAGCAGAAGTACCGGGAGGCGGGGCGGCGCGGGCTGTATCCGCTGGCGGTGATCGCCGTGGCCGGCACGACCGAGGAGGGCGCGGTGGACCCGGTCCACCTGATCGACGAATTCCGTCAGCGCCTGGAACAGGAGGCCAACGAGAGCTTCTGGCTGCACGTGGACGCGGCGTGGGCCGGCTACATCCGGTCGCTGTTCATCGCGCCGGGAGGGGAGAAACCCGAGCAGGGGCTGGAGGAGTGCATGGAGGTCCTCAACCGGTTCACGTCCCGCCGGCTCCAGATCACGCGCCAGGCGTACGCGAGAACGATCGAGCTGCGCTGGGGCAGCCGCCCGGTTTGCAGCGCGTTTCTGGCGTTCCCGCGGGCCGAGTCGATCACGGTGGATCCGCACAAGATGGGCTACGTGCCGTATCCCTCCGGGGTGGTCGCCTTCCGGAACGATCGCGTGCGGCTGTTTCTCGCCCAGGAGGCGCCCTACATCACGGTGACGCAGAAGACCGATCTTCAGCCGCATGCCCACGAGCCGCCGGTGAACGTTGGACCGTTCATCCTGGAAGGATCCAAGCCAGGCGCAGCCGCGGCGTCGTGCTGGCTCAGCCACCGCATGATTCCTCCGCACCGGGAGGGCTACGGCGAGATCATGCGGGCGTCGTTGCTAGCGGCGCGGGAGTTATACGAGCGCCTGGTGCACTGGGAGCAGTCCTCGAAAGCAAACCGGATCCAGACGGCGTACCAGTTTGTCCCGGTGACGGTTCCCCCGCCGGACACCAACATCGTCTGTTTCATCATCAAGCACAAAGGGAGCCGGTCGCTTGCGGCCATGAACGCGCTCGGCGAAGCTGTCTACAAGCACTTCACAATTGAGGTCGAACTGGGAGACCGGGAATACAGCTACGCGCAACCGTTCTTCCTCTCGCGGACGCGGTTCCAGCCGCCGAGGTACTCCGCCCATTCGGTGGCCGACCTGCTGGAACGCGTGGACGTGGACCCGGCGGAGTATCCGGAGCACGGCATCTTCGTTCTGCGGGCCACGGTGATGAGCCCGTATTTCATCCTGGCCGCCGAGACCGGACACAAGCAAGACCTGCTGGCGGACTTCGTCGAGACACTGGCGAAGACGACCGAAGCGGCGATGGCGGAAGTAGGGTAAGCGGAAACGGAGCCGCCAAGACTGCATGCCGGGGTTCACGTCCGCCCAAGGAGATCGAAGAACCGCTCGCGAGTTATCCTGGCCGTTCGCAGCAGGTTCATGATGACAAACACAGGGACCGGTCTGTACATCGGAATTACCAGGGGGCGCTTGATCCCGGCTTTGGTGTAAATGAGGTGGTCGCCAGCTTGCTGGCTGAACACGAATCCGTCCATCTCAAAAACCTTAGCAAGCTTCTGGAAGTGGACGGGCCTGAGCGCGGCCATCTACTTCAGGCTCACCGTAAGGCGGTCGAGCGAAACGAACTCCGGTGCGCGCCAGCCCTCACCTTCACGAACGTAACCCGCTTCCTCCAGGATCTCGTCAAGCGTGCCCATCTCCATACTGACCTCAAAAAATCCCCGAAGAGCGTCGCGGATGTTCTTCCGTGCTTCCTCGTCGGTCGAGCCGCAACTCGAAACGTCGAGTTCCGGCACGTAGGCGACGTACGTGTCCCCCTCCTTGAAGATGTGAGTCGTGAACGAGATCGTTTGCACTTGTCGTGCCTCGCTTTCTTATAGGCCCAGCCTCATCATAGCGTGCCGGCAAGTTGTGTCAAAGGCCAGCAGCCACAAGGCTAACGATTACCTCCGGTGGTCCTGTGCGATCGGTACTCGCTGACTGCTAACCGGGCCGGACCTACTGGCGCGGGCGCTCCCGCGTCGGCAACCAGTGAGCCGCCGATTAACGCCGATGGACGCCGGTGCGCCTTACTTCCGCAACTCCTCCCAGCGGTCCTTCTCCGCCGGCGGCTCGGCCCGCCCTCCAAGGTATTTCGCCAGGAACTGCTCGGCGGCGGCGTAGAACTTGAGCCGGTTCTCCGGGCGTGCGAAGCCGTGTCCCTCGTCCGGGAAGACGAGGTACTCCACCGGCTTGTTGTTCTTCCGCATGGCGGTGACGATCTGATCGCTCTCGGCCTGCCTGACTCTCGGATCGTTGGCGCCCTGGGCGATGAGCAGAGGGACCTTGATCTTGTCGGCCTTGAAGAGCGGCGAACGCGACTCGAGGAAATCCTTGTCCTTTTCCTCGTGGCCGACGCGGTGGCGGAACATGTTGAGCAGCGGCGTCCAGTAAGGAGGAATCGAGTTGAGCAGGGTCACGATGTTGGACGGCCCGACGATATCCACCCCGCAGGCGAACACGTCCGGCGTGAAGGTGACCCCGACCAGGGTCGCGTAGCCGCCGTAACTGCCGCCGAAGATGCAGATCCTTTTCGGATCGGCGATCCCCTCCCGGACGGCCCAGTTGACGGCGTCGATCAGATCGTCGTGCATCTTGCCGGCCCACTCGCGGTTGCCGGCGTTCAGGAAGTTCTTGCCGAAGCCGGCCGATCCGCGGAAGTTCACCTGGAGACAGGCATAACCGCGGTTGGCCAGCCACTGCGCCTCGGGATGGTAGCCCCAGGAGTCGCGTCCCCAAGGCCCGCCGTGCACGTTGAGAATCAACGGAAGGTTTCTGGCATCCTTTCCCGGAGGCACGGTCAGGTAGCTGTGGAGTGCCAGGCCGTCCCGGCTCGTGATCTTCACCGGCTTGCGCTCGGCCAGCACGTACTTGTCCAGCGCCGGAATCGCCGAGAACAGGAAGCTGGCTTTGCGGGTCTTCCGGTCATAGACGTAATAGCGGGCCGGATTCTTGTCGCCCCCGTACCAGACCAGCCACGTTTGGTCGGCGAGGTCGCGGCTGCCGACCGAGAGCTGGCCCGGGTGCATCGCGACGAGTGTCTTGAAATCCTCGGCGATGGAGGAGTCCAAAACCTTCCACTCCAGCTTCTCCCGAGTCCAGCCGACGGCCTGAAGGACGTGCGTCTTGGGGTGCATCATCACAGGCCCGACGTCGAACTGGGGATCGTGAGCAATGACTTTCTTGCTTTTAGTCGAGAGGTTGATTTCGTAAAGTTGCGTCGTGTTGGCGCCAACACTGTCACTGAGGTAGAGCCCCTTGTTGTCGGGGGTGAAGCCGTAGTAGTCCTGGCTGTCGTCGGGCCCCCAGGTCAGAAAAGGCTCGAACTTCGACTTCGGGTCCTTGCGGACCAAAAGCTGGAAGCCGCCGTCCGGCATCGAGCCAACCGCCGCGCGAATGCGGAAGTCGTTGTCCGGCAACCACCCTACGTAGTTGCCGGCGTTCTGCGCCTCGGGCACGATCGCGCCCGTCGTGAGATCGCAGCGGTAAAGGTCAAAAACCTTGGGGTCGCGCAGGTTCATCCCGAAGATGATCTCCTTGGGATGGTTGTCGTCCGTGAACACCTGCTGGACGCGGATGCCTTCAAACGGGCTGAGGTCGCGGATTGCGCCCGTGTCCAGGTTCACGGAGTAGAGGTGCCAGTTTTCGTCTCCTTCACGGTCCTGCAAGTACAGAATGTGCCGGCTGTCGGCGGCCCAGAAATGGATGCGGATGCCGCGCTTGCGGTCCCTGGTCACGACGCGGTCGTCTTCCTTGCCGGCCGTCCTCACCCAGACGTTGAGCACTCCCTTGTCCGGCGCGAGGTAGGACAGCAGCTTTCCGTCCGGCGAGATCCGCGGGGCCACCTTCTCCGGGTTGCCGAACAGGATGTCTCGAGGGATCAGCGGCGGCTCCTGGCCCTGGGCGAGTCCCGTCCAGGAAGCGCAAGCCATGACGGCAAAAAGCAGGGGGATTCGTACTGTGAACATGCGGGTTCTCCGGGCGCGCCCACACCAAGCCTTTCGGAGTGTGGCGAGCCTCCACCGGGATTAGACGATGCGGCCGCCAGAAATGTTCGCTTCCACCGCCTGGGCGTCACCCGAATTGTATAGTGGGAGTTTCCACCTTTGGTTCCCCATGCAACTGAATCCCTTGAGAATGACTTGCACATTGGGCCTTGTGCTCACCGTACTCGTGCCTGCCGCGGCGCAGGAACGCGCGATCCCCACGTCCGGCTACCGCGATTGGAGGGTGTACGGCGGCGGGCCGGACAGCATCCGCTATTCGCGGCTCGACCAGATCAACCGCTCCAACGTCCGCAAGCTCCGCGTCGCCTGGACCTATGACACCGGCGACGCTTACAAGGACTCGGAGATGCAGTGCAATCCGATCGTGGTTGACGGCGTGTTGTACGCAACAAGCCCGAGGCTGCGGGTCTTTGCCCTCGACGCGGCCACCGGCAAGCTGATCTGGAGCTTCAATCCGCTCGCAGGCGAGCAGGTGACGGGCAAGCTGCGCAATCGCGGAGTGACCTACTGGGGCGAAGGCAATGACCGGCGGATCTTTTTCGCTGCGAGGCACTGGCTGTACGCGCTCGACGCGCGCACAGGCAAGCCGGTGCCGAGCTTCGGCGACAAGGGGCGCGTGGACCTGCGGCAGGGTTTCGGGCGGGATCCCGAGGGCCTGAACGTCACTGTGAACACCCCGGGGATCGTTTACAGGGACCTCTTGATCATGAGCAACATGTCCGGCGAGGATCTGCCCGCGGCGCCTGGCGACGTGCGCGCTTACGACGTGCGGACGGGAAAGCTGCGGTGGGAGTTTCACACGATCCCGCGCCCCGGCGAGTTCGGCTACGACACGTGGCCGGAGGACGGCTGGACGTACCTTGGCGCGGCGAACAACTGGACCGGCATGAGCCTCGACGAGAAGCGCGGCCTGGTCTATGTGCCGACCGGGTCGGCGGCCTTCGACTTCTATGGATCCAACCGCGTTGGCGACAACCTGTTCGCCAACACGCTGCTGTGCCTCCGGGCGGACACCGGCGAGCGGGTCTGGCATTTCCAGGCGGTCAAGCACGACGTATGGGACCGCGACTTCCCCGCCCCGCCGAGCCTGGTGAGCATCCGGCGCGACGGCCGCTTTGTGGACGCGGTGGCGCAAATCACGAAGTCCGGCCACGTTTTTGTTTTCGACCGCGAGAACGGGACGCCGCTGTATCCGATCGAATACCGGCCCGTCCCGGCATCGGATGCCGAGGGCGAGGTTCTGGCGAAGACGCAGCCGTTCCCGCTGCTCCCTCCGCCGTTCGCGCGGCAGGTCTTCACGGAGGCGATGGTCACCAAGCGCACGCCCGAGGCGCACCAGACGGTCCTCGAAAGGCTCCGGCGTCTTCGCAATGACGGCCCGTTCACGCCGCCGAGCTTCGAGGGCACCATCATCTTCCCGGGGTTCGATGGCGGCGGAGAGTGGGGCGGCGCGGCCTTCGATCCGGAGACGGGCCTGCTGTACGTGAATTCGAACGAAATGGCGTGGGTGCTGCGCCTGATTCCGCGAAAGCAGGCGGAAGGAAGGACCAGCGCGCGGCAGGTCTACCTGGCGAATTGCGCGAGCTGCCACCGCGACGACCTGCGCGGCAGCCCGCCGGAATTCCCCGCCCTGGCGGGCATCGGCGCCCGGCGCACGCACCAGCAGGTGGCTACGTTCATCCGCAAGGGCGGCGGGCGCATGCCGGCGTTCGGGCAAATCGGCGAACCCGCGGTGGAGGCGATCACGCGGTTCCTCATGACGGGGAAGGACGAGGACGTGACGGCGGCCGGCGCGGCCTACGGAGGGCCGCCGCTGAAGTACACCATCGACGGGTATAACAGGTTCCTCGATCCCGACGGCTGCCCCGCCGTCGAGCCGCCTTGGGGAACATTGAACGCGATCAACCTGGATACGGCGGAGATCGTCTGGAAGATCCCGTTCGGCGAGATTCCGGAGCTGGCGGCCAGGGGGATGAAGAACACCGGCAGCGAGAACTACGGAGGGCCGGTGGTGACGGCGGGCGGGCTGCTGTTCATCGGGGCGACCAACCACGACCGGAAGTTCCGCGTCTTCGACAAGCGGACAGGCGAGCTTCTGTGGGAGACGACGCTGCCGGCGGCGGGCAACGCCACGCCGGCGGTCTACGAAGTCAAGGGCCGGCAATACGTGGTGATCGCTGCCGGCGGGGGCAAGTGGGGCAACCCCTCGGGCGGGACGTACGTGGCGTTCGCGCTGGCGGAGGAGTAAGCGGGCTTCGGGCCGGACAGCGCGGAAA
>CAYZJD010000110.1:0-4241 GCA_964478455.1 uncultured Solibacteraceae bacterium | reverse complement strand
ATGCGGGCTGTCCCCGGTTTGATATATTCCCAGGCATGCAGATCGAACAGAAGACAGAACGGCGCGGCTTCTTGAAGGCTGCCGCAGGCGTGCTCGTCCTCAAACCGGAAACCGTGTTTGGCAGCCAGGCGAACTCGACCGTGGAGCTCGGCATCGTCGGCTGCGGCGGGCGAGGGAACTGGATCGGGCCCTTCTTTCCCGAGTTCGCGGGCGCACGTGTGGTGGCACTGGCCGACGTGATCCAGGAGAAGCTGGAATCGACGCGAGTGAAGCTCAACGTCGAGTCCGGCCGCGCCTATCATGGTCCCGACGCTTACAAGGAGCTGGCCAGCTCGAAGCTCGACGCGGTGGTCATCGAAACGCCGACGATCTTCCACCCGGAGCAGGCGGAAGCAGCGGTCGACGCCGGCAAGCACGTCTTCATGGCCAAGCCGGTAGCGGTGGACGTTCCCGGATGCCGCAAGGTTCTGGAAGCGGGAAAGCAGGCGGCGGCCAGGAACCTCAGCTACTGGGTGGACTTCCAAACGCGGGCGCGCCCGGTCTACCAGGAGGCGGCCGCACGCGTGCATCGCGGCGACCTAGGCACGGTGAACTTCGCGCAGGTGCTGTACTACGCCGGCCGGCCGTCGGCGGACAAGTCGAAGCCGGGCATGGATCCGGAACACGCGCGGATCGTGAACTGGTTCCTAGACCGCACGCTGAGCGGGGACATCATCGTCGAGCAGAACATCCACGTGATCGACGTGGCCAACTGGTTTCTCCAGAGCCACCCGGTCAAGGCCGTGGGCACCGGGGGGCGCACCGACTGGACCGGCACTAACTACGATACCGGCGACGCCTGGGACCACTTTGTAGTCACTTACTGGTATCCGAACGACGTTCACGTGTCGTTCAGCTCGAACCAGATCACGAACAGCTACGCCGACCTCTGCGTGCGCTGCTTCGGGGTCTCGGGCTGTGCGGACACCCACTACGGCGGGCTGGTGCGGATCACGGGACGGAATGCCTGGATCGGCGCGGAGAAGGACGACACCTTCCGCGGCGGCGCGATCGACAACGTCAAGGCATTCATCGCGAGCATCCGCGACGGCAAGCCGATCAACAACGCCGAGACGGCGGTCGAGAGCAACCTGACCGGCGTCCTCGGCCGCATGGCCGCTTACCAACAGCGCATCGTGACCTGGGACGAGATGATGAAGTCCGACGAAAAGTGGGAGGTCAGCCTGAAGCTGAGGTGGTGAGGGCTTGACCGTCCGTCAGGCCGGAGATCGTGGTAACAAGTCAATTGTTCGCAGAGGGGTGAAGTCTCGGATGAGCGCAAAGTCCCTGTCTTTGTGCCACACGGGAACGTTATTCTCGATGGCAATCGCGGCGATCAAGCAGTCGGTGGAGGACCGGATTGTGCAACCCCGACGACGCCCCTGGCGGTAAATCTCCGCGGCCTCCAGAAAAGTCCGCAGAGGAAGCGGATCGCTGAGCACGGGAACGGCAAGAAAAGCTTCGCGGAAAGCGGCCGCATCCCGGCTCTCGCGTAGACCCTGCAACACCTCCTGGACAACCGGGGAGCAGGTGACGAAGCCGAGCACATCGTCCGGCGATGGCGTGAACCCGAGGCGCCCATTTAGCAGCTCGATCCAGATCGAGGTGTCGACGAGGATCATCCTCTGACCTTCCGCGTAGCTTTACTCCTTCGGCTTCTCTGCGGCCGGTCTTCACGCATGATCTCCAGGTTCCCCTCCCATAACGCCCGGCCGAAGAAGCTGGGGAGACTCTGGATCTTGCGAATGCGGACCACCTCCTCCAGGGCTTGGTTCACCGTCGCAGAATACGTCTTGGCTCCGAGGACCTGCCGGGCTTGTTCGAGTGATTCCGCCTTAAGCACAAGATTTGTGCGTTTCATGTGTACAGTGTACCATGAACGCGGGGCGCTACCGTGTACCCGCCACTTTCTCCAGTTCCTTGAGCGTGCCGTCGACACCGCGGAAGTGGAAGCGCGAAGACCGCCGCCCCTGCGGATCCACAAGATACGCCGAAGGCAGTCCGAGCGCGGGGAACACCCTCCACCCAAGGTCCTGGGAGACGATCACCGGGAACGTATACCCGTTTTCTTTCATGTATGTCTCGGCAAGATAGGGGTTCTCGTCGATGCTGATGGTGAACAATTGCAGGTCCTCGCGGCCCTTGATCTTTTCGTAAAGCGCCTGCAATTCCTCAAGCTCGTCGCGGCAGGGGCCGCACCAGGTCGCCCACAAGCCAACAAAGGTGGCTTTGCCCTTGAGGCCCGCCAGCGTCCAGGTTCGGCCCGCGAGGTCCCTGGCTTCGAAGTCGGGCAGCGTCTTGTTGAACTCGGGTGACGGCGACTCCATCCTCACCGGGTCCTCCGCGCTGCCCCCGGTAGCCCACTCGAGCCATCTCTCTTCTTTGCCGCCGTGCGCCAGATAGTACTTCTTGATCGCCTCGACCTCGTCCGACAGGCGAGCCTTGCTCTCAAGAGCGTCTTTCGGGAACGGGCGGAGATACTGCTGGTAGAAAGCGAGCGCATTGGGCGCATCGCCTTCCAGTTCGGCCAGCCGGGCGCGCCGCATCAGCCACTCACGCTGCCCAAAGCCATACTCGCGCCGGCGGATGGCGGGCGGCGCTGCTTCGACTTCGGCGAGACCCTGGCGGATCGCGTCGCCGGCGGGCTCCGGCTGCGTCATGGCCAGGTAGAAATCCGCCAGCAACATGTTGGCGCACTGGCGCGTTGTGGCGCGGTTGTCACTCATCTGCGTGCGAATCTCTTCGGGAAACATGCTGGGGTCCGGCCGGTACTTCTCCATCTCTTCCGACTCCCGCAGACCTTGCTGAACAAGCCCCGGCACCTGATCCAGCCGCGCATTCCACTTCAGATAGAGTTCGGCCAGCAGCATTGGAAAGGGGGGTATGGACATGCTGTAGTCCGGGGAGTTTCTCAGTAGCGCCGCATAAGCGTCGGCGACCGCCAGCTTTTCTTCGAGCGGAATCGATCCCTGCTCGTCGGATTGAATCTCCGTCAAGCGCTCCTCCAGCAAGCCGATATTGCCGGGCCAGCGCTTCCGCCACTCAGCCTGTGCCGCCCTCCTTCGCGAATGCCACGCCTGCCATTCCTCAAGCTTGGCCTCGCCGCCGGGCTCCGGACTTTGCCCGGACCAGCGCTCCTGCTCAAGCGCCAGCGCAAGGTCGGAACCAGGTAACCGCTTCTCGATGGTTTCCTCCTTCCACCTGGTGATACTGTCGTCGAGGGTAAGTTGCCGGGCGTACTGGAAGACTATTTGCCACTCCGACTTTGGAACCGCCGGCATCTTCTTGAGATGTTCGACGTCGCGGAGAACGCGCTGCCGCTGCGCCTCCTGCCGATCTTTTGGTGTGACCCGGAATTCGAGATCCCAGAGCATGCGCCAGGCGAGCAGCAAGGACGTGTCCCGGCGCGTCCCGAGCAGTGAGCGCAGTCTGGCCGCGCCTTGGCGGATCATCTCCAGGTTCTGAACGGTGTGGAGGAGCACGAGTCCCTCCATGTTCTCGGGACACGCCTGAAGGAATGCCCCAAGGTGCTCCTCGGCCTTCGCCGCGTCCCGCCACCCCGGATGCTCCGAAAGCTCGACGATGGCCAGGTGGGGCCACGGGAAATCGGGATGCTGCTTGATCAATTGCTCCAGCATCTCCTCAGCCTTGTTCGCGTGGAACGAACCGGTCAGCCGGGCTTCGAGGAAGCGGTACAGGGGATCGTCCGGCTTGGATCGGTAGAGGGCGAAGGTGCGGTCGAACTCCCTCGCCATGTGGAGCGACCGGCGAAAGGCGTCCTGGTGCCCCCGATGGACGAAAATGTCGCGCGGGTGCTTTTCGAGCAGCGCTCGAAGGGGCGCCATGCGAGTCTCGTAAGGGACCCGGAAGTCGTTCAAGTCGGGCAAGCTATCGAGCGCCTGCCGAATTTCCGGGCTCGGCTCACAAGGATAAGAAGCGGCAGTGGCTGCCGGCGGAACCGCAAGGGCGGAAGAAGAAGCAGACCAAGGACAGGCATGGCGCGTTGCCTCTATGTGTATTGTGACAGCCGGGTTCGCTTCGTTTCAGCGCAAGCGGAGAAACATGCGGGCTGTCCCCATCAGCCAGAGCTTCTCCCAGGCGGGCACGCGGATGCGGCGGGCGAGCACATCGAAGTTCGATCGTTCGATGCGTTCGAGCAGGCGCCGGTAGATGGCGATGAGGGCGGCGAGGGCGGCGCGATT
>CAYZJD010000109.1:0-12244 GCA_964478455.1 uncultured Solibacteraceae bacterium | reverse complement strand
GTCACCAACCGCGGCGAAGTCGCCAACGACTTCGGCGCGCCGCTCAAGCTCGAAAGCGACGAGCGCAGTGGCTCGGTCAAGGGTTCCGTCGGCCAGGGGCCCAGGATCACCGTGACCACCGAGCGCGGCTCCGTCACCGTCCGCAAGCAATAACCGCTAGAGGCAGTGGGGCAGCCGCCTGGATAACGAAGCCTGGTTGGCCCGCTGAGCTCGGCGCAAGGGATCTAAATCTTGTCTCTTTGCACGCCGTGGGGGGGCCGGAATTTCCACAGGCCGTCCTGAGGCCATCAGTGCCGCAATCCGGCGCAAAAGCGACATCTCACATCGCGCCTCGCCGCCGCTCGTGCCACAGAAACTTGTCAGAGCCGCCAGCCGAAGCTGACAGCGGGGAGAAGCATCATCATGGGACCAGGGGTGATGAACTTCCAGCGTAACTCCGGCCGCACGAACATCTCGCGGCGGAAAGGAATCGTGAAACCGGCGCTTAGCGCGGGGCCGTGCAAGGTCTCCGTGAAATTGCGATTGACATAAATGGGCGGGTCGCCCGGCAGGCGTCCCGGAAAAGTCCCCTGGACATGGTACCTCTCGAAACCCCAGGTCCAACCGAACTGGAAGAACGGTCGCATGTTCTTGCTGCCCTGGATGAGCCAGCCCGCGCCGATCATGTGCAACCTTCCCTTGCGGTCCCAGGGTACGTATTCATAATCGATCTTCACCTCGGGGCGGATTATTTTCAGCATGAATGAAGCGCCGCCGAACGCCAGGGTCTGGGTTTCCACATCTTCTCCCCACACGCTGCCAAAGCCGGCCGTGCCGCTGATTTCCAAGTCCCCGCACCATCCTACGCAGGCCGGCTCAACAAGGAGGAGCAGCCGAAACAGGAATCTCATGTCCCTGTCCTATGCATCTCTTGGGCCGTGGATGGGGACGCAAGCCAACGCCCTGCCGAAACGCACCAAGTACAACCTCCACCCCCCAACACCAGCCCTCCCCCAAATGTGACCGGAGTCACTGGCCGCGCCGACATCGCATTGTAGACTTCCTCATGAAGAAGTGAACAATGCTCTCGGTCACCTCCAGACACGCCCTCCGCGCCCTGGCCCATCTGGCCGCCTCCGACGACGCCAAGGTGTTGCTGGGCAAGGACTTGGCGAAACGGGCGGAAATCCCGGCCAACTACCTCTCCAAGATCCTTTGGGCCCTCGGCAGCGCCGGAATCATCGATGCCACCCGCGGAAGCGGCGGAGGTTACCGGCTGGCCAGGCGGCCGGAACAGATCCGGCTGATCGACGTGGTCGAACTCTTCGACAAGGTCCGGACCCAGGACGGCTGCTTCCTTTGGGAGAACAGGGCCTGTTCGGAAACGCACCCCTGCACCGCTCACGAAATGTGGAAGGATGTGGGGCTCGCCTATATCCGTTTCCTGGAGTCCACCACCTTGGCCGATATCTCCATTCACACTCAGCACACCTCGGTCGGCGAGGGGATATGATGCGCGACATCTTACGTTTAATTCGGATCACTGGACCGTTTGGTTTGGTACTGTTGGCCGCGCCTGGCGCACTCGTGGCGCAGGAGGCGGCGGATTTCTTCCGCCAGAACTGCATCAGTTGCCACACCATCGGCGGCGGCCGCCTCACCGGGCCGGACCTCAAGAACGTCACCCAGCGGAAGGACCGCGCGTGGCTGGCGCAGTTCCTTCCAAACCCGCAGGGCATGATCGACAAGGGCGATCCCTACGCGCTCAAGCTCCAGCAGGAGGCGCGCGGCGTGGTGATGCCGGTCATCGCGGGTCTCGACAAAGCGCGCGTCGAGGCGCTGCTGAACCTCATCGAGGCCGAGGCCAAGCTCCCCAAATCTCAGTTCGCCGGATTGCAGATCAGCGATCGCCCGTTCACCGCGGCCGACGTCGAGCAGGGCCGGCTTCTGTTCACCGGTGAGCGCAGACTCGCCGGCGGCGGGCCGCCCTGCATCTCCTGCCACACGGTCAAGAACGTGGCGACGCTCGGCGGCGGGCGGCTCGGTCCGGACCTGACCAAGGTCTACGAGCGCCTCGAGGGACGCAAGAACCTGGCGTCGTGGCTGTTCGCGCCCGCCACTCCCACCATGCAGCCGACCTTCAGGAACAATGCGCTCAAGCCCGAAGAGATCCTGCCGCTCATCGCCTATTTCGAGGCCTCCGCGAAGACAGGCGGGCAGGATGACGCCGTCGGCCTGCTGACGTTCTTCCTCATCGGCCTGGGAGGCGCCGCGCTCGGGCTGGTGATTTTCGACTCGGCCTGGAAAGGCCGCTTCCGGGCCGTACGGCGCCCGCTGATAGACCACAGTTCGATCAAGAGGTAACCAATGAAACCGAACGGCGCACTGACCTGGATCAAGGACGAGGTAAAGCCGTCGCTCCGCAGTTGGGAGCAGTTCTACCGGAACCGCTGGCAGCACGACAAGGTCATCCGCAGCACGCACGGCGTCAACTGCACCGGCGGCTGCACCTGGCAGATCTACGTCAAGGACGGAATCGTCACCTGGGAAATGCAGGGGCTCGATTATCCGAGCCTCGAAGCCGGCTTGCCGCCGTACGAGCCGCGCGGCTGCCAGCGCGGCATCTCTTACTCCTGGTATCTCTACAGCCCGCTCCGCGTGAAGTATCCGTACATGCGCGGCGCGCTGCTCGATCTCTGGAAGCAGGCGCGGGCCGAGCATGACGATCCCGTTGAGGCCTGGAAATCGCTGGTCGAGAATCCCGAAGCGCGGGGCCGATGGCAGCGCGCCCGCGGCAAGGGCGGCTTCCGCCGCGCGGATTGGGACACCGCGGTCGAGTTGACCGCGGCTGCCAGCATCCACACCATCCGCAAGCATGGTCCGGACCGCATCGCCGGCTTCTCTCCCATTCCGGCGATGTCGATGATCAGCTACGCCGCCGGCGCGCGCATGCTTCAGTTAATGGGCGGCGTCTCACTTTCCTTTTACGACTGGTACTGCGATCTGCCGCCGGCCTCGCCCGAAGCCTGGGGCGAGCAGACCGACGTCCACGAATCGGCCGACTGGTACAACGCAAAGCTGCTGGCGGTCATGGGCGCGAACCTCAACATGACCCGCACGCCCGACTGCCACTTCGCCGCCGAAGCCCGCCACAACGGTTCCAAGATGTGGGTCTTCTCGCCTGACTTCAGCCAGGTCTCCAAGTACGCCGACGAGTGGATCCCGATCAACGCCGGCCAGGACGGGGCTTGGTGGATGGCCGTGAATCACGTGCTCCTCAAGGAGTTCCACCATGAGCAGCCGGTGGACTACTTCCTCGACTACACCCGCAAGTACACTGACGCGCCGCTGCTGGTGGAACTCGACGAAGAAAACGGAGAATGGCGCGCGGGCCAGCTACTGCGCGCCAACCGGCTCGCCACTTACAAAGACGTCGAGAACGGCGACTGGAAGTTCCTGATGTGGGACGCCGAACAGGCGTGTGCCAAGATGCCGATGGGCAGCGCCGGCTTCCGCTGGGGCAAGGAAAAGGGCAAGTGGAACCTGCTGCTCAAGGACGGTCTGGACTCGAGCGAGATACGCCCGCAGCTCACTTTCCTCAACGCCAATGACGGCGTGGTGCAAGTGGCCCTCGACGATTTCGGCGAGGGCCGCGTCATCCGCCGCGGCGTGCCCGTCAAGAAGATCCAAACCGCAGGCGGCGGCACGGTTACCGTCGCCACCGTCTACGACCTGCTCATGGCGCAGTACGGTGTCGCGCGCGGCCTGGAGGGTGATTACCCGAGAAACTACGACGACGAAAGCCAGCCGTACACGCCGGCGTGGGCGGAAAAGTACACCGGCATGGGTCGCGAAACGCTCGTCCGCTTCGCCCGCGAATGGGCCAACACCGCCAGGCTCACCGGCGGCAAGTGCACCATCATCATCGGCGCAGGCATCAATCACTGGTATCACAACAACCTGATGTACCGCGCCGGCATCCACGCGCTGATGTTCTGCGGCTGCGTGGGCGTCAACGGCGGCGGGCTGGCGCACTACGTGGGCCAGGAGAAGCTCGCTCCGATGGAACCGTGGTCGGCGATGGCCTTCGCCCGCGACTGGTTCCCCGCTTCTCGCCTTCAGAACGCGCCGAGCTGGCACTACATTCACACCGACCAGTGGCGCTACGAGCGCGATTTCACCGACTACCACACCGTTCCCCAAAACGGGAAGCCGGGCTCACTCGCGCACGGCCACACGGCCGACATCCAGGTCAAGGCCGTGCGCAACGGGTGGCTGCCGTTCTACCCGCAGTTCAACCGGAGCCCGCTCGAGATTGTCCGCGACGCGCGGGCCGCCGGCGCGCGCGAGCCAGAGGAGATCGTCCGCTACGCCGTCGATGAACTCAAACAGCGCAAGCTCCGCTTCTCCGTCGAGGATCCGGACGCGCCCGAGAACTGGCCCCGGGTCTGGTTCATCTGGCGCGGCAACGCGCTCATGTCCAGCGCCAAGGGCCATGAGTACTTTCTCAGGCACTATCTCGGCACGCACACCAACGCCATCGCCGAGGAACTGGCCGGCGGCGCGGTCAACGAAATCGTCTGGCACGCGCAGGCGCCGCAGGGCAAGATGGACCTCGTCGTCGATCTCAACTTCCGGATGGACACCTCCGCGCTGTACTCGGACATCGTCCTGCCCGCCGCCACCTGGTACGAGAAAGCGGACTTGAACTCGACCGACCTGCACAGCTTCATTCATCCGCTCTCGGCCGCCGTTCCTCCGTGCTGGGAATCCAAGAGCGACTGGCAGATCTTCCGCACTATCGCCAGGAAGTTCTCCGAGCTGGCGGCCAGGCACTTCCCCGAGCCGGTCGAGGACCTCGTGGCCAATCCGCTGGCTCACGACACCCCGGCCGAGATCGCCCAGCCGGCCATGCGCGACTGGCTCGCCGGCGAAATCGACGCGATTCCCGGAAAGACGATGCCGGCGCTGCGCGTGGTCAAGCGCGACTACAAGAACCTCTACAACCAGTTCATCTCGTGGGGCCCGCTGGTGCGCGAGAACGGCCTTGGCGCGCACGGCACGCAGTACAAGGTGGACGACGTCTACGACGAGATGATGCGCACTTCGGCGCTGGTCGAGTGGGACGGCAAGGAGTATCCGTCGCTGTTCGCCGACGAAGAGGCCTGCGACGCCATTCTCCGCTTGGCCACCGTGACCAACGGCGAGTTGGCCTGGCGTTCCTACAAGAACATGGAAGAGAAGACCGGCGTGCCGCTGGTCCACCTGGCCGACAAGACCCGCAGCATCCGCACGGACTACAAGGGCCTGCAAGCGCGCCCCATGCGCTTCGTCAACAGCCCGATGTGGTCCGGGCTGGTGGACAACGGGCGCGCTTACTCGCCATTTACTTATAACGTGGACTGCTTGGTGCCGTGGCGTACCCTCACAGGCCGGCAGCATTTTTATCTCGATCATCCCGGCTACATCCAGTTCGGCGAGCACTTACCGACTTACAAACCGAAGCCGCTCCCGAAGCAATACGCTGACCTCCGAGTCAGCCAGGGGGATGAGCGGACGATGATGCTCAACTACCTCACCCCGCATGGCAAGTGGCACATTCATTCCACTTACGGCGACAACCAGCGCATGACGACGCTCTCCCGCGGCGTCGAGCCGTTCTGGATGAACGACAAGGACGCAGCCGAACTAGGGATCAACGACAACGATTGGGTGGAGGTCCATAATGACCACGGCGTCGTCGTGACCCGCGCCGCCGTCAGCGCGCGCATCCCGCGCGGCATCTCCATCCAGTACCACTCGCCCGAGCGCACCTACTCGGTGCCGCGCTCGCCGCTCAGAAACTTCCGTCGGGCCGGCGGCCACAACAGCCTCACGCGTGTCCGGCTGAAGCCGAACCTGATGGTGGGCGGCTACGGGCAGTTCACGTTCCATTTCAACTATTGGGGTCCGACGGGGGTCAACCGCGACACCCACGTGCTCGTCCGCAAGCTGCCGGAGCTGAAGTGGTAGGCGGCTTTGGCCGCCTCCTTGCCAGCCTGAGGCGGGTGTGCTTCGGGCGGCGGAAGAGGAGAGAGGAACACTGGCGTTCCTTAGAAGAAGGGCTGAAACAATGAACGTTCGATCGCAAGTCTCGATGGTGTTTCACCTCGACAAGTGCATCGGCTGCCACACTTGCAGCATCGCCTGCAAGAACATCTGGACGGACCGGACCGGCGCCGAATACATGTGGTGGAACAACGTGGAAACCAAGCCCGGTACGGGCTATCCCACGGCCTGGGAGGACCAGGAGAAATATTGCGGCGGCTGGCAGGCCGATAACGGCGACCTGCGCCTGAGATCCACCAGTAAGTCCAAAACGGTCTTCAATATCTTCCACCACCCGCACATGCCGACCATCGACGATTATTACGAGCCATGGACCTACGATTACCAGCACCTGTTCAACGCGCCGGAAGGGCCCGACCAGCCCACTGCGAGGCCGATCTCGATGGTCACCGGCGAGCTGATCAACATCGAGTCTGGTCCGAACTGGGATGACGACCTGGGCGGCTCGCCCGTCTACGCCGAGAACGACTCGAACCTGAAGGGCCTCACCCCGGAGCAGCGGCAGCAACTGTTCGCCGTCGAGCGGCTGGTCTTCTTCTACTTTCCCCGCATCTGCAACCACTGCCTGAACCCGGCCTGCGTGGCCGCCTGCCCCTCGGGCGCGCTGTACAAGCGCGGCGAGGACGGCATCGTGCTCGTGGACCAGAACCGCTGCCGCGCCTGGCGCGCCTGCATCGCCGCCTGCCCGTACAAGAAGATGTTCTTCAACTGGCACACCGGCAAGTCGGAGAAGTGCATCCTCTGCTTCCCGCGCCTGGAAACGGGCCAGGCCCCGGCCTGCTTCCACTCCTGCGTGGGCCGCATCCGCTACCTCGGCGTGCTCCTCTACGACGCCGAGAAGATCGTGGACATCGCCCGCAAGCCGGCGGAGGAACTCGTCGAGGCGCAGCGCTCCCTCATCCTCGATCCGTCCGACCCGGCCGTGACTGCGGCTGCCAGCGCCAACGGGATCCATGACTCGGTCATCGAGGCCGCCCAGCGCTCGCCCGTCTACCAGTTCGTCAAGGCGTGGAAGATCGCGCTGCCTCCGCACATCGAATATCGCACCCTCCCGATGCTGTTCTACGTCCCGCCGATGGCCCCGGTGATGGCTAACGCGCAGTCCGGCAAGGTGGACAACGTTTCCGAGGACCTCTTCCACGACATCGACGAGGCGCGCGTGCCGATGAAGTTTCTGGCCAACCTGTTCGGTGCCGGCCACGAAGGAAAAGTGCGCTACGCCCTGCGCAAGCAGAAGGCGGTCCGCTGGTATCGCCGCGCCCTCACCGTCGGCGACGTCACCATGGAGACCGCCGCCCGCATGCTGCGCGGAGCCGATTGCTCCCCGGAGCAAGCCGAGGCCATCTACCGCCTCACTTCGCTCTGCACTTTCGAGGAGCGGTTCGTGATCCCGCCGATGCACCGCGAGGAGGCCATCGAGATGCTCGGCGACCCGTTGGCGCACAAGCAGGGCGTCGGCTTCGGTTTCCTCGCCGGACCGCGAAGGGGGATGTGAAATGGATCAACTGGCGCGACTGTTCCAATATCCCGGCGACGGCTACCGCGAACAGGCGGCCCGCTGCGCCGAAACGCTCGGCTCGCCGGAGCTTCTCGAGTTCGCCCGGCTCGTCGCTCCCCTCCGGACCGGGGAGTTGCAGGAACTGTTCATTCAGACCTTCGATCTCAATCCCGACTGCGCTCTCGACATCGGCTGGCACATTTTCGGCGAGCAGTACGAGCGCGGCGAGTTCCTTGTAAAGCTCCGCGGCGAGATGCGCAGGTTCGGCCTGGCCGAGTCCGCCGAACTGCCGGACCACCTGACGCACGTCCTGCCGCTCGTCGCCCGGATGGAGGAAGGCGAGGCGGCGGAGTTCATCGCCTCGTTTCTGCTTCCGGCCCTCGACAAAATGATCGCGGCGCTCGAAAAAGGGGTCAGACTTCTCTGCCCCGTAGCGCAAGATGTTGTCAACACGTCCCAGGCGACTCGGGGCCAGAGCGGTCTGACCCCTTTTTCAGCAATTACCGAGGAGAAAGGCAATCCCTTCGCCAGTTTGCTGAAGGCCCTGCGCTCGCTCGCACAGGCGAAATCGCCTGTGCTATTGGGAGGCTCTCATGCCTAGTACCTCGCACTATCTCGATCAGGTCTTTTTCGTCGCTCTGCCTTATGTCGCTTTCTTCACCTTCTTTCTTGTGACCATTACGCGTTACCGGCTCAGGAGCTTCACTTACTCCAGCCTGTCGTCGCAGTTTCTCGAGAACCGGCAGCATTTCTGGGGACTCGTGCCGTTCCACTACGGAATCCTCTTCGTGCTCGCGGGCCACGTCGTCGCCTTCCTCGTTCCCCGCCAGATCCTGTGGTGGAACAGCCGCCCGCTCCGCCTTTACATCCTGGAGGCCACGGCGCTCGTCTTCGGGCTGTTCACCCTGGTCGGCCTCGGAGCCGCGATCCTCCGGCGTCACACGGTCAGCAAGATCCGCCGCGTCACCACCGCGCGCGACTGGATTGTGCTGGCCCTCCTCCTGCTCCAGGTGGTCTCCGGCATTGGCATCGCGGTGTCTTATCCCTGGGGCTCGTCGTGGTTTGCCGCCTCGGCCACGCCGTACCTGTGGTCCATTCTCAAGCTGAACCCGCAAGTCGGTTATCTCTCCGCCATGCCGTGGCTGGTGAAGTTCCACATCGTGAACGCCTATGTCCTGATCGCGTTCTTCCCCTTCACCCGGCTGGTGCACGTGCTGGTGGTTCCGAACCCGTATCTCTGGCGCAGGCCGCAGGTCGTGCGCTGGTACCGCCGTCCGGCGGCTGGACGAGTGTGAGGGAGGATCTCGTGAAGGAACTTAAGGGCACTCCGGGTCACGGACTGTTCGCCGCCACGCTGGGCTTCTTCGTCGGCTTCGCGGCGGTGGCCTTGTTCGGACCGACAGCGAAGCGGTTTCAGGAAGTCATGCAACTGGGCCCGCTGGCCGTCGGGTTTCTTGTCGCCATGCCCTCCCTTTCCGGGTCCATCCTGCGCATCCCTTTCTCGGCCTGGGTGGACACGACCGGCGGGCGCAAGCCGTTTCTGGTCCTCCTCTCACTGTCGGTGGTGGGCATGGCCGGCCTGACCGCGGTTGTGCATCTTGTTTACCCGGAGCGCCTCACGGCTTCCTACTATCCGCTGCTGTTGTTCCTCGCAGTGCTATGCGGATGCGGGATCGCAACCTTCTCCGTGGGCATCAGTCAGGTTTCTTACTGGTTTCCGCAGAACAAGCAGGGCCGGGCGCTGGCGATTTTCGGCGGGTGCGGCAACCTTGCCCCCGGCTTGTTCTCCCTTCTGCTCCCGCTGGCTCTCGCTGCCTGGGGATTAGCCGGCTCTTATGTAGCTTGGTCTATTCTGCTCCTGGCTGGCACGATTCTTTACGGCTTGTACGGCCGGAACGCTTGGTACTTTCAACTTCGCGCCCAAGGCACTCCGGAGGGGGAAGCCAGGAAGTTAGCGATCGAGCAAGGACAATCGTTGTTTCCCGCCGGAAGCCTTTCGGACAGCCTGAAGAGGTCGGCGCGGATCTGGAAGACCTGGGCACTGGTCTGGATCTACTTCACAACATTCGGCGGATTCATCGCGCTGACCGCGTGGCTGCCAACTTACTGGACTTCATACTTCGGTGTCACCCCGGTGGTTGCGGGTTTACTCACGGCCTTGTATTCCATGCTGGCTTCGCTGATTCGTTTGGCCGGCGGAGTTCTGTCCGATCGTCTCCGTGAAGGAGGAGAAAATACCGCGGTTCTCGCGCTGCTCATCATGCTCGCCGGCGCGCTCATGATGGTCAACGCCCAGCAGTTCGAGCTGGCCGTGCCGGGAGAAATCCTGCTGGCCGTGGGCATGGGGATCTGTAATGCGGCCGTCTTCAAGCTGGTTCCTCAAGCGGTGCTGCAGGCAGTGGGAGGCGCGGCCGGTTGGGTTGGGGGGCTGGGCGCCTTCGGCGGCTTCGCGATTCCGCCGATGCTGGCCTTCGCGGTGAAAGACCTCGGCCAGCGCGGGTACTCGATCGGCTTCGTTGTCTTCATCTTCCTCGCCCTCTTCTCTCTCTCGATGGCGTGGGTCCTGAAGTATGCCGGTGAGCCGGTGATCCTCACGGCGTCGGCCCCAGGGGCGGCGAATCCCGAGACGGCAAAATGAGTCACAGATTGGTCACGCTCATCCTCGCGGCCGGGCTGGCGGGCAGCCTGTTGATGCTGCTGGGATCGATCTCGCAGTTCTCGCTTCCCGGCAACCAGCGCGGCTACGAGCCGGTGCAGCCCGTCGCCTACTCGCATCGCCTGCACGCGGGAGAGTTGCAGATCCCGTGCCTGTACTGCCACTTCAGCGCGGAGACAAGCCGCCACGCGGGCATCCCGCCGGCCGGCGTCTGCATGAACTGCCATCGCTACGTCACGGCGACGCTCGGCGCGCTCCGCGCCGAGGATGAGCTGGCGCAGAAAGAGAAACGGCAACCGCGGATGATCGCGTCGCCGGAGATCCAGAAGATCTACGACGCCCTCGCTCTCAACGCGAAGTTTGAACGAGAACCGGGACGCGCGTTGCAGCCGGTCGCCTGGACGAAGGTGCATAACCTCCCGGACTTCGTTTACTTCGATCACCGGGCGCACGTGCGCGCCCAGGTGGCGTGCCAGACCTGCCACGGCCCGGTGGAGACGATGGAGCGCGTGCGGCAGATCTCCGACCTGAGCATGGGATGGTGCGTCAACTGTCACCGCGAGGTCAACCGGGCCGGCGTCTCGGGAATGACGGTTCACGCTTCGACGGACTGCTCGGTCTGCCATTACTGAGGAGAACGCATGGCGAAGAGATATTGGAAGAGTCTGGCCGAGCGTGAACCCACCGCGGGGCGGCGGAGCGCGGCGCCGGAGTTCGCCGAAACGCCGCTCCAGGTGGAAGCCGGTCCCGACCGCCGCGGTTTCCTCCGCGCGGCCGGCTTCACCTTCGCCGGCGCATTCCTCACCGCTTGCCGCCAGGCGCCGGTGAACAAGGCGGCGCCCTATCTTGTGCAGCCCGAGGGAATCACTCCCGGCCGCGCCATGTACTACGCCTCCACGTGCGCGGCTTGCCCCGCCGGCTGCGGCCTGCTCGTCAAGACACGCGACGGCCGCCCCATCAAGCTCGAAGGCAATCCGGATCACCCGCTTTCCCGCGGAGGACTGTGCGCCGTGGGCCAGGCATCGATTCTCGGGCTTTACGACAGCCTGCGCCTGAAACAACCACTGGCTCGAGGCAAGCCGGCCGCCTGGGATGAAGTGGACCGCGCGCTGGCGGCGGAGTTCGAGTCGATCCGCAAGAGCGGCGGCGCCGTGCGCTTCCTCAGCGGCACCGTCACGAGCCCCACAGCCCGCGCCGCGATCACCCGTTTCCTCGCAAGCTTCCGCGACGCAAAGCACGTCGAGTACGACGCTCTTTCCTGCTCGGCGATCCTCGATGCCCACGAGCAGACTCACGGCGCGCGTCTGCTGCCGCGCTACCACTTCGACCGCGCCGAGGTCATCGTCAGCTTCGACGCCGATTTCCTCGGCACGTGGATTTCTCCGGTCGAATTCACCGCCGGTTACTCGGCCGGCCGCCGCCCCGAAGCGGGCCGCTTCTCCTGGCACGCCCAGATCCAGCCGCGCATGTCACTCACCGGCACGAAGGCCGACCGGCGGGTCATCGTCGCGCCCGGCGAGATCGGTCCGATGCTTTCGGAACTGGCCGCGAGAATCGAGAGCGGCGCGCCCGGCGACGGCGTCACCGGCGAGCTGGCAAAGCGGCTCATGGATGCCCGCGGCCGGAGCCTCCTGATCTCGGGCGTGCAGGATGTTGGCGCGCAGACCGCCTGTAATCGCATCAACCAGTTACTCGGCAATTACGGCGCGACGCTCGACGTCGAGCATCCGTCCTACCAGCGAACGGGCAACGACCGCGAGGTCGAGGGACTTCTCCGTGATGCTGCCGCCGGCAAGCTGGCGGCCGTCATCATCTGGGGCGCGAATCCCGTCTACGATCTGTCGGGAGGCAACTCGCTCGGACGCGTTCCCCTCATCGTCAGCCTCGGCGAACGGATGGACGAGACGGCCGCCGTCGCGCACTACGTCTGCCCGGACCGCCATCCGCTCGAAAGCTGGGGCGACGCCGAGCCCGCGAGCGGCGTGGTCAGCCTCCGGCAGCCG
>CAYZJD010000108.1:0-12317 GCA_964478455.1 uncultured Solibacteraceae bacterium | reverse complement strand
GTCGAGGCCGGCCCTTTCGAGGCGAGCCGCATTATCTAGTAGCTGATCCAGGCCGAGGTGGATGATCTGGTCCAGGCCAGCGACTCGTTTCGCGTTACGCTCCGGGTGCGCGGAGGCACGGTGAGATACCTGTTCGGGATACCCGGCGAAGGACGTCTTCGAATGCCAGACCACCGAGACCGGCCCGCTCATCCGGTGTTCGTCATCGAAGAGGAGCGTCACCTGCTGGACCGCGAGTAGTTGTCTGGATCAGGAGTTCCCTACAGGCAATAAGCCCGGTTTCGGTCGACACTAGGCCACTTTGCAGGTGATTCGACTTCATCTCGCCCTATGAGTTGTAGTTCTGGCGCCTTCCAGATACGGAGCCAACGCTGGAGCCATTTCTGGTCGGAGGCGTGATGCCACTCCTAGAGCCAGCTTCACCTGATGGGGGCCCGATGCCACATCCAAGTTCGTGAGCACGATGATCGTCAGACCGTCATCAAGGAATCGAAACACAACAGACCCGAGGAACCCGGGATGGCCTACAATTCGGTGGCCATTCACGGCTCCGACGAACCACCCGAGACCATACGGCTGGCCGTCGACCAAGGCCACTTCGCCATTTTTGAGCCTGGTTGGCGTCCACATGGCGGACAGTGTCTCCGGTCTTAGCAACCGACCCTTCTTGAGAGCGGTGTCCCACCGTATCATGTCGTCGACCGTAGTCAATATTCCGAAGTACGAGGGCAGTTCGTGCTGCCAGACGCGCCGATTGTGCTCGACTTGACCGTTCCGGAGGGTGTAGCACGAAACGTGTCCCTTCACGATCTCGCGGCGGTCGAGTATTCGAGTCGAAGTCATTCCGGTTGGAACAAAGACGCGCTGCTGCATGAAATGGCGGTACAGCAGTCCCGAGGCTCTCTCGATGATCATGCCCAGCAGGAAGTAACCAGGATCGCTGTACGTCGCACCCTCTCCTGGAGCAAAGAGGAGAGGAGACTTGACGATGTCCTCGAACTGCTGCCCGCTGCTGATATCCAGCAACGGCGACCCGTTGCATTCAACCCAGCCTCCACCTCGCAAGCCCGATGTGTGAGAGAGCAAATGGCGCACGGTGATTCCCTTCCAAGCCGCCGGTGCACGCTCGATCAGCGTATCAATCGGATCGTCAAGGTGAATCTTGCCATCTTGCACGAGCAACATGACGGCCGAGGCAGTGAAGGGCTTGGTCACGGATGCGATCTCAAAGACGCTATCGATGCGAACCGGCGCGGCAGTCTCGAGGTTTGCGGAACCGTACATTCGTTTCATCACGCGATCATGATCGATGACACCAATCGCTGCCCCAGGGATCTTTCGAGAGAGCATTTCAGTGGTGACGTACGCATCGAGTTCGTCTGCGGCAGCGATTGCAGAACACGCCGACAAGAATGTCAATCCGAGCAGCACGGCAGATGTTTGGTGCGTCATGCAGGTCCTCGCCTTGAGACTGAGGTGCCGCCACAGGTCAGATTCGCGGCGACGCGTATGTGGGGTTCCTCGGAACTAAGGTACGAAGTCGAGGTTCACAAAGTTCAGGCGGTCCTACGGCGCCACGAACATGGCAGCTCGCCTCGAAGAGGGATGCCGTTGCGCAGCTTCACCGCTTCACCCGAAAGATCCTGTGTAACGCCGAAGGGTCCGCTGATCCAGCTCGATGGGCCAGCACTCCGGTAGTGTTCAATGAATCCGCAGGCCTGTTGACACCACAAGGAGGCAGCCGTTCCCAGGCAGGTTAACGCGCACCGTTTGTTCTCCTGTGGCCGACAACAAGGTCGAGCTGGTTGTCAGCGTCGGGGTGGGCGAGGCGAACCAGTGAGGATACTATTCGGTCGCCAAGGCGCGCGAGAGACGCTCCAGGGACCACTGCTTCTGGTGCTCGACCGCGCAGAAGCGGCTCTTAGAGAGCCTTCGCAGGAGGTTCAATGTCTTCCCGCAATAGAGGCACTGCTGCTGATCAGTAGTCGCTTCCTCCACTTTCGCAGTTCCTGCCCGTTCGTAGGTAATTGAAATCGCCGGCACTTTGTTCACTCCCCGTGTCTTGTTTTCTCTTTATCTCGGTGCTTCCAGGTGGGCCGCGGTCTGCGGTCGTTATCGGGGCAATTTCGCGGCCAAGCGGCCCTGCTGCTGGATGTCATTGAAAAATAATGAGATCTCAGCCGGCCCGGAGTCGGATCATTCTTTCTCGGCGTGTCCTTCTTGCCCGCTCCGGGTAGAATTGCCCGCCCTCATTTCCAAGCAGGAAGCGAGACGGTGGTGCGGTAATTCGACTCGTTGTAGTGCGGGCTGCGGACGGGGGCGTAGATCGGCGCTCCCCGAAACGGGCGATCCTGAGTGTAGATCCAGACGCGCTCCTGGTCCCAAAGGACGATCTCGTCGCGCGGGTCACCGGTCAGATCGGCGACGTAAAAGGCCAGGTCCGGGTGTCCGTCATTGGGGAACATCACCACGCGGCGCATGTGCCCGTCGATGAGGCCGCCATCCTTCACGTTGCCGGAGAGCATGGCGAACTCCTGCCCGTCGCCGCGCCAGTTGACCGGCAGCAGCGGTGAACCGGAGTGGATGAGTTCCTCCTGCGCGAGGAGGTTGCCATCGAAGTCGAACAGCGACAGGATGCCGGGGTTTCGCCAGTAGTTCACCGTGAGCAGTTGCACGCCGGGGACGTCCGTGCGGTATCTGCCGATGCTGGGGCTTTGCGCGTGGCCGATGCGCACATGCTTGAGGATGTTGCCGTCGCGGTCGAAGAGGAGGAAACCTTCGTCGCTGCCGCAGGCGTAAGTGCGAATCGGGCCGTTCGGATCACCGCTGAAGTTGCCCATGGCGATGCCGTCGGCATGATCGCGCAGTTCGGCGTCGCGGCTCCAGAGCTGGCGGCCATCATGACGCCAGAGGGCATAGCCGATGGCGATCTCCTCGCGGCCATCGCCGTCCACATCGACCGGGTAAGGGAAGTGGCCTACCTGCCCCTGTCCTTTCCACAGGAAGTTGAGAGCGTTGTCGTAGATCCAAAAGTTGTTGTAGCGGTCCTTAACGAGGATCTCGCGAGGCCACTTCGCTCCGGAAAGGTTGACGAAGGCGATCGAGTCGCCGTTGTTCAGCTCGTAGGGCCGCTGCCGGAGGCCGGCGGGCATTTCCGGCATCCACGTCCACTTCTTCACTTTGCCCGTAGCGCCGTCGAGCACCTGGAGCTGGAAGTCGCGCGCGAGGACGACCTCCTCGCGGCCGTCGCCGTCGAGGTCGTGGATTTGGAAAGGAGTGTCCGAGGTCAGCAGGCCGTTGCGCGGGTCGGGGCGTCCGGATTGCCAGAGCACTTTGCCGTCGAGAGTGACGGCGGTGAGACAACTGATGTGGACGAAGCCGTCGCCGCCGACGCGCGGGATGTTCTGGGCGATCAGCACGTCGAGAGCGCCGTCGCCATCAAGATCGCCGAAACGCACGTTGCGGCCGGCGCCGAACTTCGGGGTCGTGAACTTCCTCCAAAGCTTCGGCTTCGGATTCGCGGCGCGAAGCTCGGAGAGTTCTGCCTCACGGCGCGCAATGCGCTCGCGGATCGCGCGCTCGGAATCGTCCGTGGCAGTGACACGAAAGTCCTGGAAGCGCGCGGGGATATTCGCGGCCACTCCGGCTTTGCCTTTTAGGATCTCGCTATCGGAGGCCTCGAGCACCAGCTTGCCGTCGATGTAAGCACGGATGGCGGGCCCGCGGTTTTCGACCTTGAGCCGGTAGTAGCGCCTGGCGTCATAGGGGAACTCGGCCGCGGCGAGTTCCCGCCATTCCGCGACGCGGAACGTCTTTTCGAGCGGCAGGCGGATGGCAAGGCGCGCCGTCTTCCCGCCGGTGAGGGCAAAGAGGTAGTAACGCCGGTTGGTGTGATAGCGGAAGACGACGCCCGCCATTTCGGCCAGCGAGAGAGGCTTCACGCTGACCTCGACGTCGTAGTCGGTCCACTCCGGGTCGCCGGTGATGAACAGCGGGTTCATCAACTTCGACCAGTCGCTGTTGACGAGATGTTGCTCGAGGTAAGGCTTGCCGTTCTCGTCGCCGATGATCCAGGAGTCAAGGTGGTTGATGGGGTTCGCCCATGGCCCGAGCGGCACGCCGCGGTGCGGCAGGTAGTGGTACTCCTGGATGGCCGCGTTCAACTGACCCACGGGCTCGGAAAGCCAGCCCGGAGGGTATCGCGAGAAATCATCGAAGAACAGTTCGCCGGCGACGAGCGCCGGCGTCATCCATATCACCAGCAGCAGAGCGCTTGCGGTCCGCATGACGCTCACCATCGTAGCGTGGCGAGGCGCAGGGGGTGCGGTACGATGACTTGTTTATCCTCATGCCGCTCCACCAGGTGATCATCCTCGCGATCGTGCAGGGAGTCACGGAATTCCTGCCGATCAGCAGCTCGGCGCATCTGGCGCTCGCGCCGTGGCTGTTGAACTGGCGCGACCAGACGCTCGTTTTCGACATCGCGCTGCACCTGGGGACCCTGGCCGCGGTGCTGCTGTACTTCTGGCGCGACATCCTGCAAATCACGGCTCAGGGTTTCGGTCTGCACTACGGCCGTGACCCGGAACTGGCGCAGAACCGCCGCCTGATCTGGCTGATCGGTCTGGCGACAGTGCCGGTGGGAGTGGCGGGGCTGCTGGTCCACGATCTGGCGGAAAACGAGTGGCGGCACAGCCGGATCCTGATCGGGAGCATGCTGGTGGGCGTGGGCGTGCTGATGATCCTGGCGGAGCGGATCGGCAAGCGCCGCAAGGGGATGGCGGAGATCGGCTTTGCCGACACACTGATCATCGGCGCGTCGCAGGCAATCGCCTTGATTCCGGGCACTTCGCGCAGCGGTATCACGATCGTGGCGGGGCTGCTGCGCGATATCAACCGGCCGGCGGCGGCGCGGTTCTCCTTCCTGCTTTCGACTCCGGCCGTGGCCGCCGCCGCGGCGAAGGCGGTTTGGGATCTGTACCAGGCCGGCGGGGTGCCGCCGCACCTTCGAACGCCGTTCGTGCTGGGCATCCTCGTCAGCGGCGTCACCGGCTGCCTGGTGATCGGCTTCCTCTTGCGATACTTGCGGGAACACACGTTGAAATTGTTCATCTATTACCGGATCATTTTTGGCATAATAGTGATTGCTCTGGCCGCTATCTTCCGCGCATCAGCGGGATGAGATTTTTGTCACCGACGGGCCGCCCGCGGCTCAATGAAGTCACCGGGTTCGTCCTCCTCGGCGGGGGTGTGCTCCTGTGGCTGAGCCTGCTCTCCTACCACTTTCAGGACGCCTCCTGGAACACCGCGGCGGGTGAAGGCAAGCCCAGCAATCTGATCGGCTACGTGGGTTCCTACGTGGCCGATGGCGCCCTCCAGGCGTTCGGCCTGGCCGCCTTCGTCCTGCCGGTCCTGGTACTTCTGCTGGCCTGGAAGTGGATCCGCTCGGAGGCGATCGAAGCGCCCTGGATCAAGGTGGCGGGCTGCGCGCTGTTCCTGCTGAGCGTCAGCACGGCCCTGGGACTTCTGCCCGATTGGCGCTTTTATGGCGACTCGATCCTTGCCGGAGGGCTGATCGGCGAGGCGGCAGCCGACGCAGCGCGAGCGGCGATGAACCTGACCGGCGCGACGGTGCTCGCGGTGACCTCGCTGATCGTCTCCTTCTACCTGGCCACGAGCTTCACGCTTTCGAAACTGCGCCGCTGGTTCAGCGGGCCGATCACTTGGATGCAGGCGGCCGGTGAACGGTGGCGGCTGTGGCGCGTAGAGCGGCTGCGCCGGAAGGAGGAAGTGGCGAAGGCGAAAGCCGAGAGGGTCCTGTTGCGCTCGAAGCGGATCCGGGAGTCAATCCTGCCCGAACCGGAGCAGCCCGCAGTGGCGGCGGCGCTTCAGAAAGCCGAAAGCGCTCCGGTGGCGGAGCCGCCGCCCGTGCCGCCGGAAGACATCCCAATCCGTACTTTGGAGGACTTGCCGCCGGGGGCGCGGAGAACGGACGCTCATGCGGAACCATTCCCACCGCCGGAGGTGGACGCTGTGGCGGTTGAGCTGGAGCGCAAGCCGGCTGCTCACAAACGGCCCGAGTTCCAGTTGCCGTCGAGCGAGCTGCTGAATGAAACGCCGGGCAGAAGCCCGTTCGACGAGGAAGAACTGAAGGATACGGCGGCGAGGATCAAGTCCAAGTTCGAGGAGTTCAACGTTCTCGGCTCCGTGGTGCAGATCAATCCGGGGCCGGTGGTGACGACCTTTGAATTCAAGCCGGAGGCGGGCATCAAGTACAGCCGGATCGTCACCCTGAACGAGGATCTGTGCCTCGGGCTCCAGGCCGAGTCCATCCTGATCGAGCGGATCCCGGGCAAGCCGACGGTCGGCATCGAGGTGCCGAATACGAAGCGCGAGGTAATCGGCCTCAGGCAGATCCTGGAGTCGGAGGAGTTCCAGAACGCGCCTGCGCGGCTGACGATTCCACTTGGGAAGGACATCAGCGGCCGGATCAAGGTGACCTCGCTCGACACGATGCCGCACCTTCTGATCGCGGGGTCGACGGGCTCTGGCAAGAGCGTGATGCTGAACTCGATGATCATGGCCATCCTGTTCAAATGCACGCCGGAGCAGGTGCGGATGATCCTGGTGGACCCGAAGCGGCTGGAGCTGGGGCTGTACGAGGGCATCCCTCACCTGCTGACGCCGGTGATCACCGATCCCAAGAAGGCGACCAACGCGCTCCGGAACGCCGTGCTCGAGATGGAGCGGCGGCTGCGGCTGCTGGCATCGCAAGGTGTGCGGAACATCGAGCAGTTCAACCGGAAGGTCCGGCAGATCCAGGCCGAACCGCGCAGTCTGTTCACCGAAGCGGACACGCCGGACGACGAACTGGACCCGCTGCCCTACATCGTGGTGTTCATCGACGAGCTGGCCGATCTGATGATGGTGGAGCGCGGCAACGTCGAGGAAGCGGTGACGCGGCTGGCGCAGATGGCGCGGGCGGTGGGCATCCACCTCGTGCTGGCGACACAGCGGCCGAGCGTAGACGTGGTCACGGGCCTGATCAAGGCGAACTTCCCGGCGCGGATCAGCTTCCGCGTGGCCACGCGGGTGGATTCGCGCACGATCCTGGACGTGATGGGGGCGGAGCACCTGCTCGGCAAGGGCGACATGCTGTTTCTGCCGCCGGGCTCGTCCCGCCTCATCCGCGTACACGGCGCGCTGGTCACCGAGCGCGAGATCAACCGGGTGGTCGATTTCTGGAAACAGCAGGCGGCCCCGGAGTACGACCAGACGTTCCTCACCGCGCCACCGTCGGACGAAGAAGAAGAGGAGCTGGAGGAATTCGACGGCGAGCTGGACCCGCTTTACGAAGATGCGGTGCGCGTGGTGGTGGAGATGGGCAAGGCCTCGACGTCAACGCTCCAGCGGCGGTTGCGCCTAGGCTATGGGAGGGCGGCGCGGATCCTCGACATGATGCAGCGCGAGGGCATCATCGGCCCACCGGACGGCAGCAAGCCGCGCGACGTGCTGAAGCGGCCGGACTGGCTGGGTCAACAGGTGGGTGTGTAATCCGGGGACAGCGTGCATGCTTACCCGCCGTTTCCGCTGGGCGCGGGAACATGCGGGCTGTCCCCGGTTTTTCCCCACTCTATGCCTTGGGCGAGGGGGAGTTCGCCGGACCAGTTGATGGTGACGGTCTGGCGGCGCATGTATTGTTTCCACGCGTCACTGCCCGCCTCGCGGCCGCCGCCGGTTTCCTTTTCTCCGCCGAAAGCGCCGCCGATTTCGGCGCCGCTCGTGCCGATGTTGATGTTGGCGATGCCGCAGTCGCTGCCGCGGGCGCTCAGGAAGGTCTCGGCGGAAAGGAGATTGGTGGTGAACATGGCCGAGGAGAGGCCCTGCGGCACGTCGTTGTGCCAGCGGATGGCCTCGTCGAGGGTGTCGAACTCGATCAGGTGAAGGATCGGCGCGAAGATCTCCTCCCGCAGCACGGGCATCTCCGGCCGTGCGCGGACGAGGGTGGGCTCGACGTAACAACCCCCGGGCCGGTCGAGCACGTGGCCGCCCGAGAGGATTTCGCCTCCCTGCTCGCGGATGACGCGGAGGCCCTCCATCATGTCGGCGACGGCCTGCCGGTTGACGAGCGGTCCCATCAACGTGGCTTCCTCCAGCGGATCGCCGATGCGCACCTGCCTGTAGGCCGCGACGAGGCGCTCGGTGAGGCGGGCAGCCACGTCCTTCTGAAGAAACAGGCGGCGAATTGTGGTGCACCGCTGGCCGGCCGTGCCAACTGCGCCGAAAAGGACGGCGCGGAGTGCCAGGTCGAGGTCGGCGTCGTTCATGACGATGACGCCGTTGTTGCCGCCGAGCTCCAGTATCGTGCGTCCCAGGCGTTTGCCGACGACCTCGGCCACACGGTAGCCCATCTGGCAGGAGCCGGTGGCGCTGATCAGCGGAACGCGGCGGTCGGCGAGCAGCCGTTCGCCGACGACGGAGCCGCGGCCGATCACGAGGTTGAACACGCCCTTCCAGCCGTGGCGGTCCAGCACCCGGTTACAGATCTTCTGGACGGCGATCGCCGTGAGCGGCGTGTCGGATGACGGCTTCCACACCACGCAATCTCCGCAGACAGCGGCGATCATCGCGTTCCAGCTCCAGACGGCGACCGGGAAGTTAAAGGCGGTGATGACGCCGGCGAGGCCGAGCGGATGCCACTGCTCATACATGCGATGCAGCGGGCGCTCGCTGTGCATGGTGAGGCCGTAGAGCTGGCGCGAGAGACCAACGGCGAAATCGGCGATGTCGATCATCTCCTGCACCTCGCCCTTGCCCTCGGCGAGGATCTTCCCCATTTCGAGGGTGACGAGAGCGCCCAAGTTGTCCTTGTGCTTGCGAAGCTCTTCGCCGATCTCGCGCACAATGAGACCGCGCCTGGGCGCCGGCAGCATGCGCCAGCCGGTGAAGGCGGCTGTGGCGTGGCGCACGACGTCTTCGTAGTCCTCGGGTCCGGCCATGCGCACCCGGGCGAGTTCCGAGCCGTCGGTTGGATTGACGGAGATCAATTCGCCGCCGGAAGGCGCGGCGATCCACTCTCCCCAGCAAGCACCGGAATTGACGGACTCGATCTGGAGGCGATCGAGCACCTCGCGCGCACTGTCCTGGACTGTCATGGTTCCGTTCCCGCCCATCCATTGTAGCGGCGGCGTGAGCGACTCCCGACCTCCTACACTGGAATTGGTGAGCGCGCCGCCGGATCGTCCCCTCGTCGCTGTCGTCGGCCCGACTGGATCGGGCAAGAGCGAACTGGCGCTGGCCATCGCCGCGGAGTTCGGCGGGGAGATCGTCAGTTGCGACTCGCTCCAGATTTACCGCCACTTCGATATCGGGACAGCGAAGCTGCCACCGGCCGAGCGCAGAGGAATCCCGCACCATGCAATCGATGTCGTGGATCCGGATCAGGAGTTCAGCGCCGGCGAATATGCGCGCATGGTACGGCCCCTGCTGGCGGAGATTGCGGCGCGGGGCAGGCTGCCGGTGGTGGCCGGCGGGACCGGCTTCTATCTGCGGGCGCTGCTGGACGGCCTGTTTCCCGGCCCGGCCCGCGACAGCGAGCTGCGCGCCCGGCTGGCAGCGCGGGAAGCAAGGCGGCCCGGGTGTCTGCACCGACTGCTGCGGCGCTTCGATCCGGCTTCGGCGAGGCGGATTCACGAAAGCGACCGGCACAAGCTGATCCGCGCGCTCGAGGTGTGCCTTCTGACGCGGCGGCCACTCTCGGAAGCGTTCGCCGCCGGGCGGGATCCCCTTCGCGGCTTCCGAACTCTGAAGATCGGGCTGGATGCGCCGCGGGAGGCGCTCTACCAGCGGCTGGATGACCGCTGCCGGCGGATATTCGAGCACGGCCTGGTGGAGGAGGTGCGGCACATCCTTGAACTCGGCTTTTCTCCGGAGGTGAAGCCCCTCGAAGCACACGGCTACCGGCAGGCGCTGCAACTGCTCAGAGGTGAACTGAGCTACGAGCAGGCGCTGTTCTATGCCCAGCGCAACACACGGCGCTACGCCAAGCGGCAATGGACGTGGCTCCGCCAGGAAACCGGCGTCGTGTGGCTGAAGGGCTTCGGAGGAGAGGGGAGCGTCCAGGCGGAGGCCTTCAAAACTGTTCGAAGCCACTTGAAAACAAGCCAGTAATTCTCTTTTTTGGCTGCCGGAACGTTTTCCCTCCTGCTGCGTATTGATTCTTGGTAGGGGAAGACCGAGCGAGGTAATTACGGGATGAGGAAACTCTTGATTGCGTTTGCGATTGCGGCGCTTTCTGTGGCGAGCGCGGAGACCTTTCGAGTGAAGTTCTACCAGCAGTCCTTTATCGGCCAGAGCGAACTGAAGCCGGGGGATTACAAGCTGGAGCTGAACGGCAACAAAGTGGTGATCAGCGGCAACAAGCAGACGGTGGAAGCACAGGTGAAAGTGGAGACGGCCAAGGGCAAGTTTCCTTCCACGTCCGTGAAGTTTGACAACGGCGACGGCAAGTACAGGATCTCGGAGATCCGGCTCGGCGGCACGACCACCAAGCTGGTTTTCGAGAACTGACAAGAGCCTCGTTAGGTACGGGGGCAGGCGCAAAGATCCCTGCACAGACGAAGCAGATCCAGCTTCGGGCGGAGAACCCTCTGGTAGACTGGCAGTAGTGCCGGGGGTTCTCCGCCTTCTTTTCACCACATTCGGCCTGTTCGGGGCGGCATCCGCGCAGACCATTGTCATTCTCCCTTTCGCCAACCGCTCGGATACCCCTAACGTGGACTGGATCGGCGAGTCTCTCGCCGAGAACTTGCGGGAAGTCCTGTACGCCGATGGTTTCCTCGCGCTCGACCGGAAGAGCCGCGAGGACGGTTATCGGCGTCTGTCCTTGCGTCCGGGCGCCGAGCTGACGAAAGCATCGATCTTGAAGATCGGCGAGGAGTTGGACGCGGACCGGGTGATCTCGGGCGGGTTTGAGATCCAGGAGACGGAGAACGAGCAGTCGTCCACGGTCGGCACCCTTTCGATTTCGGCGCAAGTCATCGAGCGGGCTCAGCTCAGGCAGAGCCTGCCGTTCAAGGTGGCCGGCCGGCTGGAGGATCTGGCCGACCTCCAGTACCGCCTCGCGCGGCAGATTGAAGACTACCTGGGAGGAGGTTCGCAGCCAGCCGCCGGACGGAGGCGACTCAAGGCCGTGCGCCTGGATGCGATGGAGAACTACATTCGGGGGCTGATGGCGGACGATCCGGACAAGAAACACCGGTTCTTCACTCAAGCCGCGCGGCTGGATGAAGGGTACTCTCAACCGTGCTTCCAGTTGGGGAAGCTGAACTGGGAGAGGAAGAACTACCGGGTGGCCGCGGACTGGCTGGAGCGAGTTTCGCGGGGCGACCCCAGTTTTCAGGAGGCGCGGTTCTTTTCGGGGCTGTGCCGCTACTACCTGGGTGAGTACGAACGCGCGGCGGCGGCATTTGGGGAGGTCGCGAAGTCCGTGCCCCTCAACGAGGTGTGGAACAACCTGGGAGCGGCGCAGTCGAGGCTGGGCCGGCCCGAGGCGCTGGAGAGTTTCCGCAGGGCGCTCGAAGGCGACCCGCTCGATGCGGTTTACAACTTCAACACCGGCTACGCGTTGTGGAAGAAGGGCGAATACGAGCAGGCGGCGGACCGGTTCCGTGCCGTCCTGGACTCGCGCCCCGAGGACTCCACCGCCATGACGATGCTGGGCCGCTGCCTGAAGCGAACGGCACCGGCGCGGTCAGAAACGCGCGTGCAGACCCTGGAGCGCTTGAAACTCAACTACGAGGAGCTGGCCTACCGCCAGTTGCAGGCCTCCTTGGCGAAGAAGGCCGCCGGGGCGCAGGAGCAGCGCTGACGAGCGCCCCTTCAGCGCTTCGGTTGTATTGGTACGGGGCTCGAAGCTGTGGAAGCCGCTCCAGCTTCTTCAGATGCTCCCAGGAGGCGAGCTGGGACTGCCTGACGGGCCGCTTCGGCGCCGGGGACGGCTCCCGTGCCAGCGCGGGATCCGGTTTCGGCGGAGGCTGGCTCGGAAGAGGGAGCTTTCGCTTTTTCGGGACAGGCTTCTGAGCTTTCGTGAGGGCGCTGACGACGCGCCGGCTCCGCGGGCTGGCGGGGATGTCGCTCTCCTCGGCCTCGAACCATTCCAGAACGGGGTTCTTCTTGTGCTTCACGCGGCTCGCCATCCGCCACCTCCAGTGCCAGTCTGCCCTGATTGTAGGCCCGAACGCACCCTACTGCAAGGGCAGGTTGACAGGGCGTTAACAGGGCGGCCAGGGCGGGGAGGGGCAAATCGTAGCAAATAG
>CAYZJD010000107.1:10232-12323 GCA_964478455.1 uncultured Solibacteraceae bacterium | reverse complement strand
GAGGTTGCATCGGCAAGACTGGGTGGTTTATGCCAAACCCGCCTTCGGCGGCCCCACACAGATCCTGCGTTACTTGGGCCGATACACACATCGGGTCGCCATTTCCAACCATCGGCTGCTGGCCTTTGACGGCGAGCGCGTGACATTCCGGTGGAAAGACTACGCCCACGGGGGCAAGCAGCGGAAGATGACGCTCCGGGGAACGGAGTTCCTGCGGCGTTTCTTCCTCCACGTGTTGCCCAAAGGCTTCGTCCGGATTCGCCACTTCGGATTTCTTTCAAATCGGCTCCGTGCCTCCAGACTCGCGCTCTGCCGACCATTGCTCGCCACCGCAAACACACGAACTGCGTCGCGGTCTTCGCTGGAAACATCCTCCACGTGGCACTGCCCACACTGCGGCGCCCCAATGATGGTGATGCAAAGGCTCAACGCCGCGGAACTGTCGCGGTGCAGTTATTTCGATTCCTCATAACGCCCCGGCGAGCTGTGGCCCAGCGACGTGCGCGCAGCACACCGGCGGACTCGTGTGTCCAATTGCCTCCTGCCGCCTCACGCACCGCCTTGATGACGCACTTCCAATCGAGCACACCATCACTGCCGTCCCCCTTCGAAGACAATTCCCGCCGTCGCGGTGACGGTCGGCAGGATCAAGATCAGGCCTGTCCCTACCAAAGTAGCCTTCAATCCCCATAGCTGCCGCGTCCGCCGCAAACGCCAGCGGCTTCCTTCTAGTCTCCTTATCGGAAACGCCTCGGCTCGAAGTCCGCCCTTTATCCCAGCCGTCGTGCGCCGAGGCGTTTCCGATGAAGGCTAGCGACAAACCGTCCAAGTGGATGCCGCGAGCGACGCCTGAGCGGAGAAACCGCCGCGCGACTTCCCACAAGCGGACGACTTCGGCCCCGCCGCATAGTTCCAACCTTGACTGGCGTGTGACCTGAGAAGAACCCCGAGGGCGTCTCTGTCATTGTGCGGTTCTACACTGGGCAACGACATCTCGAATGGCGTCGATTACCAGGTCCGGCCTCTCGCGATGTACCAGATGGCCACTTCCCGGGGCAATCCTGCGGCACCCGCGCGACGAAAGCCGCGCCAGTTCTTCTTGCATCTGTGCCCAGGACGCCTCAAAACTCTTGCGCTGCTCGAAGCCTGGTTGCTTTGCACCGGGGACGTGTGAGAGCACCACCAGCGGCATATCACCCAACGAACCGGTGGCACCCACCTGCCTCAGGCTCTCGTTAAATGAATCCGTTTCCGCGGACCACCCCAGCTTCTGCTGCACCGAGCAATCGAAACTCCGAAATGCAGGCTGCACTTCCGCCATCCCTTGGCCACACCAGCCAAGAAAGCGTGGAATGCCGAAAGGCATCAGTCTCTTTTGCCACAACATCGCGTTCCGCCACGGATTTGCTGCCTGGGGAAGCCGACGGCTCTGTTCGGGATGACAGGCATCCACGAGCACCATACCCACGACGTCGGACGGATACAGGCTGACATACATCCGCACGTTCAGCCCGCCCATCGAGTGTCCGACCAGAACAAACGGAGGCGGCACTTGAGCCTTTTTCAACAGGGCATGCAGTTCCTCGGCAATCACCCGGCTGGTGCGCGGCCTCGGACTGGGCTCGCTCCAGCCCAGCCCGGCCCGGTCATAGGAGCAAACCCGTGTGAACTGCGCGACTTGAGGCTGCACCTTGTGCCAATGCAACCAGGTATCGGAGAGCCCGGAATCCAAAATGACCGTCGGCGATCCTTGTCCCACACAGTACAGGTGCATGCGGAATCTGCCCACGTCGATCATCTTTCCGGGAGGAGGATTGGCCTGTCGGTCCCGGGCGCTTGCGATCAATTGATATGTCGCACCTACGCCGGCAATCAGGACCGCTAGGCAGACAGTAAACGCTGCTGTCCACGCCACCCGACGCAACCGGCGTCGCAAGCCGGCCTGAGCAGTTGCCATTAATGCACATCATACGGGAGCCCAGGAGCCGTCGATGTGAGTGGGCGATCTGCGACGCCTCCCCGCCCAGGACCCGGACGGATGAGCTGGGGAAGAGTTGACTTGACCACTTGACAGAGCCGACGGCATCTCGG
>CAYZJD010000107.1:0-10132 GCA_964478455.1 uncultured Solibacteraceae bacterium | reverse complement strand
GGATGAGCTGGGGAAGAGTTGACTTGACCACTTGACAGAGCCGACGGCATCTCGGCAAACGAACGCACCTTCGCTCCCGAATTGCACAATCGGGGCCCTGAGCCCAAATGGCGTTCGTGCAAGTTCCGCCGGTCCATTCCACCTCAACTTGACGAGAAACGCCCGTTGCTGAGATGTGCTAATACACCTGGAAGCAGAACACGCGGTTGGAATCGCTCGGGGACAAGCAGTACTCGCCGTTGTCCAGCGTTTCGTTGGCTTCGAGGCGATACAAGTTCTCGTCGAGCTGTGCAAGGATCAGCCGCCGGGGCCGCGACGGATCGTCGTTCTTTCGTTTGTTGGGGGGCGGGAACACAATTTCGCGATTTCCACCCTTGCTCTGGAGACGGAACAGGCTGAGCCGCCCGGGGGCGATCGTTTCCGATTGGAAAAGGAAGACCGGCTCGGCCAGCGGGGTCCGAACCGGCGAGGAAGCGCCCTTGGTGACATATGTGATGCCCTCTTTGCGCTGCTCCTCACGGGCTTCCCCAGGCTCGGTTTCCACTAGGTTATCCGCGTGAACCAGGTAAGGAAGATCGGGCTTCGGCGGCCGGGGACCGGAATACTTCTGCTTTTGAGCGCCGGCGGAAATCGCCAGCAACCAGAGGCCGGCGATGATCCGGCAGAGGCGCGGCGGAGTCATGCTGCTGGTTATTCTAGCAAGGTGATGAAAAACCAATGCGTAGGTCAGGCACCTGCGCTACGCCGGCAGTCCTGCCGGCGGCTGGCTGCGGCGGACGCTGCGCTGAACCCTCTGCCGGCGCGACCGCCGGCATTGCAGGCCTGGCGGCCCGCTCCACTGAGGAGCTGCGCTACTGCGCTGCTGACTGGAGGCGCAATTCGACCGAGGCCAGCACCGGCGCCAGCTCGCCGGGCTGAAGCGGCCTACTGAGAATCGAGCCGCCGCGCTCGCGGACGGCACGCAACAGCTCGTCGTCGTAAGCCTCGGTCAACAACACGAAGACCTCTGTCTTCCCACGGTTCCAATCGAAGAACTCGGGCCAGTTCAGCCCGGGCAAGTGAATCGAGCAGAACACGACATGGAAGTAAAAACGCGCGATCAAGTCGGTGGCTTCCTCAAAGGTGCCTGCGGGCACGGCGCGGTGACCGGAGTCGTCAAGCAGCGACAGCAGTCTGAGCCGCTCCTTTGCGTCGGGCTCTGCCACGAGCGCGGTCATCTGGCGCACGGCGGGGACAGGCAGAGGAGCGCTGGCGATCGAGGCCTCCCGCACTGCCGGCAGATCCACCTGGCAGCACCATCCACCTTGTGCATCGTTGATCAGGCGGAGATCGCCATCGTGGCTGCGAAGGATACTGCGGCAAAGGCCAAAGCTGAGTGTGTCTGTGTCATTATCCGGCGCTGCTTCCCCGGCCTCGTCTCCGGTCTCCGGGGTGGCGTGGCCCGAGGAGTGGATCTCCAATTCGATCCTGCCGGCCAGCCGCGTGCCCCTGACCCGGATCTTTCTGGCAGGCGCCCCGGCAAGCGAACGCTCAGCCATTGTGAGGAGGTTCTGAAGCACCTGTTCGAGGTGCGTCTGCGAGCCCACGACCATGAGCGGCTCGCGCGGCACGTGATCCTCGAGTTCGATCTGCTGCTCAGCCCAGCGGCGTTTCCGCAGGCCGAGCAATCCCGCGAGGATGCCGCTCGCATCGACTGGCCGGGCGGCTTCCTTTTCGGAACGGGCGAGACTGAGCAGCCGGTTGACGATCTCGAGCGCGTGGCGGGTCTTGGCGGAGATAGCGCGCAACTCCGGCGCGGCCGGACTGCTTGCCTCACTAACCAGAATGGTCTCAGCGAGGTTGGCGGCGGCCGCTAGCGGCGACCGTAATTCGCCTGCAACGTTTGAGACGAGCTGCCCGGTGGCGGCCAGCTTCTCGCTGCGGAACAACTGGTCCTGGATGTCGCGCTGTTGATGGAGTTTCAGTCCGATGCCGATCTGATTCGCCAGGTGCTGCGCCAGCGCTTGTTCTTCGTCGCTGAAATGACGCACGCCGGCGGCATGGCTGATTTCCAGGATTCCAAGGAGCTCATTCTGGACGAACATCGGCACGAAGAGCATGGACCTCGGCAGCAGCCCCGGCTCGCCCTGGTAGTACGGACTCCGGTACAAGTCGGGAATGGCGAGCAGACTTCGGTTTCGGAAGCAGCTCTCGAGCGCGCGGCGGCGGAACGTGTCGTCGCCGGAGGCGGCCGGCGGTCGGCCAGTCTCCAATTCCACCCGGTGAATCCTGCCGGAGCCCTGCTCGGCCGCGTAGAGTTCCACGTCCGAGACGTCCAGAACTCCCGGCAGAACCGACCGCAACCTACGCAGGTTCTCTTCCGGGGGGCGGGCGGCAGTCATCTCCTCCCCCAGGGCGTACAGGCTTCTGATCCTCCGCCGCTGGCTCGCCGATCGACGCTCCCGCAGACTCCACGCCGCCAGCGCTGCCAGCAAGAGTAGCAGAAGCGCCGTGAGGAAACCCGCGGGCGCCGGCCAGTGACGATCGATCTGTTCTATCGCCACGGGACCGATCTGCGCCCACACGCCGCCTGCCGCCAGCAGCAGGAAGAAGAGCGCCAGAGGACTTACTCGTGGACTGCCTGCCGGGAAAGCCATGGCTCGAGCTCCGGGCTGAGAAAGTCGTCAATATTCAAATCCGCGCCGGGAAGCGCCTCGTGCGTCGTCCGCACACAGACTACCCGGGCGCCTGCGGCCCGAGCTGCCGCCACACCGGGCGCTGAGTCTTCGAAGATGATGCAGTTGGGCGCCGGGGTGCCGAGGGACTCGGCCATTCGAAGGTAGATCTCCGGAGACGGCTTGGGACGGCCGATCTGATCGCCGTCGATCCGCACCGGGAAGTATTCGCCCAAACCCGACTCGGACAGCACGAATTCCAGGTTCACCCGCTCGGCGTTGGTCGCGACTCCCATCGGCGCGCCTCGGTGTCTCTCGAGGAAGGACGTGATGCCCGGCACCAGCCGCTCCCGAATTTGCGGTTTCATCAACTGCCGATAAAGGGCCTCCTTGGCAACACCGTGCCGCGCGACCTCCTCCGGACCGAGGCCGCTGCCAAGGTAATCCCTGACGATCTCGCTGTTGTGCCGGCCGAACATCCGCCGCGGTAAGTCGTCCCCGGGCCTGATGCCGAACCGGGCGAGATAAACGTGCCAGGATTCGATGTGGACGGGGTTGGAGTCCACGATCACTCCATCCATGTCAAATACCAGCGCCAGTCCGCTGGCCAGCGAAGAGTTACCCGCCACTTGAAAGCGGATGATAGCACAACCATTCGGCGGCCTGGGGAATGGCGCGGGTGCGTGCGGGGACGTGGTTGCAGGCTGGGCGGATGTGCGCACCGACCGAACCGCAGCCGTCCGGCCGCAGCACGGTATAATCAGCCTCGGATGGACATCTACAGCGAGATTGTGCGGCTCCGCGCGCTCGGCCAGAAATGCGCCTTAGCCACCATCGTGGACGCACGCGGATCGATTCCGAGCTACGAAAGCGCGAAGCTGCTGGTCCGCGAAGACGGATCGATCCTGGGCACAGTCGGCGGTGGCTGCGTGGAAGCCGAGGTATGGAACGCCGCCCGGGAGGTGATCGATACCGAGAAGCCGAAGCACCTCAGTTTCAACCTGGGCCAGGACGTGACGTACGACAGCGGATTAATCTGCGGCGGGCAACTGAACGTTTACGTCGAGCCGATTGTTCCGCCGCCACAGGCGTTGATTTTCGGCGCCGGCCACATTTCCAGAAGCCTCTCGAAAATCGCCACCCTGGCGGGCTTCTCGACCATCATCATCGACAACCGCGATACTTACGCCAACCGGGAACGGTTTCCGGAGGCTGCCGAGATTCACGCCGCCGAGTACGAGGATATCTTCCCCAAGCTCTCGATCCGCGACGCCAGCTATATTCTCATCGTGACTCGCGGCCATCGCGACGACCTGCGGGTCCTGCTCTGGGCCGTGACGACCCCTGCGCGCTATGTAGCGATGATCGGCAGCAAGCGCAAGGTGATCTCGGTGGTGAAGGAGATCGAGAAAGAGGGCGTTCCGCGCAGCGCCTTCGAGCGACTCCACGCTCCGATGGGACTCGACATCGGCGCGATCACGCCCGAGGAGATCGCCATTTCGGTGGTCGCGGAGATGATCGCCGCGCGGCGCTCGCCCGACACACCGTGGCGTGAGCTGTCGAAGTCGGTATTCGTCGGGGACCGCGCGGCAAGCTTGCTGAAGTGAGCCTCGCAGGACTCATCCTCGCCGCCGGCGCCTCCCGCCGCATGGGAAGCCCCAAGGCCCTTCTGCAACTGCGTGGCGAGACCTTCCTCGACCGCTTGATCGACGGCCTTTCCGCCGTTTGTTCGCCGGTCATTGTCGTTTTGGGGTACGACGCGGAAGCGATCCGCGGCGGTATCCGGCGCGGCGATGAAGCCGCCTTCGCCGTCAACCCTGATCCTTCTCGGGGCCAGTTGAGCTCGCTCAAATGCGGTCTCGCGGCAGTGCCGGCTGAGTCGGAAGGCGTCATCTTCACCCCGGTGGACTACGCCGGAGTGCGCCCGTCCACCCTCGTTGCGATCGGCGAAAGCTTCCGCCGCCGGAGCCCGGAAACGCTGCTGGTGATCCCGCGTTGCGAAGGCCGCCGCGGGCATCCGGTGTGCGCCGCCCGGGATCTTTTCGCCGAATTGCTCGCCTTACCTGAAGAGGCGCAAGCGCGGGATGTCATTCACCGGTACCGGGACCGCACGACGTATGTCGACGTGGACGATCCGGGAATTCTGGTGGACGTCGACGACCCGGCAGCGTACCGTGCAGTGGCCGAGGCCGCCGAGAGCCAACAATGACCGCGCCGCGAATCACCCTGGGCCGGGTTGCGCTGGCAGCAGCGCTCCTGCTGGTGGCCGTGGCGATTGCGGCGCCCTACTTGCACGCGGACTGCTTCGGCCACCGCGTGCGGGAGTCACTAGAGAACGCGCTCGGCCGGAAGGTCGAGATGGAAGGCGTTCGCTTCAACCTTCTCCGTGGTCCTGGCTTCTCGTTACAGAAGGTAGTGATCCATGAGGACCCGGCCTTCGGCATTGAGCCGCTCGCCTACGTCTCATCCATCCAGACCCGTGTGCGGCTGTTGAGCCTCCTCGGCGGGAAGCTGGAGTTCGCCAATCTGCGGCTGGTCGAGCCAAGCGTCAACCTGGTGAAGTCCGGCGCGGGCCCGTGGAACTTCCAGCGCCTTCTCGGACTGGCCGCCGCGGCGGATTTGCCGGAGATACGCGTGGAGAGGGGGCGGCTGAATTTCAAGTTCGGCGACACGAAGTCGGCTTTCTATATCACCGGCGCCGACATTGATCTCGAACCTCCTTCCTCACCCGGCCTGCCATTCGGCATCCGCTTTGCAGGGGAACCTGCCCGCACCGACCGCGCCGGTGTCGGGCTGGGACGAGTCACGGGGTACGGGCGCTGGCAGCCGTCCCGCGCGGGCGAGGGGCGCCTGGATCTCGAGCTGATCCTGGAAACGACGCCGCTGGCCGACGTCAGCGCGCTGTTGCGCGGATCCGACCTCGGCATTCATGGGAGGGTGGCAGGGACCGCCCGGATGAGCGGGCCCCTGTCCGCTATCGACGTCCAGGCGCGACTGGAATTGCGTGACCTCCATCGCTGGGACACCATGCCGCCCTATGCCGAGGGCGGCGTGCTCGATTGCCGCGGCCGGCTCGACCTTCCGCGCCAGACGATCGAGATTGCCACCGTGCGCGGCGAAGAGCCGGCGCTCCCGCTCGAGGTGAGATTCCGCGCCGCCGACTACCTGTCGCATCCGCGCTGGGCAGTGACCACTGCCGTGAGCGGGGCGCCGCTGGCGCCGGTGATCGACGTCCTTCGTCACCTGGGCGTCGCGCTGCCGGATTCGCTGGGCAACCAAGGGAGGGTGGATGGCGCGGCCGGGTTCAGCCCTGCCTCGGGTTTGAACGGTGTTTTCCGCGTGACCCAAGCCCAGCCTTCTTTGCCAGGCGCTTCCCAGGAAATGTGGATCGAGTACGCCCGTGTCGTGCTGGACGGCGGGCGGGCGCGGCTTGCCGAGGGGATCCTGCGTTCCGGAGGCGGCGAGACGGCCCGCCTCGAAGCGGACTGGACCGCCGATTTCCGGCTCGCCGACTTGATGATCTCCACGGATTCCATGGAGCTGGCCTGGCTCCGCTCCGGTGCAACGCCATTGATGGGGTTGACGGAATCGCCGCTGCCGGGTTCGATCTCTGGCGGCAGATGGTCCGGCGCTGTACGTTACCACCGGGCTCCCCCGGAATCGGGCGAGTGGTTCGGCACGCTTCAGTTCCGCCACGCGACTGCATCGGTGCCGTTATTCGCCGAGTCGCTGACCGATCTGGCCGGCACTGTCGTGGTGAAGGGCGACCGGCTTTCCATGAGCGGGCTTCAGGCCCGTTTGGGCCGGGTGCGGGTCGAGGGCGACTACCGCTACACTCCGGCAGTGCGCAGACCGCACTCCTTCCGCTGCCGTATCGAGGCGATGGATGCGGCGGAACTTGAGCGCCTGCTTGCGCCGGCGCTGCGCCGTTCCCAGGGACTGCTCGCGAGGGCGCTGGGTCTCGGCGGGCCGGCTTCTCCCACTTGGCTGCGCGATCTCCGTGCGGAAGGCGTTGTGAACATCGGCGCCCTCTCCCTCGGCGGCGCTGCTTTCGAGAACGTTGGCGCCCGTGTGTTCTGGGATGCCACCCGGCTGGAGCTGGCGGGCCTTCACGCTCGGCTGGAAGACGCCGAGGTCGAATCACGGTTGCTTGTGGATCTTCAGGGTCCCGAGCCGGCCTATGAGCTGCGAGGGCAGGTCCGCTCACTCGGCTGGAAGAACGGAACGATCGAAGGTGATGGGCTGTTGCGCACCCGAGGGACCGGCACGGCGCTCCTGCGGAACCTGATGCTCGACGGAGATTTTCACGGCCAATCGCTCGGCCTGCTTCCGGACGCTGCCCCCGGATCAGCCACCGGATGCTATGAACTGTCTTGGGACCGCAACCACGCGCGCCTTCGTCTGACGAACATCCGCTACGCCGCCGGCGCGGAGGTCTTCTCGGGCGGGGGCGACACCAACGCCGACGGCACGCTCAGCGTCCAGCTCCTTGCCCAGCAGGGTACGGTGCACCTGGCAGGCAAGCTGTCTCCCTTCCATTTAGAGGCAGGCCCGCCGCCCGTGCAGCCGCGATAGCAGCTTGCGGCCGCGCCATTGACCCTTCACAGCGCCTTGAGGATCTGTTTGGCCGCTTTGAGTTCGGGGAAGGTCTTTTCCGCCTCGCGGAACTCCCGGGTGTGAAGACGGCGCTTGGAGCCGCCGTGCTCGGCCGGGAAGCGGAGGTGGAGCATTTCGTGAAACACCACGTATTCCAGGGCGAGGCGCGGTACGCCGGCCCGGTCGAGGAGGCGGCTGATGATGATAGCGTTGTGCGAAGGATCGTAGTGGCCGAGGACGCTGCGGGAGGCTCCCCGGCTCCAGCTCAGCTCGGGCCGGGCCATCAGGCCGTGGAAGTGCCGGCGGTTCAACTCCTCGAAGACATCAACGAGGTTGTGATGCTCGCCCTGCGGACCGGAAAGGAACTTGCGCCCGCGGATCTGCCGCACCAGGTGCAGATGGCGCCGCACATCCTTACGGTTGAGATAGAGCCGGTAGCGGTGATGACAGGCTTTTGGGACCGGCTTGCGGAAGAGCTTCGACAGCAAGATGTTCGCGAGCGCCTCCATCACCGGCGCCGGCGCGCCTGCCAGCACGTCGGCCATGCGCACGCTCAGCCGCCGCTCCTCGATGCGCACATAGCTGTCGGCGTTGGCGAAACGGCAGAACTCAATGCAGACCTCGGGGAGGGGGCTCCGCGGCCGGAGCCGCCGAAACACGCGGAGGTAGATCTGTTCCGGCGTTTCAAAGAGCACCGCGCTCTCGACTTGCATCCCTCCCGAATGTAACATAGCAGGGTGGATTCGTTTTTCTCTTCTCCAGCGGTGGTGCGGCCGAAGATCAGCGCCCTCGGCTGCTACGTACCGCCGCGTCTGCTCACAAACGCCGACCTCGAACAGATGGTCGAGACGACCAACGAGTGGATCCTCGCGAGGACGGGCATCCGGGAACGGCACATCGCCGCCCCGGAGACGGCGACCTCGGATCTGGCCTACGAAGCGGCCAAGGAAGCGCTGGCGCAGCGGGGCATTGCGCCTTCCGAGCTCGACCTGATTCTGGTTTGCACGGTCACGCCGGACATGTTCTTTCCTTCGACGGCGTGCCTCGTCCAGGACCGCCTCGGCGCGAAGAACTGCTGGGGCTTCGATCTCATCGCGGCGTGTTCGAGCTTTCTCTACGGGCTGACCACCGGAGCGCACCTGGTGGCCGCGGGAACGCACAAGAAGGTGCTTGTGATCGGGGCGGACACGATGAGCCGCATCGTTGATTACACCGACCGGGCCACCTGCATCCTGTTCGGGGACGGCGCCGGGGCGATGCTGATTGAGCCCTCCGAGGAAGAGAACATCGGGCTGATCGATTTCCTGAACGACATTGACGGTTCCGGCGCCCCCTACCTGAACATGCCCGCCGGGGGGAGCCGCCGGCCGCCGTCGATCGAAACGGTGCAGAATAAGATGCACTTCGTCCACCAAGATGGGCAGCAGGTTTTCAAGTACGCCGTGCGGCGGATGTACGAGGTGTGCCGCGACCTGCTGGCGCGGAACCATCTCGAAGCGAACGACGTGGCTGTGCTGATTCCTCACCAGGCCAACCGGCGGATCATTACCGCCACGGCGGACCGCCTGGGCCTGGACTGCGGGCGAGTGATCATTAACATCGACCGTTACGGCAACACCACATCGGGTACGCTCCCGCTGGCCACGCGGGACGCTGTGGAACAGGGGAAGCTCAAGAAGGGCGACATTGTCCTGTTCGCGGCGGTCGGGGCGGGTTACACGGTCGGCGCCAGCCTCTGGCGCTGGGCCTACTAGCGGGTGCGCGTAGCCTTCCATGACTTGCGCGGATACCACGCCGACAACATTGGCACCAGCCGCTTCATTGCATTACGTTCGGCCTTGCTCAGGTTGGCCTTCTCCTTCTTCGGGTGAGCGGCCAGCATTGGTGAGCTGAGCTGAGGTCCGAACTCCTACCGGGAGTTCAAATCCCTCTTCACATCTACCCCTCGCCCCGGAACAGGTGCGCGTGATCGCGGGCGAACTGGGCCACGGTGATCCCATCGCGACCCGCCAGCGTCCTGGCCGCCGGGCTGACCGCAGACGCGCGGTTGGCGGCGAAGACGTTCTCATACAGCCAAGCCAGGTCGCGGGCAAGCCACTCGGGGAGCCCGGCCGCAATCGCGCCGGCAATCCAGGCCTCGGGCGGCAGGTCCACGTATGCCACAACCCGCCCGACGGCCTCGCCGATCCACATGGCTACTTCCTCCATCGTCAGCGCCTCCGGGCCGGTGATCTCGTAGGTTTTGCCCTCGTGGCCGGGCTGCGTCAGGCAGGCGACGGCCACGGCCGCAATGTCCCGCACATCGACGTGCGGAACACGCCCCTGTCCCATGGAGGAGTAAATCTTTCCTTCCCCCACAATCGACGGAACGCTGCCGAGGAAATTCTGCATGAAAGAGTGCGGGCGGAGATGCGTGCAGGCGAGACCGCTGGCCTCAAGATCGCGCTCACCGTCGGCGTGAGCCCGGACCACGGCGGCCTTCGAACTCGGCAATGCGCTGGTCACGGAGACCCGGACCACATGGCGCACGCCGGTCTCCTTCGCCGCCGGGTAGAGACGCCCGTGCGTTGCGGCCACGTTCGCATCAGCGGCCGTCGACAGCAGCACCCGCTCGATGCCCGCCAAAGCGTTTGTCAGCGTTCCCGGACGCTCCAGGTCGGCGGCCACCACCTCCGCTCCCAGCTTCGCCAGCTCGCTCGCCTTGCCCATGTCGCGGACCCCGGCCCGCACCGGCACCCCCTGTGCGAGCAATTGTCGGGCGGTTTCCGCCCCTACTTTGCTGTTTGCGCTCAAAATCAGAATCTTGGCTGTTCATATGGTTCCTTTCGATGCGCCTGTGGCGCTGGAGGAGGCAAGAAATCGCGCTCCCCGGCGACCTCAAC
>CAYZJD010000106.1:0-12404 GCA_964478455.1 uncultured Solibacteraceae bacterium | reverse complement strand
GTTACGGGCTCAGCCTGGCGCAGGCGGGCGTGCTCGGCGGCTTGCTCGTGTTCTCCTCCTCGGTGATGCAGCCGGTCTACGGCTACCTCTCCGACCGCTTTCACACGCGGCTGTTCTCCGTTCTCGCGCCGGCTGTGGCGGGCGTGTTCATCTCATTGCTCGGTCTGGCGCCGGGGTTCGGATGGCTGCTGCTGATGGTGTTCCTTGGCGGCGCGGGTGTGGCGTCGTTTCATCCGCAGGCCTCGGCCCGCGCTGCGCAGTCGGTGTCAGATCGTCGCGGGCGCGCCATGTCGATTTTCATCAGCGCGGGAACGCTTGGTATGGCGCTTGGACCGGCGTACTTCAGCGCCATCATCGGACTGCTGGGCCTGCAACGGGCCTATTGGGCGGCGGCGCCCGGCGTACTGATCGCGGTACTCCTCATTGGCCTGCTCCCGGGCTCGCCGGCGGTGCCGGCCGGGCGGCGGGCTCATGACTGGCACGCACTCCGCGCCGTCTGGAGGCCGCTGACCGTCCTCTATTTCCTGGTCTTCATCCGCTCCATCCTCCAGATCACCTATGCGCAGTTCCTGCCTCTTTACCTGCACCTGGAGAGGGGCCTGACGGTGCCACGCGCAAGCTACACGCTAACGCTGTACCTGGCTTGCGGCGCGCTCGGTGGCTTCGTGGGAGGGTACTTGGCGGATCGGTTCAGTGGCCGAACGGTCATCCTGGCATTGATGCTTGGCTCGACGCCGCTGCTGGCGCTGTTCTTTTTCGCCGACGGGTGGGCCTCGCTGGCAGGCCTCGGTGCCGGAGGCTTCATGTTGTTGTTTACAATTCCTGTGAATGTGGTTATGGCACAAGAACTTGTTCCGTCCCAGGCCGGAACGGTTTCCGCCCTCATGATGGGGTTTTCCTGGGGGATGGCCGGCTTGGTCTTCATCCCCCTGACCGGCTGGCTCGCCGACCTCCTGTCCTTGCACGCCGTCCTGGCGAGCCTGCTCGTCTTCCCCGTGCTCGGCTTCCTGCTCGCCCTCAAACTGCCGAAATGACGACCAAGGCCAAAGCGGTCTGCCTGCTCAGCGGAGGACTTGACTCCTCGACCTGCCTCGCCTTCGCGCTCCGTGAGGGCTGGGACTGCTACGCGCTGTCCTTCGACTACGGGCAGCGCCACCGGGTGGAACTGGACGCCGCCGCCCGCGTCGCGGAGAGTCTGGGCGCAACGAGGCACTTGATGGTCCGTATCGACCTTCGAACCTTCGGCGGCTCCGCCCTGACCGATTCGATAGATGTGCCCAAACACCGGCCCGCCGAGGAAATACGGCACGGTATCCCCGTCACCTACGTGCCCGCCCGCAACACCGTGTTTCTCTCCTTCGCCCTGGCCTGGGCAGAGGTGCTGGAAGCCTCGGACATCTTCCTCGGCGTGAACGCCGTCGACTACTCCGGCTACCCCGACTGCCGGCCCGAATACATCGAAGCGTTCGAGCGAATGGCGAACCTCGCCACCCGGGCCGGCGTCGAAGGGCGCACGCGCATCCGCATCCACACGCCGCTGATCCGGCTCACCAAGGCGCAGATCGTCAAGCTCGGTGCCGAACTCGGCGTGGATTTCCGGCTGACGCACAGTTGCTACGATCCCGACCCGAAGGGCCGCGCTTGCGGCGCCTGCGATTCGTGCGTCCTCCGCCGCAGGGGCTTCGCCGAGGCCGGCATCGCGGACCCGCTGGAATACCGCCCGTGAACATCTCCGAAATCTTCTATTCAATCCAGGGCGAGGGGATTCTCGTCGGGACGCCGAGCGTATTCGTCCGCACCAGCGGCTGCAACCTGCGCTGCGTCTGGTGCGACACGCCCTACACGTCGTGGGTGCCCGAAGGAGAGGAGATGACGGTGGAAGCGATTCTCGACGATGTTCGCCGTTACCCGCCGCGCTATGTCGTGGTAACCGGTGGGGAGCCGATGATCGCGCCGGAAATCGCGCCGCTCACTGAGGGCCTGCGGCGGCTGGGTTTCCACATCACCATCGAGACCGCCGGAACGGTCTATGCGCCGGTCGCCTGCGACCTGATGAGCATCAGTCCGAAGCTTGCCAACTCCACGCCTCACGACCGGGACGGCGGCCGCTGGGCGGCGCAGCACGATCGTCTTCGCATCCAGCCCGACGTTCTGCGCCGGCTGATGGAGTATCCCTACCAGTTGAAGTTCGTCGTTGGGACGCCCGAAGACATGCCCGAGCTCAGCGCGCTGGTGGCCGAATTGGGCGCGGAGGCAGATCGCGTGGTTCTCATGCCCGAGGGGACCGACGCCGCCGTTTTGCGCGAGCGCGGCGTCTGGCTCGCCGAAATCTGCAAGCTGCACGGGTTCCGCTTCAGCCCCCGGCTGCACATCGAGCTGTACGGCAACCGCCGCGGCGTGTAGGAAAACCGGTGACAGGCTACGTAATTCCCGATTTCGGCCGCCCCTGTTTCAGATAGATACGTCCGAAACAGCAGTATAATCCCCGTTGAATCGTTTTCCGGAGGCCATCATGTCCGATCTCAATTCCTCAATGACACGTCGCCAGTTCGGCTTCGCATTCGGCGCTTCGACGCTGGCGGCGGCACATACTGCCATGGCCGCGCCCGCGGCCGCGCCATGGATGGGACCGGCGGTGGTGAAGAAGGTGTACATGAGGAAGCCGGTGCCGACGTGGCCGTGTCCCGATCTCGATGTCAAACAGGAGATCGCCGGCATCGAAGCGCGGCTGGCCGAGGTGGAACGCAAACATCCGGGCCTGCGGCTGACCGGCGGCGAGGTTCTGACTGCCGGCGAAGACATTTCGGGCAGGGTGCGCGATCTCGGCGACGTGGACGGGATTCTGGTCATCGACCTGACCTCGGGCACCTCGCCGCTGCTGGAGCAGCTTGAAAACGTCGATATTCCCACGCTTCTCTTCACACGGCCATACTCCGGCTGGTCCTACGTCGACTTCGCCCGGTGGGTCCAGATGGGGAGGCGAGCCGACCTGATCGCCAGCAGCGAGTTCGGCGACCTGGATCCGTACATGCGGATCTTCCAGACGATCCATCATTTGCGGAAGAGCAAGGTGCTGATGGTCGCGCCGTGGTTCAACAGGCAGGAAGTCGATGGATACTCGAAGCAATTCGGCGTCGAGATCAAGCGCCTCGGTTACCAGGAACTGAGAGCGGCGTTCGAGGCGGCGGATCTCGGCTTGGCCAAGCGTGAAGCCGAGGAGTTCACGCGGAGGGCGCTCCGCGTGGTGGAGCCCAAGCCCGAGGAAATCGTGGATGCCATGCGCTTCTACCTGGGTGTGAAGGGTATCCTCGAACGCGAGCGGGCCAACGCCATCACTGTCGACTGCCTGGGCGGGTTCCGGCGCGGTGACCTACCCGCGTACCCTTGCGTCGCCTGGTCAAAGCTGAACGATCAGGGTTACTACGGGGTCTGCGAAGCCGACCTTCATTCCACGATGACGCAGTTGCTGGTGACCTCTTTCTGCGGCCGCCCTGGCTTCGTCTCCGATCCCGTCTTCGATACGAGCCGCAACGAGATTCTGCATGCGCACTGTGTCTCGGCCACGTCGTTGCTGGGGATCGGCGCGCCGAGTCTTCCGTACGCGATCCGCTCGCACATGGAAGACAACAAGGGCGTTTCGATGCAAGTGATGGTTCCCGTCGGAGACACGGTGACCGTAGGCAAGTTTGCCGGTCCGAAGAAGTTCCTGCTGTCCACCGGCGAAGTCGCCGGCAACGTGGACAGCCGGCGCGGATGCCGGACGCAGTTCCGCACCAAGGTGGCCGGCGCGCGCAAGATGCTGGTGAATTTCACCGGCGGCCTGCACCGCGTGGTTTTCTACGGTGATTACGCGGAGCCCATCGAAGCAATGGGCCGGCTGATGGGCTTCAAGGTGGTAGGCGAGATCTGAGAAACCGGTGACAGGCAACGCAATTCCCGATTTCCCTCGCCGGCGCTCGCGTTCGGGAATTGCGTTGCCTGTCACCGATTTCTGGCCCGTCACCGATTTCTGGCCAGGCCCAGGGCGTGGAGGCGCTTGTGGAGATTGGTCCGCTCCATGCCGAGCACGCGGGCGGCGGCGCTGACGTTCCAACCCGTTTCGTTCAGCACGCGGAGCAGGTGCTCACGCTCGGCAGTGTCGCGCGCCTGCTGGAGACGCGAAGGCTGTGCCGCAGGAGGTAACTGCACCTCGGCAGGAACCGAGTCTGGAGAAAGCAGGGGTCCCGGTGTGAGGATCGCCATCCGCTCCACGACGTTGCGCAACTCGCGGGCGTTGCCGGGCCACGCGTATCGCTCGAACACCGCGAAGACCTCGTCGTCCAGCGATTTCGGGCTGTAATTGTTGCGTGAACAGAACTCCGCCAGGAAGTACTCGGCGAGAGGCCGCACGTCCTGGGGACGTTCGCGCAAGGCCGGCACGCGGACGGGAACCACGCTAAGCCGATAGTACAGGTCCTCGCGGAACTGCTGGCTCTTGACGAGCGCTGCCAGATCGCGGTTGGTGGCGGAGATCACACGGACTGTAACGCGCAGCGTGTGCTCGCCGCCCACGCGATGGAATTCGCCCTCCTCGAGTACGCGCAGCAGCTTCGCCTGTGAGGCCGGATGCAGGTCGCCGACGTCGTCGAGAAAGATCGTGCCACCGTCGGCAAGCTCAAACTTGCCGCGACGTACCGACGCCGCGCCGGTGAAAGCGCCCTTCTCGTGGCCGAAGAGCTCGCTCTCGAGCAGTTCGGTTGGAATGGCCGCGCAGTTCACTTTGACAAACGGGCCGGCGGCGAAGGGGCTGAGGCGGTGGATGTGCGCCGCCAGCAATTCCTTCCCCGTCCCGGACTCGCCGATCAGCAAGACGCGCGCATCGGAGCGGGCGGCCATCGTGGCTTGCTCGACCGCCTGCGACCAGGCCGGGCTCGAGCCGATCATGCGAGGAGCGTCGCCGATCAGCTCGCGGAGCCGCTCGTTCTCCGCGCGCAGTGTTGCCTGCTCGAGCGCGTTCTTCACCGCCAGCAGCACGCGGTCGCGGCTCAGGGGCTTCTCCAGGAAGTCAAACGCGCCCGCGCGCACGGCCTCCACGGCGTCCGAGATCGTGGCTTGCCCCGAAATCATGATCACGGGAGCGGCATTCGCGCCGGCGCGCAGCGACCGAAGAAGCTCGATGCCATTGCCGTCCGGCAGACGCACGTCGAGCAGGCAGGCGCTGGAGCGCATGGTGTCGGGATGCGCCAGCGCTTCGGCCGCCGAGCGGCAAACGGTCACGGTGTATCCCTCGCGCTCCAGAATCAGGCGCAGCGAGCGGCCGATGTTCTCCTCGTCGTCAACGACAAGGATTCTGTTTCGGGGCATTATGCGGCAGCAGGACGCGGAACCCGGCGCCTCCCAGGTCTCCAGCGATCAGCGAAATGTCGCCGCCCGAAAGCAGCGCGCTCTTGCGGGCGATCGACAAGCCGAGTCCCATGCCTCCTTTCTTGAACGAAATGGCAGGCTCGAACAGCGTTTCACGCGCCTCTTCGCTCAGGCCCGGTCCGGAGTCGTGCACTTCCACTACCACGTCGCGATCCTCGGTGCCGGTCACGCCCAGAACCGCCCCACCGTCGCCCGCCGCCTCGGCGGCGTTCTCGAGCAGATTGGTGAGGACTCCCCTGATGAGGTCCGCGTCGGCGAAGGCGGGCGGCAGTTCGGGTGCCAGCCGGAGGCGGTACTCCACATTCGGATGCGCGCTCCTGAGCAAGGCCACCCGCTCCTCGAGCAAGGCGTTCACGTCGAGCGGCGCCGGATGCACCGGCGGCTCGGATGCGAACTCCGAGAAGGCGCGTACGCGCCGCTCGAGGCTCTCCACCTCGTCCACGACGATCTCGGCTGCCTGCTCGAGGAATTCGCGGTTGCTCTCCGCGCCCCGGGCGCGCACCTCTTCCATCGTCAAACGAATCGGCGTGAGGGAGTTTTTCAGCTCGTGTGCCATCTTGCGCGCCAGCACCTGCCAGCTCGCAAGCTGCGTGAGATACACGACCCGCCTGCGGTTCTGCTCGAGCTGCCCCGCCATGTAATTGAAGGCGCGGATGGCGAGACCCACCTCGTCGTCACGCTCGATGGCGACGCGCCCCGAAAAGTCGCCGCCAGCGAGCCGGGAGAGGCCGCCGGTCAGTTCCTGGATCGGCTTGCTGATCCGGCCCGCGAAGAAGACCAGCAGCAGCAGCGAGATCAACCACGTGCTCAGCGTCAGCAGCAGGAAGGTGTACAAGAGACCGCGTCGCAGATCGCGCGTTTGATCGGCCTCAACCATTGCGCGCGCCTTCTGGTACTGCTTTTGCAAGCGCTCCATGGCAACGCTGCCGAGGCCGCGCGACCATTCCAGCACCTCGCCGTCGCCGCGCCGCAGGTAGTTCAGCCGGCCGCCGTCCTTGCCGGAAAGATAGAAGCGCTCGGGCTCGCCGCTCTCCCAGAAAGCGGCAACCCGGGCGGGCCAAGAGCCCCGGCCCGCTTCACTGTGCCTGGTTGCGGGAGGCTTCCCGGAGGCGGCCTCGTTCTTGAGTGCCTCGCGGCTTCGCCGGTAGAACTCGCGCCCGGTTATCGCGAGCGACCGGGAGAGTTCGTCCAGCTCCCGCGTGCCTCCATAGCTCAGACTGCGCTCGAGCAGCGAGGAGGCGACCCATATGGTGAGGACAAGCGGCACGACCGTGGCCGCCAGGAAGAGCAGGATAAGACGGTCCCGCAGGCGGTTCATCTCCTCCTTAGTCTACGGCTTCCGCAGATCGGACAACCGCAGTGGTCCCGCTTCTTCGCGCCACTGGGGCCGATCCTGGCGTGGCGCACGGCTGAACATCTCCACCAGCCGCGTGAGGCTCATTGGGTCTTCTTCGGCGGGGTTGGGCTCAGTCTCCTCCGCCCGCAGGTCCAAACGTACCCAGAAGGGCGTGTTCTCGCCAAGCCCGGAAAACGGCAGGGTAAGGTGATCGAGGCACCAGCCTTCGGCGGCCGCGGCGCTGAGATGAGAAGCGGACTTGCGCGCGCCGTCCAGGCGAGTGACGGCGAACTTCTCCTCCCAGAGGTCGTAACTGACGGCGAACTGGGCTCCGCTCCGGTGACGCGTGGCTGCCTTGGCGTTGGTAAGCAGCGAGAGCTGGAAGGTGAAAACCACCGAACTGCCATTGTGCAGCCGCTCGAGCGTGCTCCCGCTCAGGAAGTGCAGCCCCGGCGCCGCGACGCGCAACACACCGGCGTCGAGGCGGACAGTCATCGGTTCGGAGGCCAGGCAGGGCGCGGCGGCTACGCACACCACTCCCCTTAGGATCGCCGGCCATCGCCGCCGCACCCCGCTTGTCATCAAAGGCCCATGCCCGTCAGAAACACCGGATCGGCGCGTCCCGACCGGAGTGGAAACGCGAGCGCCAGGTAGAAACCTCCTTTCGTGCGAATGCCGGCGCCGAGAGAGTGCTTCGCCTCGGTGTCGTGGTGCTTGTCCCAGAGCGCCCCCGCGTCATAGAACACGTGGAACCAGGCGTACCCGTAGCTGGCGGAACCGTGAACCACCCGCGTGCCCCCCAGCGGAGCTACGTCGAACTTGTTCCAGCCGCGGAGCGTAGCCGAGTTGCCCAGCACGAAGCGATCGAATAACGGCGGGGTGCCGCCGGTGCGGCCCGCTAGAAAGCCGGCCTCGAGCCTGTGCCGGTTCCGTGTGAACGCGTAAGAGAAGTCGGCGGCGTGCCGCGAGTAAACGTAATCTGCGCCAAGTGCCCCGGTGGCCGCCCGCAGGTTGTAGCCTGCTTTGACCTCATGACGGTTATTGTGCGCATCCTCCAAGCGCCGTGCGTAGCGCAGTGACGTTGTCACCGTGTTGGCGGCTTCCGTCCGCGCGGCCGGAAATTGGCTCTGAAACCGTTGAAACGACGTGCCCACGGTCAAGGTCAGCGGTTCGGCCAGCAACACCGTGAGGGCCGGCGCGAACTCCTGGCGCGTGCGGTAGACGCCCGGCACATCCGGTGAGTCGGCCACCGCCGTTCCCGTGGCCGCGTTCCACTTCTGGTGGTAGCTGGCGAATTGAAAGCCGAGGTGGACACGATCCGTCCCGAGCCTGGTGTACTCGTAACCCGCGTGCAAGCCCGCGTAGCGCTCCAGCAGAGCATCTCCGTCGCTCACAACGCCGAGCGTGAACTCGCTGTCTCCAACGGTTACCTTCGAGTCCAGCGCTCCGGTCCAACCTTGCTTGGCATGGTAAAGACCTTTCCGAAGCAAAAAATCGATGTTCGAGCGCGGCCGCCGCCCAGAAACCTCGAAAAGGACGATGACCTGTTCCGGTTGCGTGCCCCGCACCAGCTTGTGCGTGACCCGCCGCGCGTTCAGCTCCCGGCGGATCCGCCCCGCCAGCTTCTCCAGCAACGCGGAATTCAGCTTGTTGCCGACGAGCTTCTCGATGTCCTCGCGCAGGCCGCGGCTGATGCGCGTCTTCCCGCCGCCGGAGATATCAACGCTTTCGACAAGATAGCGGGAATTCACGTTCACCGGCGCCTGCGAGTCGGCGGCCTGAAGGGAAACGGCGAGGAGGATCACGAGCAGGCCGGCCATCGACGCACATTTCATACACGCGTTCGCACGCAACTCGGTTGCCAGGATCTATGTGGTTGAAAACACAGGGAAAGTCACGTCTGGACACGTGAATCTGCTTCACAGGTGTGCCACGGCTTGCTGGTGCCGGTCACTTCGGCCTGCGCAATTTCATTCCGGACGGCCGCAGGTTTCTGGCGAAGGAAGCCGCAGTCTCAAAGTCCGAGGCGAGTTCTCCGGCCGGCAGCCGCGAGCGGATCTGTTCCAGCCTGGTGATGTAAGCCGCGAGGGCCGCGTCAATCTCCTCGGCATTCGTGTGGAGAATATCGCCCCAGATGTCGTAGGCGCTCATGGCCAGGCGCGTCATGTCAAGCAGCCCCGGCCCGGCGACCTTCGCCAACCCGCCCTCGCCGGCAAGCAAAGCGGCAAGCGCCGTGGAAGCCAATTGCGGCAAGTGAGAGGACAGCGCTACGAGACGGTCGTGTTCCTCCGGCGTCAGGCGCACCAGCACGGCCCCGATTCTGCTCAGCCACTCCGTGAAGTCCCGCGCCGCCGGCGTTTCCATTTCCCCGGGTGTCACTGGCGTCAGGACGTACGGCCGCCCGGCAAACAGATCCGGAGCGGCCTGTTCCACCCCGCGCTTCTCTTTGCCCGCCATCGGGTGGCCGCCGAGGAACTGCGCCCGGCGGATCGAGGCGCGCCCGGCCTCAACGATGCGCCGCTTGGTGCTGCCCGCGTCCGTCACCAGGACGCCGGGGCGGAGCAGGGAATCGAGCGCCGGCAAGGTCTCGAGGATCCGCCGGATGGGCTGCGCCAGGTAGACGAGGTCCGCGCGCGGGACCGCCTGTTCGAGCGGCAGACCCTCGTCAATCACGCCGCGTTCGAGCGCGCTGCGCAGCGCAGGCGCGGAACTCACGCCGAGGATCCGGCCGGCAAAGCCTGCTTTGCGCAGAGCGAGGGCGAACGATCCTCCGATCAGCCCCACGCCAACAACCGCAACCGTCTCCATGGACAGTTTCACCACCAAGACACCACGACACGAAGACCTTGTTGTTCCTCCTTGGTGTTCTTGGTGCCTTGGTGGTTCATTCCTCTCTACATCGACCGGCCGATCACCGGCGCGATCGCCCGCAACTGCCCCATCAGCTCTTCGTACATCGCCGGCGTCAGTGATTGCGCCCCGTCGCTCAGAGCGTGGTCGGGATCGGGATGCACCTCGATGAGCAGCCCGTCGGCGCCGGCGGCCACGGCCGCTCGCGCCAGCGCCGCCACATGATCGCGCCGGCCTGTCCCGTGCGAGGGATCGGCCACGATCGGCAGGTGTGAGAGCTTCTTCACCACCGGGATGGCCGAGATGTCCATGGTGTTGCGCGTCGCGCTCTCGAACGTCCGGATGCCGCGCTCGCAGAAGATGAGGTCGTAGTTGCCGCCCGAGAGAATATATTCGGCTGAAAGCAGCAGTTCATCCACCGTCGCCGAAATGCCGCGCTTCAGCAACACCGGCTTGCGCTGCTTGCCGAGTTCCCGCAGCAGGTTGAAGTTCTGCATGTTGCGCGCGCCCACCTGAAGGATGTCGGCATAGGCCGCCACAAGCTGGATCTGCGTGTGGTCCATCACCTCGCTGATGACCGCTAGCCCGTGCCTGTCAGCCGCCTCGCGAAGCAGAACGAGCCCCTCTTCGCCGAGACCCTGGAAACTGTAAGGCGACGTGCGCGGCTTGAACGCCCCGCCGCGAATCACCTGAGCGCCGGAGCGGGCGACGATTTCCGCCGAGCGGTTGATCTGGTCGCGGTTCTCGACGCTGCACGGGCCGGCCATCATCACGATCCGTTCGCCGCCGATCTGCACCCCGCGGACTTCAACCACCGTGCCCGCGGGGCGGAAATGCCGGCCGGCGAGCTTGTACGACGAGGTGATGTGCCGTGCTTCCTTGACCCCGTCGATCAGCTCAAGCTCCACCGGGTCGATCCCTTCCTCGGGCCCGACCCCGCCGAGGACCGTGTGAATCACGCCGGTGGAACGGTGTACGGTGAAGCCCATCGCCACCATGCGGTCAATCACGCGCTGGATCTGCTGCTCGGTCGCGCCTTCCTGCATCACAACCAACATTTCAATTCACTCCTTGGGCGGGTCCGCCGCCCGCCGTTGTTCTTCAGGAGAACCGGAATGTTCATCCCCCACCTGGGGCCCGCCGGGACTCGCCCGCTCCGAACGGGAAAGGGGGGCGGCTGAGGCCGCTTCTTCGAGCATCCGCATCTTCTGCACTGTCCGCATCTCGTCGATGATGCGCTCGAACACCCGGTGCACCGCGTCTACCGGCAGCGGCCCGATGTTGTGGCCGGTAACGTTCTCGTAGACTTCGTCCTCGCGCTTCGGCTCGTAAATGGGCATGGCTAGGCGCCGCTTGATCCGGCCGATCTCCTCGACGATCTCCGTCCGCTTGTTGAGCAGGCCGAGAATCTTCCGGTCCAGCACATCGATGCGCCGCCGGCATTCGTCCAGGTTCTCGAGATCTTGGTCCCTGCTCATCGTCCCCTAACGCTGAAGCCGTGCTTCAGTTCGCGCGTGAAAGATTCGAGCATGACCGGCAGCGACGCGTTGCCGGCGTTGCGCTCGATCAGCCGGACAAAGGCGCTGCCCACCACCGCCGCGTCGGCAATCCGCCCGATCTCGGCGACGTGCTCGGGCTGTGAAATGCCGAAGCCGACCGCCAGCGGCAGGCTGCTGATCTTTCGCAGCGCCTCGACCAGCGGACCCACGGCGCCGGAAACCGAGTCGCGTTCGCCCGTAACCCCGGTGCGTGACACCAAGTATATGAAGCCGCTGGAGTACCGCGCCACCAGCTCGAGGCGTCGTGGCGTGCTGGTCGGCGCGGCCAGAAACACCGTATCCAGCCCCCGCGCCCTCACCGCCTCCACGTACGGCCCCGCCTCCTCCACGCTCAGGTCGGTGAGCAGGCAGCCGTCGATCCCCGCCGCGGCCGCATCATCCGCCAGCCTGCTCAGCCCGTAGCGCATCAGCGGATTCAGATAACTGAACAACACTAGCGGAACCTCGGACCGCCGCCGGATCTCGGCCGCCGTCTCCAGCAGCTTATCCAGCGTCATGCCCTGACGCAGCGCCCGTTCCGTCGCCCGCTGGATGACGGGGCCGTCGGCGATAGGGTCGGAGAAAGGCATCCCTAGTTCAACGAGGTCCGCGCCGCCCCGCTCCAGCGCCCACACCAGCTCGGGAGTGTCCTCGAGCGACGGATCGCCGGCAGTGATGTAAGCGATCAGGCCCCGGCGTCCTTCAGCGCGCAGCCGCGCAAACATCCGGGAAATCCGCGTCGGCGGTCCGCTGCTTGCGTGGTTCGGCATTCAGCCGTCCAGCTCCTTCATGTTCTCCCGGTAGATGTCGATGTCCTTGTCGCCGCGTCCGGACAGGTTCACCAGGTAGACCTGGCCGCCGGCACCGGGCGCGCGCTCGACAGCCTCGGCCACGGCGTGTGCGCACTCCAATGCCGGAATCAGACCTTCGGTGCGCGACAGCAGGCGGGCCGCTTCCAGCGCCTCCCCATCGCCCGCCGAAACATACTCGACGCGACCCTGGTCGTGCAGCCAGGCGTGCTCCGGACCCACCAGCGCGTAGTCCAGACCGGCCGACACGGAGTGCGTCAGCGCCACTTGCCCGTCCTCATCCTGAAGCAGGTAGCTGTACGCTCCGTGCAGAACGCCAGGCGCCCCGCCGGAAAACCGCGCCGCGTGCTCACCCAGCCCGGGGCCGCGGCCGCCTGCTTCCACGCCCACCAGCCGCACTTGCTCGTCGCCGAGGAAAGCGTGAAAAATCCCGATCGAGTTACTGCCCCCGCCCACGCACGCAAACAC
>CAYZJD010000105.1:8304-12665 GCA_964478455.1 uncultured Solibacteraceae bacterium | reverse complement strand
GGTCACGGCCACGCACACCGCCAGTGTCTTTGTCCTGGGAGTAGCGACGCTCTCCGCCTCCACACGCATCTCTCTCGACCGGATCTACCCGTGGCTGAGTCTGTTCAGCGGCCTGCTGGTCGCCGCCATCGGCGCCTGGCTGCTGTGGCGGCGCTGGCCCGGGCGCGCAGGGGAACACGCGGGCCATTCCCATCCCCATCAGCAAGAGCATCACCACGCCCACCAGCATCCCGGCAAGGGCAGCCTGCTTTCGCTCGGGATCTCGGGAGGGCTTGTTCCCTGCCCCGAGGCTCTCGTCGTGCTCATGGTCGCCGTGTCGTTGCGCCGGATCGTGCTCGGCCTGGCAATCCTCGTCGCTTTCAGCCTCGGGCTTGCGCTGGTGCTGATCTCGATCGGGGTGGCGATGGTCCTGACCGGTCCGGCTCTACAGAAGCTCGGCGGCAACGGCTCCTGGACGCGGGCTCTGCCCGTTGTCAGCGCTGCTGTCGTCACGCTTCTCGGAGCGGGCATCCTCTGGCAGGCAGCGCGCTCTTTTTGAGGAACACGGGGGTGGCCGGTCAGATCGGCCATGGCGGGTTCATCGGCGTTGCTGTGAAAACACCGCCTGGCTCGTTTTCATGTTTCAGGGTGGCCGGTTACTGGCCATGAGGGGTTTATCGGCGGCCTGGTTGGTTGCGGCTCACAGCGCTGTGATCCAATGGAGGAGAAGGCGGCTTGATCTCATGGCCGAGCAGCTCTATCTCTCGTACTGGCTCCGCGGCTTCACCGAGCAGACGATGCTCCGGGAATTCGGCCGTCTTCTCGCCAGCTTCCCCTTCTCAATCGTTGCACCCTGTGCCAGAGTGCTTCGGGTTTATGCGTTCCAGTTTGCCGAGCCCGCGCTTGCCGAGCACGTGGTGGCTCCAGAGGCCGAAGTTGGCGAAATCCTGGACGCTGCGCGGGAACACCATAATCCGGATTCCTGCTTCTTGCTGGAGGCACACTGGGACCTGTGGCAGTACGACTCCGGGTGGCGGCTCAAACCGTCTCCGGTGACGCTGGCCTGCTTCGGCCCCGACTTCGACAACGATCTCGGAGACCACCTGCGGGTGGAGGCCGGCCTCGACACTCACTTTCTGCCCCAGGAGGAGTTGCTTGAAGGAGCAGGCAAAGTGCAGTCGAACATCCGCGGCCTGCTGCGCCTGGCCCACGAACTGGACCAGGTTCTGCCCGTTGAAAAACGGCGTCTGTGGTCCGAGTCCGGTGAGAGCTTCGCCGAACGCCTGCAAGCGGCGCTTCAACGGCGATAATGCGCCCTCGGCCGACTAGAATCAGGGGCGCGGCGAAGAGGAGTTGAGCAGCCGTTCGACTTCGGCCGTGAGCATCTTCGGCAGAAACGGTTTCTGGAGAAGGCCCACCTGATCGCGAACGCCCTCGGGGAGGAGCCGCCCGTCGAAGGCCTCTCCGCTGCATACCAGGATGCGCACGTCCGGGTTCAGCCGCACGAGACACTCGATCAGTTCAACACCGGACATCCCCTCCAGGTGCAGGTCCGCGAGCACCAGATCGTATTCGCTGGGGCGCTGGCCGAAGGCCTCGAGCGCTTCGGCCGCGCCGGCGAAGGTCTCGACCTGGTATCCGAGCCGGACGAGGTATGCCTCGAACAAACGGCGCAAGGCCGCCTCGTCTTCCACCACCAGAAGGCGCTTTGGCTGAGTCACGCTTTTCGTGGCGTCTTCTACCACAACGAAAGAGGTAAATCGCCCGGGCTGAAGCTGAAACCGATCGTGCCGCGCAGATGAGTGCGTTTCAGTGTGCTTTCTCGCACCTCGTAATCGCGGGCGGCGACATGACCCACCAGGTGCAGGGACCGGCTAAGCTGGCAGGCAAAGCCGCCCCCTCCCTCGACACTCCTGTATTTTCCCAAGCCCTGTCCCAAACCCGAGTAGCCGCCGTAGCCGGCGTTGACTCCAACATTCCAGCGTCGCGAGAACGTGTGGCTGTAATTGAAACCAACGCTGTCCCTCTGCGAGGTGAGGAAGATCCCGTTGCCTGGGTCCAGCCCGCGCGAGTAATATAGAGTCACATTGGAGCGCTGGAACGACCGCATCAGGCGCACGTCCCCCTGGGACACGTAATTAAGCGCGTGATACGCCTCGATACCCGTGGCCTGCCCGATGATCGCCGCGATGACGGGATCGACCGCCACATACCGCAGGCCGAGAACCTCCACCCTTGCTCCCCCCGCACGGATGCCGAACTGCCATCGCCGGCCGAACTCCACCGACCAATTGAAGGCGGCCGAGTGAAAGTCCGCGCCGCCGAAGCCGCGGGTGAATTCGTAATGGTTGAAACCATAATCCACGCCGATCACGTGGCGGCGACTCACCCGCCAGGCGATGTCGCCGCGGGCATTCGCACCAGTCACGCCGACCAGCGACTGGGAGCGGCGCCGCACCACAAACCCCGTACCGCCCATGTTGAAGCTCAGCCGCGGGCTCTTGTAGAAGGTCAGGTCCCCCATTGTGGAGGCATAGTACGTGCGCCCGTCGAACAACTCATCGGCCGGCGTGTTGGCAAACTCACGGTCGAAGTACCCCAGGCCGCCGAGGAGACCGTAGTTTCGGGAGTACGAGCCGGCCGCTTCGCGAAAGGACACCGCCCACCGCCGCGAGAACTGGTGGGTCACTCCAAGCGACAGTTGGTGGTCAGAGCCGTCGTAGTAAGTCTTCTGCGTATAGTGCCGGACGTTTCCCCGATAATCCAAGCCGAGCACGGTGCGGCGCCAGGTATGGTAGCCAAGCGCTCCGAAATGGACTTCGGCCCCGTAGGCGTCGTCCTCCAGCAGCCTTCCCTCCGAATCCACCGAAACGGGAGTCAGCCCGCTGTCATAGATGCCGTTGACGCCAATGAACGGCCGGAGGCGTATCAGTTCGCCGCCGCCGCCTATCACCGGCCCCACTCCGCGGCTGAGGATGGTCGGGCCTTCGTACAGGGAACGCTGGGCCAGCGCGACCCCGCACAAGCAGAGTGTGATTGCTAGTCTCCGGAATCTCAAGCTCCCTCCGCATGGAACAATGGCCAATCGGTCCCCGTTGCCGTACACTGGGTTTGCGCCGCGAGGCGGGGTCGCAAACGGGCAACTCTCAAAGTCTGACGCGCAGCTTGCGGCGTGTCAAGCCGCAAGAGCCGTCAGTGAAGCCGTCCGCGGCCCGTAGCGGCGTTGGAGGAAGACGATGCTTCCTGCCTCGTGCAGCGCCGCCCTGAGCGCACGCGCTGCGAGCGGGGAGCCGAAGCGGCAGAAGCCGCTTGAAAGGAACGCCGCCTCGGCGGCATTCCCCGGTTGGAGGGCCCATGAAACTGTTTGTTCTCGCGCCATTGTTCCTGGCGACGGCCGCGTCCGCCGCCGAACTGCCGGTCAGACACGTCATCCTGTATAAACACGGCGTTGGCTACTTCGAGCGCGCGGGAGAACTGCGCAAGGGGGAGTCAGCCCGCCTCGATTTCAAGGCGTCTGAAATGAACGACGTGTTGAAGTCGCTCACCGTGGCCGATGCCAAGGGCGGCGCTATCGCCGGGTTGCGCTATGATTCGAGCGAGCCGCTCGCGCAGAAGCTCTCCGAGTTCCCCTTTCGCCTCGGCGAGCAGCAGCCTTTGGCGGCGTTGCTGGACACTCTCAAGGGAGCGCGGATCGAGGTCCGCCTCGGGCCTGACACCGTCAAGGGAGCCATCGTCGGCGCGAGGCTCTCGCCAAGCAGTGACGAGCGTCCCGAGCGTGAACTCTTGACCGTGCTTGACGACTCTGGCCAATTGAAGACGCTGGACCTTGGCAGCGCCTCCAGCCTGCGTCTCCAGGATCCGGAATTGCAGCGCCTTCTCGCCGATTACCTGACCGCGGTCAGTGGCGCCCGCTCCCGAGAGAGGCGCAGCGTCTATATCGACTCGACCGATTCAAACGAGCGGCAGATCGTTGCCGGCTACATGATTCCCGTGCCCGTGTGGAAATCAAGCTACCGGCTCATCTTCGGCGCAGCGGGCGATCCGACGCTGGAGGGGTGGGCCATCGTTGACAACGTCACCTCCGAGGACTGGACCAACGTGCGCTTGTCGCTGGTGTCAGGGCGGCCCATCTCCTTCGTGAGCCGCCTGTACGAGCCGCGCTACATCCCCCGCCCAACGGCTGAACTGCCGGAGGAGCGCGCCCAAGCGCCGGTGCTGCATGCCGGGGCGATCGAAGAGAAAGAGGAAGGCAGGGATGAAGAGCGGGCGCTGGCGGATGTCGGCAGGCAGATGGTCATGCGGGCTGCGGCGGCGGAGGCCATGCCCAAGCTGGCGCCCGCCCCCCCGCGCCGCCTTGATCTCGCCAGCAACATTGCGGCCGT
>CAYZJD010000105.1:0-8294 GCA_964478455.1 uncultured Solibacteraceae bacterium | reverse complement strand
GTTCGAATACCGCTTCCCGGGAGCGGTGACCGTGCGCAAAGGGGAATCGGCCATGTTGCCATTTCTCCAGCAGAAGGTCTCCGCCCGCAAGCTGCTGATTTACTCCGACCAAGCCTCGCAGCATCCGACGAATGCCGCCGAAATCGCCAACAACACCGGCAAGACGCTCGACGGTGGCCCGCTGACCATTTACGACGCGGGCGTCTATGCCGGTGAGGCGCTGGTCGAAACACTGAAGGACGGCGACAAGCGGCTTGTCAGTTACGCTACCGATCTGGGAACGCGCGTCACCACGCAGTTCGATTCCTCCGCGCAGACGGTCCGCGAGATCCATTTCCGCCGCGGTGTCCTCACGACGCGGATGGCGGCGCAAGAGACGCGTACGTACACCATCCGCAACGTCGAGCAGAAGGCCAAAGCGCTCGTTATCGAACATCCGGCCCGGCCGGAATACAAGCTGGTGAGCCTGAAGCCCACGGAGACGACGGCCAACGCCTATCGCTTCGAGCTGAAGCTTGCGGCCGGAGCGACGGAGAAGTTCCCCGTCCTGGAAGAACGGATCTACGAGACGTCCACGGCGGTTACCAACCTCACGCCCGATGTGCTGGCGAGCTACATCCAGAACAAGGCGCTCAGCGAAGCCGCGCGCAAGCAACTCGAAGAGCTGCTCACGCAGAAGCGGCTGATCGCCGACGCCGACCGGTCCTTCCGCGTGGCCGAACAGGAGATCAACGACCTCGCGACCGACGAGGACCGCTTGCGCCGCAACATCAGCAGCCTGTCGTCGGTGAGCGGGCAGCAGGAGCAGGTGCAGATTTACGCCCGCCAGCTCGCGGCCCTCGAATTGCGTCTGGCCGGTCTGCGGGACCGGCTCGCCGAACTGCGCCGCAAGAAAGCTGCGCTAGAATCGGAACTCAATTCCCTCATCGAGAAGATGGAATTTTGAGGCTCGCGCTTCTCGGGTTCGGCAACGTGGGGCGGGCCCTGGCCCGCCTCCTCCATGAGCAGCGCGACTCCTTTCCCTTCTGCGTCACCGGCATCCACACGTCCCGTCACGGCACCGCGCTGGATCCCAGCGGCCTGGGTCCGGATCCGGCGTTCGGGCCGGGGGCCGCTTCCGTCGACGAGTTCCTCGATCTCGCCGGGGCCGACGTCTTGATCGAACTCACTCCTCTCAACCCAGCCACCGGCGAGCCGGCCATCTCACTCATCCGCGCCGCCTTCGAGCGGCGTATGCATGTCGTCACCGCCAATAAGGGGCCGATCGCCCACGCTTATGCTGACCTGCGGGATGAAGCCGCTCGCGCCGGGGTGCACTTTCGCTTCGAGTCCACGGTGATGGACGGCGCGCCCGTCTTCAATCTCGTTCGCAAGAACCTGCCTGGCGCGCGCGTGCTCGGATTTACCGGTGCGCTGAACTCCACCACCAAGGTCATCATCGATGCCATGCGTGAAGGCCGCAGCATGGAGGAGGGGATCGCAGAGGCCCGGCGGCTGGGCATCACCGAGGCCGATGCCAGCTTCGATATCGACGGCTGGGACTCGGCCGCCAAGACCGCTGCCCTGGCCAACGTCTTTCTGGACGCGCGCGCAACGCCCCAGCGGGTGGATACCCGCGGCATCGCGCGACTTACCCCGGAACGCGTGGCCGAACTCGCTTCCAAAGGCAAGACGGTGTGCCTCGTCAGCCGCGCCCGCCGAAGTGAGGAAGGCGTCCGGCTGCGGGTGCGCGCCGAAGTGCTCGATCAGACGGACCTGCTTGCCGCCGTCCGCGGAACCTCCAACCTCCTGCTCCTCCACACCGACCTTATGGGCACCATCGGCATCGTGTCGGTTTCCCCCGGCATCCAACAAACCGCTTACGGCGTCTTCAGCGACCTGGTGGACATTTTGCGGGGACAGCCCGCATGTTCCCCTGCGCCCTGACGGCCTCGATCCTGCCTCTCCGCAGTTCGGCGCTAAAGCCGCATGCTACACTGGACCTTGCCATGGCCTCCCGGTTCCTCGCCGGCGTCAAGCGCTTCATCTTATGGGACTACCCGCGTGCATGCTGGCAGTACGATGTGATGGTCGCGCTGATTCTGGCGTTCATCTTCCTCACGCCGAGGCACTGGTTTCGCGATCAGCCCCGCGCTTCTAACGTGGTCATGCTGCACGCGGAGGAGGGGACCAGGGTCTTTTGGATCGAGCCCGATCTGCTCACTGCTCTTCCCGAATCCCAGCGTCGCGAGCGGGCCATCGAACTGTTGCAGAAACGCGCCGGCGGCCGGGTGAATCTCATTCGTTTGGAGACCATTTTTGATGCCGAGTCGGAAGTTCGGGGTTACATGGCGGTGCTTAAGCCCTGAGTGCGTCTCCCACCTCCTTCTGGCTTTCGCCTTCCTTTTGTTCGAGCCGGTTTTGCCGACTGGCTGGTTGTCCGGCGCATCGTTTGAGGAGGTGCTGGGATCGATGGACAAAGCCGCCGCCTCGTTCCGGGGCGTGTCGGCGACCATCAGGCAGGCAACTTACACGGCCGTGATCAAGGACAACAGCGAGGAAACGGGCGCCATGCGGATGCAGCGACTCGGCAAGCGCGACGTACGCCTGCGCGTCGACTTCGGCGAGCCGGACGTGCGCTCCGTCGCTTTCGCCGGCCGCACAGCGGAGGTGTACTACCCCAAGATACAGACGGTTCAGGTGTATGAACTCGGCAAGCACCGGGAGTTGATCGACCAGTTCCTCCTGCTCGGGTTCGGCACCTCCGGCCGTGAATTGCAGGCCGGCTACCTCGTCCAGTTCGCCGGCACGGACACGATCGGCGGCGAGCAAGCCGCCCGGCTGGAGCTGACGCCGAAGTCGCCGGCGGTCAGGGAGCATCTCTCGCGCATCGAACTGTGGATTTCGCCGGCGGGCCATCCTGCGCAGCAGAAGTTCCACAAGCCGTCCGGCGACCACACGACTATCACTTACACCGGCGTGAGGATCAACCCCGAGTTCAGCAAGGGCGACCTGGCGCTGAAACTGCCCCCTGGCGTGAAGCGCGAGCACCCCCAGAAATGAGGTATACTGGGAACTACCTCGGACAAACCGGTCCCCTCTACAAGAATGGCTTCTGGACAGAGATCGTCTTCGCGGTTGGCCTACCTCGACTGGACGCGCGGGTTGGCCGCCGTCATTATGTTGCAAGGCCACGTCTTCCACTCCTTCACGCAGCCCGGCTTGCGGCAGGAGGGGCCGTTCGTGCTGTCGCAATTCGTCGGAGGCATGCCCCCGGCCATCTTCCTGTTCCTCACCGGCATAACGTTCGCATTCTTGATGGAGAGCCGCGAGCGCCAGGGCGTGGCGCCTGTCCGGCGGGTTCTGGTGGCGCTCCGCCGCGCCGGCTACCTGTTCGGGATCGCCCTCCTGTTCCGTTTGCAGCTTTATCTGTTCGGCCTTCCTCAGACGACATGGACCGATCTGTTCCGCGTGGACATTCTCAACTGCATGGGGTTGGCGCTCGCGGCGCTGTCTGTCATGGCCGTTTTCCGCACCGACATGCGCGTTCAGCTTTGCGCCGTGGCCGGGCTTGTCATCGCCGCTGCCTCGCCGCTGGTTTCGCAACTGGACTGGAGGAGCGTTCCGTTCTTCATCCGTAGCTACATCGCGCCCGATTCGCTGATGTTCGGATTCTTCCCTTGGGCGTCGTACGTGGCATTTGGGATGAGCGCGGGCAGCATCCTCCGGCTTGCGCGAAGAGACCACCTGGATCGCCTCATGCAGTGGGGGGCTCTGGCCGGTTTCGGTCTCATCCTGGGCGGCCGCTACTTTTCCGATATCCCTTATTCGGTCTACCGCAAGTCGGATTTCTGGCTGGACAGCCCGCTGCTCGTGTTTGTTAAAGTCGGCGTGATCCTTCTTATGCTGACCGGCGCCTACTTATGGACCGAGCACGGCGCCGGCCAGGGGTGGAGTTGGGTGCGGCAATTCGGCACCACGTCTCTGCTCGTGTACTGGGTCCACACAGAGCTGGTCTACGGTCGCTGGCTTTGGTTCTGGAAGGAGAACCTCACGAATGTTCAGAGCGTCCTTGTCGCGGTTGTCGTCATCCTTCTGATGTTGGCGCTGTCGGTGATCCGAACTAACTGGAGCCAGTTGCGACTGTCCCGCTTCTCCTTCCAATACCCCTTCTTCCAGCCCGAACGCGCTTCCGGCGATTGACACCGGCAAACCGAAGCGGCGTTGGCCGCCCTTCACGTGCCGCTTGGGGCTTGGACTTACCTCAATAGAGTACCGGCCGCTCCGCTCCGGAGCCTTTGAGGTAGGGCCCGCGCCGCCCGTTGGGCAGAATCGTCTCCTCCGAGGTTCGGGCGTGCTGCAACTGCTCGGCGGTAAGATCTCTCGCGCCGCTCAGGTTCGCACCGCGGACATCGGCGGCAAACAGTAGCGCATCCGGAAAACGAGCTTTGGCCAACCCTGCCCGCGACAAGTCCACGCTACCCAGGTTCGCCGAGCTGAAATCGCACTCTTCCATGACGGTGCGGTGAAACTCACTACGGGCCAGATCGGCCTGGTGGAACTTCGCGGCCCGCAGGTCCGCCCCGCGGAAACTGCTGTCATGGATCTGTGCGCTGTCGAATTTCGTTTCCATCAGCTTCGCGCCGTTGAAGGCGCAGAAGCGAATCCGCGCACTGTAGAGCAGGGCTCCAGCCAGATCCGCACGGCGAAAGCCGCACTCAAAGATCCTGGCGTGGTGAAGGCTGGCGGACCGCAGCACGGCGTCGCTGAAGTCGCAGCGGATCAGGATGGCATCGAGCAACAGCGCCTGGCGAAAATCCGCGGCCAGCGCCGTGGCGCCGGTGAGGTGGGCCTCGGACAGTCCAGCGCCGGCGAGCACCGCATGGTCCAGCCTCGCTTCTTTCAAGTCCGTTCCGAAGAGGTTCGCGCCGGCCAGATTCGCGTAGCGAAGGTCCGCCGCTTCCAGCACCGCTTCCTCAAGATCGACGTTCGCCAGATTCGCGCTCCGCAGATCGGCCAGCCGCAAAATTGCCCGCCGGAGATTCGCACCGTGAAGATCGACACCCTGCAACCTCAAACCGGTCAGGTCCGCCCGGGTGCTCGAAGGATCACCCCCCAGCCACGCTGCGTGCGCTTCCACGATCTTCCGCAGTTGAGCATCTCCGCCGGGAGTCCACCGGTCCGGGGAAGGTGTAACGATCTGTTCCGTGATCTGGGGGATCACCGGCTGTTTCATCTCCAAACAGACTCATCGGCGGGCCGGAGTGGGGGCTTTAGCACAGGCAGGGCAATCCCCAGACTTCTCCTCCCGCAGCCTCGTGCGCCAGCCCGGCTCCTTGCTCGGCCGGCATTACAATGGGAGGTCACCCATGAAACTCGAAATCCATCAGCGCGAAAAGGAGGGCATCGTCATCCTGGCGCTCAGAGGCGCCCTCGTCGCGGGTGAGTCCGTATCCAATTTGAGGGAGACGCTGCGAAGCCTGCTCGATGAGAAGCGGTTGAACGTGATCCTCGACTTGGCCGGCGTCGACTACATCGACAGCACCGGGCTCGGCGCATTGGTGGTTTGTTACACGAGTCTGCGTAAGGCGGGTGGCAAGCTGGCGCTGGTGAACCTCAACCGTCGGGGCATCGAGCTGCTGGTGCTTACCAAGCTCTCCACAGTCTTCGAGATCTTCAATGACGAGCAGCAGGCGGTCAACAGCTTCTTTCCGGGCCGCGAAATCAAGCGCTTCGACATCCTTGAATTCGTCGAGTCGCAGCGCCAGGAATAGGCCCGCCCGATGCGGCTCGTCATCATCGGGGGAGTTGCGGCCGGGCTGAGCGCCGCTTCGCGCGCCCGCCGCATCGACCGGTCGCTGGAGATCGTCGTCCTGGAAAAAGGCCCCACGATCTCCTGGGCTGCCTGCGGGCTCCCCTATCTGCTCGAAGGCCGCGTCCACTCTCGAGACGAGCTCATCGTTTACACGCCCGAGTACTTCCGCCGCGAGCGGAATATTGAAGTCCGCACCGGCGCCGAAGTCACCGCCATCCTGCATTCGGCGAGGCAGGTTGCTGTCGCCGGCGGCGAGCGCCTCCACTACGACCGTCTCGTGGTCGCCACCGGCGCACGCCCCGACCTCAGGCTCCTGAGGGGCGGCGTTGCGGATAACGTCTTCACGCTGCACTCGCTCGAGGAAGCCGAGCGCCTGCTACGCTTCCTCCGCAACGGCCGGCCGCGCCGGGCGGTCGTCGTCGGCGCGGGTTACATCGGCCTGGAGGCAGCCGGCGCGCTTCGAACGCACGGACTCGCGGTGACCATCATAGACTCCGCCGAACACGTGTTGAATCGCCCAGACCCCGAGCTCACCAAGATCGTGCGCGGGCATCTCGAACGGTTTCGCATCGAGCTTCGGCTTGGGGAACGCGTGCGCGCTATCGAGCCGGACCAGGTGAATGACACGCCGTGCGACCTCGTGCTGCTCGCCGCCGGCCTGCTTCCCAACGTTGAGATCGCCGCCGAGGCGGGCGTCGAACTGGGCCGCACCGGCGCCATCCGCACGGACGACCACATGGAGACCAGCCTCAATGGCGTTTACGCCGCCGGCGACTGCGCTGAGACAACCCACCTGGTTACCGGCCGGCCGGTTTGGATCCCGCTCGGAACCACGGCGAACAAGATGGGCCGCGTCGCCGGCGCCAATGCCGCCGGCCGGCGCGAGCGATTTGCAGGCGTCACCGGCACTTCCATCGTCCAAGTCTGCGGGCTGGGCATCGCTATGACAGGACTCTCCGCGGCCGAAGCGCGGAAGGAGGGTTTCGATCCCATCTCGACCCGTATCGAAGCTCGCGAGCGAGCACGGTACTTCTCGGGCCGGCCGGTCACGGTCGAGCTGGTCGCCGACCGCAACACTCGGCGCCTTCTCGGCGGCCTCGTGCTGGGCGAGCAGGGCGTCGCCGGACGGATCAACGTCATCGCGGCGGCCCTCGCTGCCCGCATGCGCATCGACGACTTCGAACACCTCGACTTGGCCTACGCCCCGCCCTACGCCAACGTTTGGGACCCGCTGCTGATCGCCGCCCAGCAGCTCAAAAAGGGGTCAGCCTGATCTGCGCCATTTATTGTGGCGAAAATGGGGCAGATCAGGCTGACCCCTTTTTTGGGGGTAGACTGGCTTCATGCTGCAAGTGGGGGCGCACGCGCCGAACTTCCAATTACGGGATCTGGACAACAAGATCTGGTCACTTGAGGAGCTCCTGGCCGACGGACCGGCGGTGATCTCGTTCTTCAAGATCTCCTGCCCCGTGTGCCAGATGACGTTTCCGTACCTCGAGCGCATGCACGCGAACACAGCCGCGAGCGGCCTGCGCTTCTTTGGCGTTTCGCAAGACGGGCCGGAGGCGACCGTGGAGTTCAACCGCGAGTTCGGCATTACGCTTCCCACCCTGCTCGACGCGGCGTCCGCGGGCTACCCGGCCAGCAACGGCTTCGGCATCAGCCACGTCCCCTCGACGTTCCTCGTCGAGAAGGACGGCGCCATCTCGTGGGCCCTCGATGGTTTCGCCAAGCGGGAGTTCGAGCGCCTCGGTGAGCGCGCGGGCGTCAAGCCGTTTCGCCGTGGCGATTACGCGCCCGAATGGAAGGCGGGTTGAGGCTCGAAGAACTAGGCCTCCGGCGGGGGCTGCGCTAATCTAAGAAGTAGACGAATGGCTGGCAAGATCAGCGAGGTGTTCGAGTCTGCCGCAGCAATCGCCAAGGGAATGAGCGTCACGTTCAAGGAGATGCTATCCCCGACGCTCACCGAGGATTACCCCGACACGCCGCCGAAGTTCCAGGAGCGGTACCGCGGCGCCCACGTCCTCAAGAGGGACGACAACGGGATGGAGAAGTGCGTGGCGTGTTTTCTGTGCGCTGCCGCCTGCCCCGCCCGCTGCATTTATATCGAAGCCGCCGAAAACAGCGATAGGGTCCGCATCAGCGGCGGCGAGCGCTACGCCAAGGTCTACAACATCGACTACAACCGCTGCATCTTCTGCGGCTACTGCGTGGAGGCCTGCCCCACCGACGCCATCACCCACGGGCACGGCTTCGAGGTGGCCGGCTACCAAACCGCCACGCTGATCTTGCGGAAGGAACAGATGCTGCGGGCGCTCAGCGCGTCTCGAACTGAAGCACGCCCAGACGTTCCGGCGTCGTCCGTTCGCTGAGCCGGAGGAATTCGACCCCTACGACCTTCCCTTCCGCGTCAAAATCCAGGATCACGCCGGGCTGCACCTCTTCAGATTCGACCACGGCCGTCTCGTCCAACCGGAAGTAGAGAGCGTCGCTCTCTTTG
>CAYZJD010000104.1:0-12712 GCA_964478455.1 uncultured Solibacteraceae bacterium | reverse complement strand
CTCTTCCATTTGTCGTTCGAGTACACCTCGACCTCGCCCGGATGATCCACCGCGATCAGCCGGACCTGGTCGAGATAGGAGACCTCGCTCAATTCCTCGGTGATGCGGATCTCGTAGCGGCCATCGCGTTCGACGAGGGAATCACCGGGGATTTGCACGTACTCGTCGTGATCGGTGGGGAAGAACTTGCCCTCGCCGGCGCTCGCGCCGAGCGGCGCGACGCCGAGCACATCGGTGAGAAACTCGAAGCGCCGCCCGTTCCAGGTGAAAATCATCGGGCAGGAGCCGGAGAGTCTCGGCGCTTCCTTCACTGCCATGTAGCGGCCCGGTTGTTCCTTGGGCTGGTTCTGCACGAGACCGTTGGCCCAATTGATGCGCACGGTGTCGATCCGGTCGCGCGAGCGGAGGCCGAACACCAGGGCGGCGCCATCGAACATCTGTTTCTGATAGAGCAGCCCGGACTTGATCTCGACCTCGGCGCCGTAAGGCACCTTGAGATTCTTAACACCCGCCAGGCGGACGCCGACCCAGCCGTTCTTGCTCGCGGTTCGATTCAGGTGCAAGCGAACGACGCCGCCGCCGGTGATCGACGCCAAGTCAATCCTTCCGTCCAGGTTGAAGTCTCCGGCGGCCCAGGCGACGCCCGCGGCGGCGAACTGGTAGGACGATTTCGCCTCAAACCTGCCTATTCCGAGATTCCGAGTGACCACGTCCCCCGCGATCAGGTCGGGAGCAGCGCGGTTCTCGAGATCCGCCCACTGCACCGGATAGCTTGCTTCCACAGCCGGCCCGGCGGCCAGCGCGCCCTCGCGGTTGGTTAGAAACGCCACTCCTCGTTCGCAGTAGAAAGCAAGGTCCATCCAGCCGTTCTGGTCGATATCCAATTGCCGGAGCGACACCGCGCCCTTAGGCAACCCGGGCAGCGGCTGCGCTTCGTAGCGCCCCAGCAACTGGTCCCGGTAGATGATCCCCTCGCGGTCCTCGTAAGACACCACAAGGTCCATCTGCTTGTTGTCGCTGATCAGGTTGAAGACTGTCGCATCCAGGGCGCGGCCAGGAACGAACGGGAAATCTCGAGTTCGGTCGGCGAACCCAGCCGGGCCCTGGTTCCTCCGCAGGGCTGCGCCGTCGCCGAGCAGCACGAGGTCAAGGTCGTAGTCGTGGTCGTAGTCGAGCCAAACCGCTTTCCGGAAGTTCCCCCCGGCGAGCGGCCCGCCCCGCTGCGTGAACTTGCCCTTTTCGTTTCGCCAGAGGAAGGCGCCCTCGACGGTGACGACACACAGGTCGGGCAACCCGTCGTTGTCATAATCGCCCGGCGCGATGAACACCGCGCCGCGTACTGCGTCGAGGCCCGAATCCGCCACCGGCTGGTCGCCGCCGAGATAGAGCCTCACACCGCTAGCGGACCAGGCGAGCAGGTCGAGCCGGTCACCGCCATCGGAGTGCAGCACCGCCAGCCCAGCCGATTTCGCGTCCGCCTTGCCTGGAAGAACATGGTCTTCAAACCGCAGCCCTCCCGGCGGCGGGACCGGCTCCGCCGCGGCGTCCGTGGGGTCGTAGATCTCGGCGTAGACGTTCCACTCCATGTCCTCCGTATCGTCGGGGTCGGACTTGCGCTGCTTGGCGGCGCGGAACAGTTCGAGGGCGCGCTCGGCTTCCTCCTTGCGGTCGTTCTCGCGATGAGTGTTGAAGATCTGGAAGCGCGGCGCCACCAGATCCGGATCGAGCCGCACTGTCTCCTCGAACTCCTTGAGAGCAAGATCGGTCTGCTCGCGCAGTTTGTAGATCAAACCGAGGTTGTAATGCGAGATCGGATCGCCAGGCACCAGCCGGAGCATGCCTTGAAACTGGGCCACGGCAGCTTCCAGCCGGTTGAGCTTCTTGTAGGCGATGCCGAGATTGAACCAAGTGTGAGGCAGCTTCGGGTCCTGGCGCTGAACCTTCTCGAGCTCGGCGATGCCCTCCTCCGTGCGGCCGGCGCGCAGCAGGGCTAGGCCATAGTTGAGACGCTCCCGCGGCGAATCCGGGGCCAGGTCAAGCGCGTTCCGGAACTCCTCCACCGCCTGCGGCAACATGGTCGGATTCTCGTAGTACGCCTTGCCGAGGTTGCGGCGCAACCAGACGTGTTCCTCGTTGACACCAGCGGCGCGCGACGCCTGGAAGATCAGCGTCGCCGCGGCCGCGATTGTGACGACAACCGCAGAGACACGGAGAAACTCTCCGCGCGCTTTGCGCCTCTGCGGGTTCCCGTTCGTGGTGCTCTTCACTGTTCACCCACCTCAAATACGTACCGCCCCGAGCCCGCTTCGAAGACCACCGCGCGAGCGGTTTGCCTGGCGCTCGTCAAGCCGGGCACGCCGGACTGGAACGCGTCTTTCGCCCACACCGGCTTGCCCGATTCGCGAATCACCACCTGCGACAGACCGAGCTTCGGCACGTGAATCTCGGCATCGCTCCCCACGGGAATGGCCACCTCCAGGCGGAGCGAGTTCTCGGTCCGGCTCCAGGAGGAAACGAGCGAGCCGCGCAGCGTCTCGATGCTTCCCGAGGCCCACCTCAGATCGCGCACCACCTGCGGCTCGATGCGAATCCGGTGGAAGCCCGGCGCCTGCGGATCCAGGTTGATCCCGGCCAGCGCGTTGAAGAACCAGGCGCCGACGCTACCGAACATCGGGTGGTTGTGCGAGTTCATCGAGGGCCCGGTCTTGTTCTGCCACAGCTCCCACAGGGTTGTCGCGCCGCTGGCGACCATGTAGCCCCAGCTTGGATAGGTTGTTTGCGTCGCGAGTTCGTAAGCCAGGTCCGCGTTGCCGGTTCGCGTCAGCAGCGGCAGCAGGTACTTGGTGCCGACAATGCCCGTGGTCAGGTGCGTGTCATGCGTGTAGACGATGTCCTGCCGCAGGTCCCCCAAGACTGCGCCCTGCAAGTTCTTCGGCGCCAGGTCCAGAAACAGTGGCAGCAGGTTCGCCGTTTGCGTTCCGTTCGCGTAGTTGCCGGTTTGCGGGTTGAAGAAACGACGGTGAAACGCTTCCTTGACGGAGGACGCCAGCCGCCGGTAGTTCTCCGCATCTTCGGTCTTGTCAAGCAGCGCCGCGACGCGGGCCACGATGTCCACGCTCCAGTAGTAGTAGAAGGTCGAGACAAGACTGCCGGGCGTCTTCTCCACCGGCACCCAATCGCCGTAGTAGGAGTACTTCACGATCCCATCTTCCGACTTGCCGCGGAGGAAATCGGCCCAGGCCTTGATTCCGGAGTAGTGATCTTCAAGGATCCTGCGGTCGCCGTAATACTCATACATGTACCAGACAAACAGAGGATACGCGCTGCCCCAGGCCGGGTCTGCCGGGCGCTGGCCCCATTTGTGGGGCACCGTGTCTGTGACCGATCCGTCGGGTCCCTGCACGTCGCGGATGTTCCGCAGGAAGTTGGTGTAGAAAGCGGGCATGTCGTAGTTGAGTATGGCCGTTTCCGCGTAGAGATGCGCGTCAGCCATCCAGCCCATGCGCTCATCGCGCTGGCTGCAATCGGTCGGGATGCTGTGCAGGTTCGTCTTCGTCCCCCAGAAGATCAGCCGCTGGATCTCGTTGAGGACCGGCTTGGAACAGGCGAACTGGCCGGTGGGCTTGACAGCCGTGTGAACCACGCGGCCGCGGATGGCATCCGGCTTCGGCGCGCCGGGGTATCCAGTCACCTCAACATAGCGGAAGCCGTGGTAAGTGAAGCGTGGCTCCCAGACCTCCTCCTCCCCGTCGCCGCGCAGGATGTAAACATCGGTGGCCCTGGCCGCTCGCAGATTCTCGACGTTGAGCGTACCGTCGTCGTAGAGCAGTTCCGCGTGGCGGAGCTTGACGGCCGTGCCGCGCGGTCCCTTGACGCGGAGTTGCACCCACCCGCTGAAGTTCTGCCCCATGTCGAAGACGTACATGCCGGGGCGAGGCGCGGTCATCTTGAGCGGCACGATCGTGTCGATGACGCGGATCGGCGGCATCATCTGGGACGAGAGCGTTCCTTTCGGCGGGTCGATGAGCGTCGCAGGCTTCCAGGCGGAGGCGTTGAAGCCGGGCAGGTCCCAGCCGGGCGTCTCCAGGCGGGCATCGTACGTTTCGCCGCCGTAAATGCTGTCGGAGACGATCGGGCCGGGGTGAACCATCCAGGAGGCGTCGCTCACGACCTCAGCCGGTTTCTTGCTTCCCTCCAGCTCAACGTTCATCTGCAACAGTGCCGCGCGAGCGCCATACCATCCCTGGCCGAGCACCAGCGCGACGACATTGGAGCCTTGGCGAAGATACTCGGTCACGTCGTAAGTGACGTAGAGTACGCGCCTGTCATACGTGGTCCATCCGGGGTCCAGGACATGGTCGCCAACCTTTCTCCCGTTGATTCGGAGCTCGTAGTAGCCCACGCCTGCGATGTAGGCCCGGGCGCGGGCCGGCCGCCCGTTCAGGGTGAACTCTTTGCGGAGCTGGTTAGCGCCCCCGATCCATTTGCCCTTCCAGTCCGTGTCGGCCAGCAGGCCGGCGTCGAAGCGCGCCACGCGACTGTACGGGCTCGGCCGGTTCTTCTTGTCCCACCAGCGGACCTTCCAATAGTAGGTCCGACCGCTTTCGAGCGGCTTGCCTGAATAGACGACGTGATCCGGACGCTCCGATTCCACGCGCCCGCTGTCCCACTGGTCGCCCACCGCGGCTTCCGGTTTGAGAGAAACGAGCACCTGGTAAGCGATCTGTTTCTGGCCGCGCTCGAGGTGCTCGAGCGCCCAGGAGAATCGCGGCTGCGCGACATCGATCCCTAGCGGCTCGGTGAGGTACTCCACCCGCAGGCCCGTGGGCGCGGCCGGGCCGGGCGCCTTTTCCTGGGCCGGCGCGTACGGCGCGGCCAAGCACAACGCAAGCGTTAGAAAGAAGATTCCTTTGAAGCGCAACACGGCTCTGATCTCCTTCCGCCCCCCGGCCCGCGCGCCGCCGGCACGCGGCGCTACGCCAGCTCGACGCTCTGTCCCCTCTCCGCTACCACCGTCTCCACCGCGTACTGCTGTTCGATCGCCTTAGCCAGGGCCGCTGCCTGCGATGGTTCGCCGTGCACCAGAAAGATCTTCTTCAGCCCGTTGGCCATCGGCTTGACCCAGTTCAGCAGCTCCCGCTGGTCCGCGTGACCACTCAACTCGTTCAGCTTCGCCACCTCCGCGCGCAGCCGCATCGGCTCGCCGAAGATGGGCACTTCCGGCAGCTTATCCACGATCTTCCGGCCCAGAGTGTTTTCGCCCTGAAAGCCTGTGATCAGAATGGTGTTCCGCGGGTCCTCGATGTTGTTCTTCAGGTGATGCAAAATGCGCCCCGCTTCGCACATGCCCGAGGCCGAGATCACGACGAACGGCCCGCGGAGGTCGTTCAGCGCCTTCGATTCGCCCGCTTCGCGGATGTAGCGCAGTTGCGAGAAACCGAAGGGATCCTCGCCCTCCAGGAGGTACTCACGAGTTTCTTCGTCGAAACACTCGGCGTGCTCGCGGAACACTGTGGTGACGTCCACCGCCAAGGGGCTGTCCACAAAGACAGGAATTCGCGGGATCTTCCCCTGGTTGGCCAGCTCATGCAACAGGAGCACGAGCTGCTGGGTGCGGCCCACGGCGAAGGCCGGCACGATGATCTTGCCGCCGCGCTGGCAGGTGCGGTTGATCACCTCGGCGAGCTTGGCGGATACCGCCTCAAGGTCCTTGTGCAGCCGGTCCCCGTACGTGCTTTCGAGGATCAGGTAGTCGGCGTGCGGCATCGTGTCGGGATCGCGGACGATCGCCTGTCCGGGGCGGCCGACATCACCAGAGAAGACCACGCGGGTGCGTCTGCCGTCCCCGTGGTAGTGCAAGAGGATCGCCGTCGAGCCGAGCATGTGGCCGGCGTTATAGCTCTCGTAACTGAGCACCGAGTTCAGCTTTGTCGGCGTATAAGTGGGCACCGGCCGGAACAGCTTCAGCGCCTGTTCGGCGTCTTCCACCGTATGCAACGGCTGGATCTCGCCGTCCTCAAACGCCGGGTCGAGGGCCTTGCGCCGGCTGCGCCGTTTGTTAAGGAACGCAGCATCCTTCTCATGCAGGTACGCCGAGTCCTTCAGCATCGACTGGCACAGGTCGACCGTGGGCGGCGTCGCATAGATCGGTCCCCGGTACCCCTTCTTCGCCAGCGTCGGCAGGTTGCCGCTATGATCGATGTGCGCGTGCGACAGGATGACGGCATCTACGGACTGCGGAGGGAAGGGGAAGTTGATGTTCCGCTCGAAAGCCTCCTTCCGCCGACCCTGATAGAGCCCGCAGTCGAGCAGGTAGCGGCCACCGCCGGCCTCGATCTCGTGCATCGATCCGGTGACGGTGCGCGCCGCGCCCCGGAAGGTCACCCGCATAAACCCACAGCATGACACAGATTCATGGGCCGGGTGCCTTCGCCTGGCGCTGGAGCTTCTCCATTACCGTGAGAACCTGCCCTGACAGCCGCTTTGACCCGTCCGTCAGGCGCGGGTCAAAAAGATCGGCATGCCGAGCTTGTTGGCGTAGTTCGGCCGGTACCGGTCGGTGTTGTACATGGTGGCGACATCGACCTTACGGGGCCCGAGCTTGGGATCGGGAATCGGCACAGTCGCGTAGCAGCCTTCGACGATCGCGGTCATGAGCCCGCTGCGGTTTTCCACGATGCAGTCCAGCGCCATGTTGCCGAAGGTCATGGCGACCATCTTGTCGACCGCGTCCGGGCTACCGCTGCGGAGATCGTAAGTGAGGTCGCTGACGACCGTTTCATCACCGGCCCTCCGCTTGATCTCGTCGCTCAGATCCTCGGCTACGCTCATCTTCTTGCGGTGGCCATAGGCGTCCGGCTCGCCGTATTCCCTGACCTTGTAGCCTTCCCACTCGGCGCCTTCGCTCAGGACCACGAGAGAGTAGTTGCTCGGGTTGTGCCGCTTGTCGACGACCAGCAGGTCGATGAGCTTGTCGAGGTGGACCTTGTACTCAGGGATGCAGCAGCGGATCGAGGTGACGTAAGCGGTGTAGAGGGCGGTGTGGCCGGCGTCCCGGCCGAAAACACGAAAGATCCCGATACGCTCGTGCGAGCCGACGGTAGTGCGCTGACGCTGAATGGCATCGGTGGCGCGGGTGATGGCAGTCGAGAAACCGATGCAGTACTCGGTGTTGCGGACGTCGTTGTCCATGGTCTTCGGAATCGCGATCACCTTGAAACCGGCCTTGTCGAGCCTGGCGGCGTAGCTCAGGGTGTCGTCGCCTCCGATGGCGATGAGGTAGTCCAGCCGCAGCGCCTCAAGGTTCTTGAGCACCTGCGACGTCACGTCGCTGGTGATCGTGGTGACCCCGCCCTTGGTACTCTCCGATTTCGGGAAGTCCACACCCCTGATGTGCTCGGGCAGTGTCTTCATCTTGGATGGATTGGTGCGGGTAGTGTGGAGAAAGGTTCCGCCTGTGCGGTCAATGGTGCGCGTGTTCTCGCGGTTGAGGGGCAGGATGTACCGCGAGCGGCTCTCGGGGTCCTCAAGATTCACATGCGTGAGGCCCTCCCAGCCGCGCCGGATGCCGATCACCTCGCAGCCGATCTCGCTGCCACGATAGACGACGCCCTTGATGACTGAATTCAATCCGGGCACGTCTCCACCGCCGGTTAAGATGCCGATTCGTTTGGTTGCCATGAATGCTCCTTCGACTGCTCCTGAGCGGAGAAAGTAAGGTGAACTCTTGATTATAGCTGCGATGATCGCGCCGGGCGGAGAGCCTGACCCGGATTCGATGAGCGCCGCGCGGAGCGCGTCTCTGCGGTTCCGGGACTGGCGCCGCCGGGACCGCCAGCGCTTGTGGTACAACTGGATCGCTTCCAGCGGGAAGCGATCTGATCAGGAGTGAGGACGATGAGCACCAAGATCGCGATGATTGGCGCCGGCAGCATCGTGTTCACGAAGACGCTCATGAGCGACATCATGGCCACACCAGCGCTGGCCGCGAGCGAGTTCGCGCTCATGAGCCGCACCGAGCCGAAGCTGCGGCGGATGGAGGAATTTGCGCGGCGGATGCTGGCGGACAACGGGTTGCCGGGAAGCGTCTGGGCCACGCTGGACCGTCGCGAGGCGATCCGCGATGCGGATTTCGTGGTGGTGATGGTCCAGGTGGGCGGCGTGGCCGCGTTCGAGTCGGACTACCGGATCCCGCTTAAGTATGGCGTGGACCAGTGCATCGCGGACACCATGGGTCCTGGAGGGATCTTCCGCGGACTGAGAACGATCGCGTTGCTGGCCGCCATCGCCAGAGACATGGAGGAAGTCGGGAAGCCCGGGGCGATGATGCTGCAATACGCCAACCCGATGGCGATCAATTGCCTTGCTCTCGGCAAGGTCACCCGGGTTCCGTTCGTCGGACTGTGTCATGGCGTGCAGACGACGCTCGACCTGATCGCGCGCTACTGCGGGGCGCCGAAAGAAGAGATCAGCTACACGTGCGGCGGCATCAACCACATGGACTGGTTCCTGAAGCTGGAGCACAACGGGCGGGATTTGTACCCGGTGCTGCGCGAAGTCTTTGAGAAACCGGAGTACTACAAGAACGAAAAGGTGCGCGGCGAGGTGTTCCGTCATTTCGGCTATTTCATGACCGAAAGCACGGGCCACTTGAGTGAGTACGTCCCATGGTTCCGGAAGAAGAAAAGCGCGCTGGATCTCTACTGCGACGAGCCGGCCTTCGGCGGCGAGAGCGGCGCCTATTACAACTGGTGCAGGGCGGTCGCCGAGAAGTACGCGGAACAGGATCCGCTCCAGTTTGAATCAACGCGGATTGAGAAGCGGAGCGTCGAATACTGCTCCTACATCATGGAGGCCGTCGTGACCGGCAAGCCGTTCCGGTTCATGGGCAACGTCCGCAACGACGGCTACATCGCCAACCTGCCGCGGGGGTGCTGCGTTGAGGTGCCCACGTTCGCCGACGACACGGGGCTGCACCCGACCTTTGTCGGCGACCTGCCGCCGCAGTGCGCGGCGCTGTGCATGAGCAACATCAACTCGCAGATTCTCGCGGCCGAGGCGGCTCTGAACGCGAACGCGGAGCGGCTGGTGCACGCGGTGGCGCTGGATCCGCTCACGAGCGCGGTCTGCACGCTGGCCGAGATCCGGGAGATGTGCGCCGAGATGCTGGAAGCGCAGCGCGAGTGGCTGCCGGGTTTCGAAGGTAAGAGCATCGCCCCGAAGCCTGTCATCCACATTCCCGCCGGCTGCAAGCCGGTCGACGTGCCGCTCGACCCCGCGCTGGCGATCGGCCAGCGGTTTTCGACGCTTGTCGAGCAAGGGGCGAGAGGGTAGAGGTAGCAAGGTTCTTTGAACGCGGAAGTTTTCATGCGCATCGACAGGTGCCCGCCCTGAGCGGCGCTGGTACAATCGTACGGACAAGTTCTGGGTACATGGCTTTACTTGGCAAAGCGCTTCGACTGACTGCCTTCGCCGCCGGCATGATCTTCTTTGTGGTGGCGGCATCGCAGGTCTTTGGTTCGCGGTTTCCAGCCGCGCAGGCCTTCTGGCGGCTGGCAACGGCACCATTGCTGCCGAGAGCGGACTGCTGCACGGTGGCGGACGCCTGGAGAGCAGCCTGGCGTCTCAAGCGCGAGCAGGATTCCGGGCCGAAATACTACGCGAACCTGCGAGAGGTGAACTCGGATCCCGAAGGCCGGGAGCAATGGAGCACGCCCGTCGGTGATTTCTGGATTCCGAAGGGAAACCTGGGATCGCTGGCGTACCTCTTGCTCGAGAGGGACCGGTCAAAGATCGGCGAGGTCGTGAGGCTGGGAGACATTGTTCTGGATTGCGGGGCGAACGTTGGCATATACACGCGCGAGGCGCTTTCCAAGGGCGCCCTTCTGGTGGTAGCCATCGAGCCGGCGCCCGAGAACATCGCTTGTCTGCGGCGCACCTTCGCGCGTGAGATCGAGGACAAGAGGGTGATCGTGTATCCAAAGGGAGTCTGGGACGAGCCCGGCAACCTCGATCTCACCGTGGACGAGCATAACAGCGAAATGGATACGTTTGTTCTGGAGGGGGAGTTAGCCCGTCATGGGAGTACCGTGCAAAGAGTCCAGGTTCCTGTAACCACCATCGATCTTCTGGCCGCTGAACTCTACCTGCCGCGGGTGGACCTTATCAAGATGGACATCGAGGGCGCGGAGCAGCGGGCGCTGAAAGGGGCGCGGTCCACACTTGCACGATTCCGACCACGGATGGCGATTGCCGGATACCACCTGCCGGACGACCCGGATCGGATCCCCGTCATCGTCAAAGCGGCCCGGCCTGATTACCTGGTGTCACCATCGGCCTGCATTCTCAACCGGGGAAGAGTGATGCCGGAGACACTTTTCTTCCGTTAAGTTGTGCTGTTCGCCCGCCCGGATTGCCTGGGGCGCTTCCTTGGTATACTTAACGTGGCTGCCGGTGGCAGCCGGATCTTTCACAACAAACAATCACCCAGCGCGGGGGATCACGGGAAGGCGGTGCAAATCCGCTACTGCCCCGCAACTGTGAGCGACAGAAGTTCGGCCGCGCGGCCACTGCCAAAAGCGGGAAGGGCGCGCAACCGAGACAGGCCAAAGCCGAGCCGCAAGTCAGGAGACCGGTTCCCCGCTGTCGAGTGATGCGTTCCGAGGGAGAACGTCTCATGCATCCATCTCTTCGAGCTTCCACTTTCCTGGCGTTCCTTGGGTTCGGGCTGCTGTACGGGCAGCAGGCGGGCATCGAGGGCGTCGTCATCGATCCTTCCGGCCGTCCGATTCGCGGCGCGCGCGTGGAGTGCGCCACCCAGACGGTAGCCACGAACCTCGACGGCACGTTCGCCGTGCCGGGCGTGGAGCGTTGTCGCGCCATCATCACGGCGGGCGGTTTCGCGGCCGAGCAGGTGGAACTCGCCGCCGGCACCGAAAATCGCATCCGGATGCAGATCGCCGGCGTAGTGGAGAGGATTGTCGTTTCGGCCACGCGACACGAGACGACGATGGAAGAAGCGGCGGTGGCGGCGTCCGTGATCACCGGGGCAGATCTCCGGCGGCGCCAGTACCCGATGGTGTCGGACGTGCTAAGGGAGATTGCCGGCCTGCACGTAGCCCAGAGCGGGCGTTACAACAGCCTGACTTCCGTTTACACGCGGGGCGCGCAGCGCACGGGAACGCTCCTTCTGATCGACGGCGTTCCGGTCACGGATCCGGGCGGCGAGTATAACTTCGCGCATCTCAATTCGTCCTCGTTTGACCGCATCGAGGTGGTGCGCGGGCCGGAAAGCGCGCTGTTCGGCGCGGAGGCGTCGGCGGGCGTGGTGCAGTTGTTCACGCGGCGGGGCGACCCGGAATCGAAAAGGCCCAATGGCTTGTTCTCGTATGAACGCGGGAGTTTTCAGACGGATCGCTGGGTGGCCGGCCTGAGCGGCGGCTCCGGCGCGCGCCTGGATTACTCGCTGGCGGCGGAGCAGTTCCACACAGTGGGTGAATTCGCGAACGATGACTACCGCAACACGGCGGGCAGCGCGAACGTGGGCTTCCGCCTGGCGGCCTCGACCGAGCTCCGCGGCATCCTGCGGACGGCCGATGCGGCCGGCGGGGTGCCGGGGCAGGTCGGTTTCGGGCTCCTGGATTATGACGCGCGGGAGACGAATCGCGACACGTCGCTGTCCGTGCGTCTCCAGGACGCGCGCGGTTCTCACTACTTGCAGCAGTTCACGTTCGGCTATCATCGCGTTCGCGATGTCTACAGCGATTCGCTGATGGACGGTCCCTATTCGCTGGCGGCGCTGGTGCGGGACGAGGCGGGCCCGCCGGCGCGGACGTACCTGGTTCGCCTGTTGGATCCACAGGCGGTCCCGCCGCAGGCGCCCTCGGGCACGAGGCTGGTCACCCAGGACGTGCTCTTGTGGCCGCTGTTTGAGCCGTTTCTCAGCACCACATCACGGAACCGCGCCGGCTACCAGGGCGCCTGGGAGGCGGCCGGCGGCTCGCTCGTCTTCGGCTACGATTACGAGCGGCAGGAAGGCGATGTCTCGCGGCACATCGTTTCGCGCAACAACCACGGGCTGTTCGTGCACCGGCAGCAACGCCTGGGGGCGCGCGTCGTGCTTTCCGGCGGAATGCGGATGGAACGTTCGAGCGCGTTCGGCTCGAAGCTCGCCCCGCGCGGCGCCGCCAGTTTCCTGCTGGCGGGCGAGCGCGGACTTCTCTCCTCGACGTTCCTGCGCGTGGCCGCGGGGCGCGGCATTACCGAGCCCAGCCTGATCCAGAACTTCGCGCGGGAATCGTTCTTCGTGGGCAATCCCGACCTGCGGCCGGAGAAGACGTCGAGTTATGAAGTGGGCCTGGTCCAGGAGTGGCTGGGCCGGCGGTTGCGGACGGAGGCGGCGGTGTTTCATAGCTCGTTCCGCGACCTGATCGTGTTCGTTTCGTTGCCGCCGCCGGTTTGGGGAAGCTGGGACAACGTGGACCGCAGCCGCGCCAGGGGCCTGGAGTTTTCCGCCCGGGCCCGGGCGGGCCGGCACATGCTTGTCTCCGGCGCGTACACGCGGCTGTGGACACGCGTGATTCACTCGAATGCGCCCGGCAGCCCGTTCAGCGGCATCGGCCAGGAACTGGGACGGCGGCCGGGCAATTCCGGGAGCCTGTCGGCGTCGATCACGCCGCGGCGCTGGTCGTTCGTCGCAGGGGCGGTGTTCTGT
>CAYZJD010000103.1:8666-12827 GCA_964478455.1 uncultured Solibacteraceae bacterium | reverse complement strand
CGCCCCGTCCTGCCCGCTCTGTTCTTGCTCTGGCTGTGCGGTTGCGGCGACGACAAGCGCTCTCCCGCCATCGGCGAAGGCTTCGTCGCGCCGGCTACGCTCAACCTGCGGCGCGAACTCGGCCCGCGTGAACCGGCGGTCGCAACCGTGAAGCACGGCGAGAAGCTCGAAGTGGTGTCCCGGCGGCGCCGTTTCCTGAAGGTGCGCACGGCGGCTGGCGTCGAGGGATGGATCGACGGCCGGCTGTTGTTCAGCCCCGGGCAGATGGCGGAGCTTCGCGCCTTAGCGCGGCAGGCGGGCCGGCTGCCATCCCAAGGCGCTGCCACCGTCTACGAAACCTTGAACGTTCACACCCACCCGAACCGGCAGGCTCCCAGTTTCCACCAATTGAAGGAAGGCGACCGCGTGGACGTGGTGGCGCACCGGCTTGCGCCCAGGATTCCCTTCTCGCCCCAGGAACCGGAGCCCACCCCCGAGCTGGCAGCCTCGGTTCCCATGGATGACTGGAGCCTTGTCCGGCTGCCCGACGCCCGCGCCGGATGGGTCCTTTTCCGGATGCTGGTGATGTCCATTCCTGACGAAGTGGCGCAGTATGCCGAGGGACACCGCATCACCTCGTATTTCTCCCTCGGCGAGGTGCGCGACCGCGGCGAGGTCAAACAGAACTGGCTCTGGACCACGATTGCCCGCGGCCTCGAGCCTTACCAGTTCGACAGTTTCCGCGTCTTCGTTTGGAGCCAGCGGCGGCACCGCTATGAGACGGCTTATATCGAGCGCAACCTGCGCGGCTACTACCCGGTCGAGGTTCACGCGCCCGGCACGGGCAGCTCCGCCCCCCCGAGCTTCTCGCTGATCGTTGAGGACAGGAACGGCCAGCGTTACCGGCGCACATATGCGTTCCAGGGCTATCACGTTCGCCTGGTGCAGAGGAAACCTTGGACCCCGTCCTTGGAGGCGCCCGAGCCGGCTGGCGAACCCGAAACGGAGGCCCCTGCCGAGGCCAGCAGATCCTTCTGGACCCGCCTGCGCGAGAGCCTGCGATCTCTCTGGCGGTAGTGGCCGGTCGTTAGCCCCTTGCCAGGATCCCCGACAGGTGTGCCAGGCTCCGGGCGGCCTGCTCGGATGTGCCGCACTCCACCGACAGCACGCCGCTGAAGCCGACCTCTCTCAGGACCGCGACCACTTTTGCCCAGTCGATCACGCCGTCGCCGCAGGCGCACCCGACCGCCGTGCCCGTCACCTTGCCGCGCTCGGCGCCCGACTGCTCGTAGGAGATGTCCTTGGCGTGGATGTGCGCCAGCCGCTTGCCGGCCCGGCGCAAGCCCTCGTAAGGATCTGCGCCGCCGAGGTGTGCGTTGCCGGTGTCGTAGTTGATGCGCAACAACGGGTGATCCACCAGCGTCGCGATCTTCATCAGTCCCTCGGTGGTCTTCGTAATGCTCTGGTGCGGCTCGATCCCGATGGCGACGCCGTGCCGCTCGGCTGTGCGCAGCACCGTGGTCAGCGTGTACTTGATGACGGTGAACGCTTCTTCATCCACCGGCAGCCACGGCGGGCGGATTCCCTCGTCGGTGTTGATCACCGGCGCGCCAATTCCCGCGGCCATGCGGATCGCTTTCTGCAAGTACGGCACGCTGATCTCCGGCCGCATCAGCGGGCAGTGCGCGCTCAAGCCGGACGCTTTCACGCCGTGCCTGTCCAGGACCTCTTTCATCTCCCCCGGATCGTCGTCCAGAGAGAACGAGTGGAAGTAGCCCGCTTCGCTCAGCAGCTCGCGGCCGTTGTGGACCATTGGTTCCACGTACTTGAACCCGAGCTGGGCCGCCCGCTCCACACCTGCCGCGAACGGCTTGTCCTCATGCCTGATGAACTCCATGTTGACGCCGATTTCAATACTCATGAGTCCGATCCTCTTCCGCAATGATACGTGATTCCGCGCCCGAGACAAGCTGCGAATCGAGTGGCTTCAAAGCGGGATGCCGGCGGGCGACGTCTCTCGCGCTACCCCACGCGGTCCATTGCCAGGAAGTCCTGAATGTGGGGGTGCTCGGATTCTTCCAGTCCGGCCGCCGGCCCGAAGTAAATGACCCGGCCTTCATGAAGGACCACCACGCGGTCGGCCACGCTCCGCATCAGTTCGAGGTCGTGCGTCACCACCACCGAGGTGAGACTGAGTTGTTTCTTCAGCCGCAGCATCAAGTTGGTCAGGTGATCCGACATGATCGGGTCGACCATCGTCGTGGGCTCGTCGTAGAGGATGCACTCCGGCTGGGCGGCAAGAGCGCGCGCGATGGCGACGGCACGCTTGTACCCGGTCGAGAGGTCGGCCGGGTAGACGTCCTTGTATTCGGCCAGATCCACCATCTCGAGCAGGCCCTCCACTACCTGCTCCTTGTTCGTCGCGTCGTAGTCCTCCCGCAACTCCAGGGAGAAAAGCACGTTCTCGGCGACCGTTAGTGAATCGAACAGCGCCCCGGACTGGAACACCATGGTCACTTTCTTGTGAATCCGCCGCAGTTCCGCCTCGCTGAAGCGGGTGATGTTCTCGTGGGCGACAATGATCTCCCCGCTGTCGGGCCTAAGAAACCCCATGATATGGGCCAGGGTCACGGACTTGCCCACCCCGCTTCGCCCGATGATCGCCACCGTTTCGCCCGGCTTGACGTGGAAACTCACGTCGTCCAAAACGGGGGTGTCGAACGTCTTATAGACGTGGCGGAATTCGATGTAGTGGGGGAAGTGTTCAATCATGGGCGGTAGAGCTGAAGGCTTGGCGCGACCCCTTCAGGTGAGCCGACCAGTCCTCCGGCGTGTTCAGGTTTTCGAACCACGCCGCTTCGCCGATGTGCAAACGCACGACGCGCGAGCCTTCCAGTGCCTCGCTGGTCCTCCACTGGCCTTCCCGGAGCGCGCGCTCGACGGCCTCGAGACAGGTCCGCCGGTAGACGGCACACAGTGGCTCGCGGCGGCCCGAGGGCGACTCCGGCATCAGGCAATCGGCGCCCTCCGCTTCGGCTGCATCGAGCAGGCGGCACAGGAAGTCCGGCTTGAGCCCGGGCATGTCGCAAGCGGTGATCAGGTTCCACTCCGCCTCGGTGTATTCAAGTGCTGTCCGAATGCCTCCGAGTGGCCCACAGCCTGGCACGATGTCGGGAATTACTTTATATCCAAGGTGTTGATAGCGAGCCGGCTCTCCGATGAGAGTCACGCTGCCGGTCGCTTCCTTAACCACCTCAGCCACGTGCTCAGTGAGCGTCCGGCCACGATAGGAGAGCAGCGCCTTGTCGCGGCCCATGCGCGAACTCCGGCCGCCCACCAGCACGAAACCGGCCCTACGCATGCCCCAATGGTAACAGGTCTGCCCCTGCTGCTCCTTGGACGCCGCGGCCTAGCACGAGCGGCCGGGCCCCGGCCCGCTGAAGGTCGGGCCCGGTCGCCCGCGGGAACCGCCGGTGAGGCCGGAGCGCCAAGGCGCGGGACGGATTGGCTAGAATCGGATTTGCGGTTATAATACGACAGAACAGAATCATGCGATTTTGTTTCATACCTTTCGGGGCTTTGTTGGCGGCGGCCGTTGCCGGCGCAGCCGGTCCAAATGCCTCACCCAGCACGGTGACCTCGATCGTGAGACTGGACGGCCGCACCGGCCGCCTGATCCGCACCGTAGTCCGTCCGGCCTACGCCGGCGCGACGAGGCCGAAGGATCCGGCCGTCCGCTCGCTGATCGACGAGACTGCGAAACGCCACGAGGTGGACCCGCTCCTGGTGCATTCCGTCATCGAGGTGGAGAGCAACTTCAATGCGTTCGCTGTCTCCCCGAAGGGCGCCGAGGGTCTGATGCAGTTGATCCCCTCGACGGCGCGCCGGTTCGGCGTCCGCAACAGCTTCAACTCCCGGGAGAACGTTTCCGGAGGCGTGCGCTACCTGCGCCATCTGCTCGACCTCTTCAAGGACGACCGCCTGGCCCTGGCCGCTTACAACGCCGGTGAGAGAGCCGTCCTTCGCCATGGCGGCGTGCCGCCTTATCCCGAGACTCAGAACTACGTACGGCTGGTCAGCGCCAGGTACGACGCCGCCCGCCGCGCCGCCGCGCTCGAGCCGAGGCCCGAGCCCGCCACCGAAACGGCCGCGGCCGGCGAAGCTTACGCGCCCCTTGAGTTT
>CAYZJD010000103.1:6837-8566 GCA_964478455.1 uncultured Solibacteraceae bacterium | reverse complement strand
TGCCTCTGCTCAGACGGCTGAAAGCCCGGCTATTACCGGGATCCGTTTTTGGTCGCTCGATTACGCAACGCGCATCGCGATCGAGGCCAGCGGCGACTTCCAGTACCGTTCCGGGCGGCTGGCCGATCCTGACCGCGTTTACTTCGATATCCTCGGCGCCCGTCCGGCCCTCACTGGCGAGCCCACGCACGCGGTGCGCGTCGGCGACCGCTTGCTGAGGCAGATCCGCATCGCGGAGCCCGAGCAGGGTTACACAAGGGTGGTGCTCGACCTGGCTGCGCCGGCTGAGTTCAGTTCAGCCCAGCTTGCCAATCCAAACCGGCTCATGATTGAACTTCGCCCGGCGGCGCCGAAGCCCGTGACGGCCCCGGAGCCCACGGCAGCTGCTCCCGCTGCTCCTAAGCCACCTCCGCCGTCTCAGGAGACAACGACGGCCCGAGCCGGGAAGCCCGAGCCGCAGGAGGCCGTCAAGGCCGGCCCTGCCGGCGCCCCCCAGCCGGCGCGGCGGGACCAGACCGGCAGGCGATCGCTGGTGCGGGCGCTCGGCTTGAAGCTGTCGCGCGTGGTTCTGGATCCCGGACACGGCGGACATGACACCGGCACCATCGGCCGCGGCGGTCTCACCGAGAAGGAACTCGTGCTTGATGTCGCTCTCCGCCTCGGCAAGCTGATCGAGGAGCGGCTTGGCGCTGAAGTTGTCTACACGCGCACGGACGACACCTTCGTGGCGCTGGAGGAGCGCACGGCGCTGGCGAACGAGCGCGAGGCAGACCTGTTTCTTTCAATCCATGCCAACTCGGGCGCCCGATCGGCCGCCGGGCCGGAGACGTATTACTTGAACTTTAGCGGCTCGCCCGGCGCACTCGAGGTGGCAGCGCGGGAGAACGCCAGCTCGGAAAAGACCATTCACGAGCTTCAGGACCTGCTCAAGAAGATTGCGCTGACGAACAAGCTGGAGGAATCGCGCGAGTTCGCCGCGCGCATCCAATCCTCGCTCGTCGTCATGGCCGCCAGGAACAACCGTGATGCCAAGGACCGCGGCGTTCGCCGGGCGCCTTTCGTCGTGCTCATCGGCGCGTCGATGCCCTCCGTGCTGGCCGAGATTGGATTTGTCACGCATCCGCGCGAGGAGAAACTGCTGAAACGCGCCGCCTACCGGCAGCGCGTGGCCGAAGCGCTGTTCAAGGGCCTCTCCAACTACGCTGCCAGTCTGAGTCACTTCCAGGTGGCCGAGAAGCGGCCCTGAGCTAAGCACGGAGGAACAGAGGAGGGGGAATGAGGGTGCTGGCGTTCCGGCATGTGCCTTTCGAACACCTGGGTCTGATCGCCGAGGCGCTGGGGACCAGGGGCATCGAGTACGATTACGTCGATCTGTTCCGGGGTTCCGCCCCAGTACCTTCCATCGCCGAGGCGGCTGGATTGATCTCCATGGGCGGGCCGATGTCCGCCAACGACGACCTGCCGTGTCTCCGTGCCGAACTGGATCTCATCCGGGCGGCGCTGGAGGCGGGAAAGCCTGTGCTCGGCGTTTGCCTGGGCGCTCAGTTGCTCGCCAAGGCGCTCAGGGCCAGGGTTTACCGGAACCCGGTGAAGGAAATCGGCTGGTTTCCGATACGCCTGACCGAAGCGGCGCGGCGCGACCCCCTTCTTGCTGGGCTCCGGGAAACCGAGACCGTCCTCCACTGGCACGGGGAAACCTTCGATCTGCCGGATGGCGCTGTCTGGCTCG
>CAYZJD010000103.1:0-6827 GCA_964478455.1 uncultured Solibacteraceae bacterium | reverse complement strand
GGCTCGGGTGGTCGGACGCTTGCCGCCATCAAGCTTTCCGGTTCGGCGAGAAGGCTTACGGCTTTCAGTTTCACCTTGAAGTCACCCCCGAGATGATCGCCGACTGGATCCGGCAGGACGAGAACGAGGGCGACGTGCGGGAGCTCACAGCCCCGCTTGATCCCTATGTCAACGCCGGCCGTCTTCGGGAACTGTCCAGTCTCGTGTTTGGCCGGTGGGCGGAGCTACTGTGAACCGCGGCAACATTTTCCCTTGCTATTGTAGGTCGGTATTTTTTAAGATATTGGAGTATTCAACTCTCTCGTCCCTTGGGGGCAATGGATGATTTACTCTCGTTCCGCGGAGTACGCGATCCGAGCCTTCGTGCACCTGGCACGGGTGCCGGCAGGCAAGTACGCCATGGTCAAGCAGATCGCCGAGCAGGAGGACATCCCGGCGCACTTCCTGGCGAAAATTCTCCAGCAGTTGGCTCGCAAAGGCCTGCTCCGGTCGAGCAAAGGCCCCACCGGCGGGTTCTGTCTTCGGGTGCCGGCGGAGAGCGTTTCGTTGCTCAACCTCGTCGAGGCGCTCGACGGTCTCGGCGACTACAACAAGTGCGCCAGCGGGCTGGCCGAGTGCAATGACGACCAGCCGTGCGGAATGCACGATTCCTGGAAAGCTCTCCGTTCGCGTATCATGGACTACTTGGAGCAGACTTCGATTGCCGATGTCGCCAAGGCCCTCGAGGTGAAGAAAAAAGCCCTCGAGAAGCCGCGCCGGCGCAAGTCCGCGGCCAAGGCCAAAAAGAAGTAACCGCCCCCGCTATCGTGGGGGCCAAGGGAGGTAGCGCATGGGCGTCCTGGTCCCCATGGTGGTGGAGCAAACTGCGCGAGGCGAGCGCGCCTACGACATCTATTCCCGTCTCCTCAAGGAAAACATCATTTTCCTTGGCACGCCGATCGACGACAACGTCGCCAACCTCGTCATTGCCCAGATGCTGTTCCTGGCCGCCGAGGATCCGGAGAAGGACATCTCGCTGTACATCAACTCCCCGGGCGGTTCCATCACCGCCGGCCTGGCCATCCTCGACACCATGCGCTTCGTCGAGCCGGACATCGTCACCATCTGCGTGGGCCAGGCGGCCTCCATGGCTGCGGTGTTGCTGGCCAGCGGAACGAAGGGCAAGCGGTTCAGCCTGCCTCATTCGAGGATCCTGATTCACCAGCCGTCGATGAGTGGCCTGGCGGGGCAGGCCGCCGACATCGACATTTACGCGAAGGAGATCCTTCGGATGCGCGAGTCGTTGAACCAGATCCTGTCGGAGGTCACCGGCCAGCCCGTGGACAAGATCGCCCGCGACGTGGACCGCGATTACATCATGGAAGCCAACCAGGCGCTCGATTACGGCATGATCGACCGCGTAATCACCAGCCGTGAACTGGCGCCCGTCTCACGGCTGTAATCGCCACGCGCCGGCTCAGCTCTCCGTCAGCCGCCGGAACCGCTCATAGGCTTCGTCCCATGCCGCGCTCTGACGTGGCTCGAAAGCGCGCAGCTCGAACGACTCCCGGACAACGCACCGTGCCTGCCCGAGGCCGCTGAGCAACCCTGCGCCGATGGCCTGCACGAGAACATTGCCCGCCGCCGTCGCTTCCGAGGGTCCGGCGACCACGAGCCGGCCGGTCGCGTCCGCGACAAGCTGGTTCAGCACGTGATTCCGCGACCCGCCGCCGACGATGTGAATGACGCCCATCCGGCGGTCGAGCAGCGATTCGAGGCTTTCGAGCACCTGCCGGTACCGGAGCGCCAGGCTCTCCAGGATGGTGCGGCACATGGCGCCCACCCCTTCCGGAGCCGCCTGGCCCTTTGAGCGGCAATAGTCGGCGATCCGCGCCGGCATGTTTCCGGGGTGCAGAAACACATCCGGCGAGATCACTGCTCCGAATGGCTTCGCCTCGGCGGCCATCGCCGTCAGGTCTTCGTAGCTGTATTCGACGCCCTCGGCGGCCCACGTTCGCCGGCACTCCTGCAACAGCCACATGCCTGCGATGTTCTTGAGAAAGCGGATCCGCGAGGCGGCGCCGATCTCGTTGGTGAAGTTCAGAGCGAGCGAGCCCTCGTTGATCACAGGCTGCTCGAGTTCCACGCCCATCAGCGACCAGGTGCCCGAGCTGATGTAGCACCAGTCCTCGCCCTCAGCCGGCACCGCGGCCACCGCGGACGCCGTGTCATGGCAAGCGGTGGCGTAGACCGGCGCCGCCCCGAGCCCTGAGGCTTCCGCCAAGTGGGGCAGCAGCTTGCCCAGGAACTCGCCCGGCTGGACGATCTCCGGCAGCATGGCCGCGGGCAGTCCGAGAGCGTCAAATAGCTCCGTCGCCCAACGCTTTTCGACCGGGTTATAGAACTGCGAGGTGCTCGCAATCGTCAGTTCCGACTTCTTCGCGCCGGTGAGCCAGTAGTTGAACAGGTCCGGCATGAAGAGCAGCGTGCCGGCCGCATCCAGCGCCGGGCTCCCCGCCAGCTTCATCGCATAGAGCTGGTAGAGGCTGTTGAGCTGCATGAACTGGAGGCCCGTGTGACGGAAAATCTCCTCGCGGGGCACGACGGCGAACGTCCGCTCGAGCATCCCGTCGTTGCGCGAATCGCGGTAGTGCATCGGATTCGCCACCAGCGCCCCGTCGCGGCCCAGGATCCCGAAGTCCACGCCCCAGGTGTCGATCCCGATGCCGTCCAGTGCCAGTTTCCGCTCGCGCCCGGCCGCGGCCAAGCCTTGCTGGATCTCGTGGAACAGCCGGAACGTGTCCCAGTAAAGGCCCGTAGGCGTGCGTACCGGCGTGTTCGGGAAACGGTGCAGTTCCTCCAGCGTCAGCCGCGAATCCCCCAGCACGCCGAGCATCGCGCGCCCGCTCTCGGCGCCAAGATCAAAAGCCAAGAAGTTCTTCATCGAATTCGGTGACAGGCTACGCAATCCCCCGTTTCCGCCGCTCTGAGACGCACCGGGGGATTGCGTAGCCTGTCACCGAATTCCATAGCATACCCGCTACCGCATCCGGATCGCCAGCACAGTGGCGTGCGGATCGCGCCGTGCCTGCGCCAGGTCAATCGTGAGGACACCCCCTGCCTGCGTGAACTTCACAGCAGCGCCGCCAGCCAGCAGCTTCACGCTCTCGACCTTCCCGTGAATCTCCGGCACTTGCAGGCGTCCCTGCGGCCAATCGAAGACGTGAAGGTAGATCGTCTTGCCCTTCGCCGTCGTCCTCCCGTACGGCAGGTCTTGCAGAGGGCCGTACGTGGTTCCGTAGATGGCTTCGCCGTTGACCTTCAGCCACTCCCCGATGCCGCGGAGACGCTCCTCAAACTCGGGCTGAATTGTTCCCTCCGGCGTGGGGCCGACGTTGAGCAGGAAGTTGCCGCCCTTGCTAGCGACGTCGATCAGCATCCGGATCAACTGCGTCGTGGACTTGAAGTTGCGGTCGTTCTTGTTGTACGCCCAGGTTTCGTTGATCGTCATGCAGGTTTCCCACGGCCGGAAATCCTCGGGGCGGGGGACTTCCCCGGCAAGCTGCGGATTCTGCTGTTCCAGCCCGATGAGCCGCACCCTCTTCGTCGGAATGCCCTTCGGCACGAACTGCTCCGGGGTCTCGTAATCGCCCGGAAGGCCGATCCGGTTGTTGACGAGGGCGGCCGGCTGCAACTCGCGGATCAGCCGGTGAAAGCGCACCCCGTCGTACTTCTCCTGGCGGTCGAGACCGTCGAACCACACCAGGTACACGTCGCCGTATTTCGTGAGCAGCTCCCGAAGCTGCGCCTCCATGTAATCGAGATAGAGAAACCACTCGGCGCGCAGCGGCTCGCCGTGCCAGTTGGCGCTCGGCGGCTTCGAGGTGTCGCGGAAGCCTGGATGGTTCATGTCCGGCGGCGAATAGTAGAAACCAAGCGGCATCTTCTCCTCGCGGCACGCCGCCGCCAGCATCGCCACGATGTCCTTTCCGTACGGGGTGTTCGTGATCTTGTAGGACGCGTACGCCGAATCGAACATGCAAAAGCCATCATGGTGCTTGCTGGTGAAGACCATGTAGCGCTGGCCGGCGGCTTTGGCGAGCCGGATCCACGCCCTGGGGTCGAATTTCACCGGGTTGAAGCGCTCGGGGAGGCTCCGGTACTCTGCTTCGGAAATCCCGCCCGGCCGCGGCGTCATGATCGGCCAGGAGGCCTCGACGCTCGCCAGCGAGTACGGGCCCCAGTGAATGAACATCCCGAACTTGCGCTGGTTGAACTGTTCGAGCAGCGTGGCCCGCGAAAGGTCCAGCGCCGCCCGCGAAAGGTCCAGCGCGGGAGCGGCAACGGTGCTGATGAGGAGAACGAGGGGCAGGGAGCAGTGGGCTTTCACACCCTCAGTTCATACCCCAGCTCGCGCATGCCGTCAATGATCCGGGCGCGGATCGCGCCGACTTCTTCCGACGACAGAGTACGGTCCGGCGCGGCCACCGTGAGCCGGAACGAGACGCTCTTGGTGCCCACGGCCAGCGGCGGCCCACTGTACACGCGCAGGAACTCGATGGATTCCAGATCCGCGCCGGCAAAGTCAGCAAGCCGCTCGCGGATCTCGCCGGCGAGTTCGCGCAGGCTGGCCACCACCGACAGGTCGAAGGCGCTCGATGGGAATCGCCGGATGGGCTGGTATCCCTTCTCCTTCGGCTGGAGCTTCAGAAGCAGCGACAGGTCCACATCCAGCACGGCCGCCCGGCCCACGACCATCGACGGATGGAGTTCCGAGAGCCGCCCAAGCGTCTCGCCCTGCCACGTGATCTCCGCCGCCCTCGCCGGATGCTCGTACCTGCGCGCCGCCGCCGGACGGATGCGGCAACCGGGCATGAGATGCTCCGCCACGCGCTTGAGCTCCATCAGCCCGCTCACGCCGTCGCCGTGCCCGTAAACCGCCGCCGCAAGGTGCGGGATTTCCTCCGGCATGCCTTCCGGCTGCTTGTGGATCTCGTGGCCGATCTCAAACAGCCGGAACTCCTCGAAGTACTTGCTGTTCTCCTGAATGTTCTTGTAGATCTCCGGCAGTAGGCTGGGCCGCATCAGCGTCTGGTCGGAGGCGATGGGATTGGCCACCCGCACCTGCTCTTCCGGGTCGAAGCCGAATGCCCTTGCCTGCTCCTCGCTGAGGAAGGAGTAGTTGGAGACCTCGGTGAATCCGAGCGAGGCCAGCCTGGCCCGCAGTTCGCGATGGAACAACCGCTCCTCGGTGGGGGGCGGCGGCACGACGGGCAGGGCCGGCGGCTGCGGCGTGATCGAGTCGTAACCGATGATACGCCCCACCTCCTCGGCCAGGTCGTCCTTGATCGAGACGTCGCGCGTGGCGCGCCAGCTTGGAACGCTCACCAGGAATACCCGCGGCGACTCCTCGGCGACTCTAAACTGGAGCCGCTCGAGAATTTCCTTGACCTCGCGCGTCTCGACGCTGCGGCCGAGCTTGCGGACCAGCCAGTCGATCGGCAGCCGGATCGGCGCCGGCGCCTTCATTTCCCGCTTCTCGTCCGCCAGCCCGCCGGCGATCCGGATGCCGGGCGACGCTCCCCGGAGCAACTCCACGGCTCGGGCGAGGCCCCGCACCGTGTTCACCGGATCCTGCGCCTTCTCGAATCGCATCGACGCGTCGGTCCGCAGCTTCTGGCGCGCCGATGTCTTGCGGACCGAAGTCGCCAGGAAGTTCGCGCTCTCGAGCACGAGCCGGGTGGTCCGCTCGTTGATCCCCGTGTCGAGTCCGCCGATCACCCCGGCGATGGCAATGGGCCCGCGCGCGTCGGCGATGACCAGATCGCGCGGGTCCAGGTGGTATTCCTCTTCGTTCAGCGCCAGCACGCGCTCCCCCGCGCGCGCCGTGCGCACGAAGATCGTGTCCCCCCGCAGCGTATCCCAGTCGAAGGCGTGCATCGGCTGGGCGAGCTCCGCCATAACCAGGTTCGTCACGTCGACGATGTTGTTGATCGGGTTCAGCCCGATCGTCTCCAGCCGGTACTGGAGCCAGGGCGGGGAAGGCCTCACGGTGACGTTTTCGAAGGCCAGCGCGCTGTACCTTGGGCACAACTCGAAGTCATCGATCGCGACCTTGATGGGCGCCGGCGCTTCCGGAACCAGCTCCGGTCGAACCGGCTCCCGCAGCCGGCCCTCGGTGACGGCTGCGATCTCGCGCGCCAGCCCGTGGTGGCCCCACAGGTCCGGCCGGTGCGTGATCGCCTTGTTGTCGATGTCGATAGCGAAATCGGGCGCGCACCCGGGGACCGTCTCGCCCGGCGCCGCGTCGAATTCCAGGATTCCGGCGCCGTCGCGGTTGATGCCGAGCTCAGCCCCGCTTGCCAGCATGCCCTCGCTCAAGACGCCATCGATCGTCAGAACCTGTACCTCGCGCCCGCCAAGCAACGTGCCCGGCGGAACATACGCCGAGATCATGCCGGGGCGGCAGTTCGGCGCGCCGCAGACCACCGTCCTCACGCCGTAGCGGCCCGTGTCGATGACCGCCTTCTGGTTGTGGCTCAACGGCTCGGTCGACAAGACTTTCGCCGCACACACCCGCGCCAGGTGCGCCCCGACCTCCTCGACCCCCTCGCACTCGGCGATCTTCATGGTGATCACGCGCCCCAGTTCCCGGGGAGGCGTGTCAGGCCCGTCCACGAGTTCCCGCAGCCAGTTGTAAGAGAATTTCAAGTCCCGGCCACCTCAGAATTGGTTCAGGAATCGCAGGTCGCCGCTCTGCAAGTAGCGGATATCGTCGATCCCGTAGCGCATCATGACCAGGCGCGTCAGCCCCAGGCCGAAGGCGAAGCCCATCCACTCTTCGGGAT
>CAYZJD010000102.1:0-12861 GCA_964478455.1 uncultured Solibacteraceae bacterium | reverse complement strand
TGACAGGCCTGTCCTCAACGGGCAGATTGACGGCTCCAGCGACCCCGCTAATCCGCTGGTCCTACTTCCCGGTAACTACTTCGCCACCGCCCAGAACCCGCAGGGAGCCACCGTTGCCACCGGGGACCCCATTCGCCTCGCCGGCAACATCGTGTTCTCTGAGGGCGGAACGGGATTCGGCAACTACGTCTTCTTCGGCGGCCTCACGACGCAGTCGGCCGGCACCGTTGTGACCTTCGGCCCAGGGCGATACGTCCTGGCGGGCGTCAAACCGCAAGGAGCGAATCCGAACCCCCTGTTCGACATCAGGGTAAACATGGTTCTCAAAGACTTTACTACCCACTACGACGCCCCTTCCGATGCCGGTGAGATCTTCATCTTCACGGACACGAATTACCGCGGAGGTCCGGAAAAAGAGATCGCGCTTGAAATCCCTGCGTTGGTCGAGCCCATCCGGTCGCAACTGAAGCTCGGATTGTCGGGAGTCCAGACGGGGAACACGGATGCGACGTATGTCAACCTGCACGGCCTGAACCGGGACCACCCCGCCCTCCCCGAGGAACTGAAACTATTCTCGCCGATCGTTTTCTATCAAGACCAGGCCAACTCGATCATCAAGTACACGCCGAGGGGCCACATTGACACGAGCTGCGGCCTGCCGGAATGCCCGAACACAGCGCTGGTCAGTGCAAAGTCAACCGAACTCGTGTTCCAGGCATCCCCAAACCTGCACCTGTGGGGTGTCTCCTACCAGCCTCGCGGTTCCTGGACATCGATGATCGGCGGCGGTGGCTATGACGCTCCGCTCCAGCTCATCACCGGCGCCCTCCGTGTGCACGCCAACTCCAATGTGCGGCTGCGGCCGCTGGATCTGCCGCTCTTTCGCAAAGTTGTCGGGCTGGTGGAGTAGGGAGGCCGCGAGGCATGACGGTAGCGGCCCATGCGACGATGCCGGCGATGATCCGCGCGGGCTTACCGGCAGTCTAGCTCCCGCACTGTCTTCAACCCGTGCGGGCCGGAATTAGGGGTTCGCGGGCCGGCTGCAGCGGATTGAGCGGACCCGGCCTCCGCGAAGAAGGGAGACCGCACGCAGGGGTGCGATCTCCATGTCAATTCGGACCGCTGCCCAGTTACCAGCGGGGCTCGCGCCGGCCGCGGCCGTTGAAGCCGCGGTTCGAATTCCTGCCGAATCCGGAGCTGCTGCGCTGCTCTCTCGGGCGGGCCTCGTTCACATTCAGCGCGCGGCCGTTCATCTCGCGCCCGTTGAGTGAGCTGATGGCGGTGCTCGCTTCGCTGCTGCTGGTCATCTCGACAAAGGCGAAGCCACGGGGCTGGCCGGTGTCGCGGTCACGCACAATGGAAACCCGTTCGACGCCGCCATACGCGGCGAAGGCGGCCTCAAGCTCACTTTCGGTGATCTGGTAAGACAGGTTTCCCACAAAAATGTTGGTCATTCGATTCTCCTTGGAACTGCCGAAGCAGTGATTTCACTGGCGAGCTAATCTAGGCCGGACGCACAAGGCGGGCGAACACAAGAGATAACACCCAGGAACGCCACTTCCGTGGCGCATCTCTACTATAACACAGCCGGTGCCTGAGCCGTCACTTCCGGTTGACCGGTGTGCACGGGCAGGTGGTCGAGAGGCTGCTCGAGTGAACTACACCCGGCGTCTCGCCTGTTCCTCGCGATCCAGGCCCTCTCGCAGCAGCATCTTGATGTAGGTTTGGTAGCCGATCCCCTTACCGGCCGCCTGGCGCCGCGCGCGATCTACATCGTCGCTCGGAATCCGCAGCATGACCTTCTGCGATGGCGGTCTCCGCAACGACTCCGTCTTCTTCGACAAGGTGATGCCGAAGCTCCTCTTGCCCACGCGTAGCATTCCCTCTTTCCCAGCCTGCTCAAAGAGCTTCAGAAGCCGGTCCTGATTCTCCTCGAACCAGCGAGCCTGTTCAGCCTCGGATCCAGTGTCAGCCAGTTTCTTCTTGGGCATTCTGCTATCGAGCAGGTGCTCACTCGCCGCTCGCGTAGTTCCGGTACGCCTCGTCGAGCAGTTCCACCACGTGGGCCACGCGCTGGCCGCGGCCGTGGAGCGCCACCCCGGCCTTGAGCTGAATCATGCAGCCGGGGTTGGCGGTGGCAATCACTTCGGCGCCGGTCGAGTTCACTGCCTGCATCTTCTTCCGCAGTATGGCCATGGCCATGTCGTGCTCGACGATGTTGTAGACGCCGGCGCTGCCGCAACAAAGGTCGGACAGTGGCATCTCGCGCAACTCCAGTCCCGGCACCGCCCGCAGCAGCCTGCGCGGCGCCACCCGCACTCGCTGGCCGTGGGCGAGGTGGCAGGAATCCTGGTACGTCACCGTGCAGCGCACCGGCCCCACGCGCGAATCGAGTTCGATGCCGTCCAGGAGCTCGTTCACGTCCTTGACCAGCGCCGAGAACCTCCGGGCGCGCTCGGCGTACTGCCGGTCATCTTCCAGCAGTTCACCATACTCCTTCAGTGTGGAGCCGCAACCGGCGGTATTGGTGAGGATGGCGTCGAATCCGCCGTCGAGGAAGACGTCGATGTTGCGGCGCGCCAGCCCCCGCGCCTCTTCGCGCAGTCCCGAGTGGACGTGCAGCGCGCCGCAGCAAGTCTGCTCCGCCGGGATGACGACCTCGCAACCATTCTTCTGAAGCACGCGCAGCGTGGCTTCGTTCAGCCGCGCGCAGGTGACGTTAGCGATGCAGCCCGCGTGCAGCGCGACGCGGCGGCGCCGCTCTCCTTCCGGCGGAAACACTCTGCCGATCTTGTCGAAGAAGAAGGGATACTCGGCTTGCGGCGTCAGACTCTCCAGCTTCCCGAGCGTCCCGAAGAGCTTCAGCAGCCCGCTCGAGCGGACCATCTTCTGCAATCCCATCCGCTCGTAAAACAGCAGTGCGTAGCCGGCTGCCTTCAGCAGGCTCCGCGAGAGGAGCAAGCGGTTGAAAACGAAGTCGTGGATCAGGCCGGCGAGCGGCGCGCGCACGCGGCGGCTCTCAATCTGCGCCCGCGCCGCCTCGATCAACCGCCCGTATTGCACTCCGGAAGGACACGCGGTTTCGCACGCGCGGCAGCCCAGGCAGAGGCCGATGTGTTCGAAGTACGACGGCCCGATCTCGAGTTCGCCGGCCGCCACTTTCACCATCTGGTAGATGCGCCCGCGGGGCGAGTCCATCTCCAGGTGCAGTTCGCGGTACGTCGGGCAGGCGTTCAGACAAAGGCCACAGTGGACGCACTTGTCAAGATCGAACTGCGCTGGCGCTTCGAGGCGCGCCGCTTCAGAGACGGCCATACAACCTTCCCCGGTTGAGAAGACTGCCCGGGTCGAACATCTCCTTGACTCTTTTCATTATGTCGAAGTCGCTTCCGGGGTTCGGCCAGAGGTCGAGCTTCGCTTTTTCCGCGTCGGGGGCGAACTCGACGACCGGTCTCCAGCCGCGCGCGCAGGCCTCCTGAACCCAGTTGGCAGCGGCGGCGGTCGAATCGAAATACCCGTAGCAGATGCCCGTGCCGGCGCGCGCTACCGCCGGTCCGGAGAGCATCTCGAAGACGTCGCGAAGCTGCGCCAGCGTGGCCGGAACCCGCACCACCGCTCCTTCCGGATGCGAGGCGAGGAACGCCGGCGTGAAGTCCTGCACCCGCCGCCAGAACTCTGTTTCCTCGCTGCCTTCAATCGATTGCGCGCCCGGCAGTTCGCGCCCGTAGCGGTCGAGCACCGCGGAGTTGCCGCCCGCTTGCACCGCCAGTACGAAGCCGTCGTGCCCGGCGAGCCGGGCGGCGGTCGGGTTCAGCATGTCGATTGCCGCCGGTTGCAGCACGCTCCGCAGCACGGCATCACGCGCGGCGGCGGCCTCCGAAGCGCCGGCGAACGAGAGCAGGAACGTCCGCGTGGCCTCCGGCATCGGCGCCAGCTTGAAGTTGGCCACCACGATCGCCGCCAGCGTCCCGAAGGAGCCGATCGTAAGCTTGGCCATGTCCAGCCCGGCCACGTTCTTCACCACCATGCCGCCGCTCTGCACGATCTTGCCCTCGAGCGTGGCGAACTTCATGCCGATCACCATGTCGCGCGCCACGCCGTACAACCGGCGCCGCGGACCGCAGGTGTTGGCCGCAAGCACCCCGCCGATGGTTGCCGCTTCGGAAAACGGCGGATCGAGCGGCAGCATCTGCCGGTGCTCGGTGACAATGCGGGTCAGCTCCCCGTATCGCATCCCCGCCTCGACGCTGATGGTCAGATCGCGAGGATCGTACTGAAGAACCCGGTTAAGCGAGGCGGTGGAAAGCGTCACATCCGCTGGAGCGACCGGTCCGGCCATCCCGTTCTTGGTGAACGCGCCGCCAACGGTGATGCTCCTGCCCGCGCGGGCAGATCCAGCCAGCGCTTCGGCAAATTCTTCGGGAGTTTCAGGCCTGAGAGGATCCATCGGACTCAGCCAGTGTACATCGCGCCTGCCGTTCTATTTCTTTGCCAGTTGCTCGATTCTTCTCGCCATCTTCTCGCGCAGCGCGAAGAGGTCCTCGGGATTGCGCGAGAAGGCGCGCACATCCACCACCATGCTCCTGGCCGCTTCGTCCGCGAACGCGGCGTCTCCCAGCGAGTTCAGCAGCCACAGGTATTCGTAGTCCTCGATGCCCTCCCTCAACAACTCGAAGCGAATGGAGGAGACAGGCCCGTCGACGTTCGCCTGCCCGGTGTACCGCCTCACCCTGCTGCCCGGATAGAGCAGAGACCCCTCGCCGTTGAGGACGTAGCCGTCGCTGCACAAGAATCCGCTGAGGTAGGTCACCGGATCGAGCCACGGGTCCGTGGTCTGCGACCAGAACTTCATCTCCCAGTAAAGGATCCCGTTCATCCCGTACCGCCAGGTGATCCAGGGGACCATGACGGGATCCATCGCCGGCGCATCGATGAAATAGTTAGGCTGAGGATAGACCTGGTCGCAGGAGATGTACCACGTGATCTCTCCGCGCTTGGCCTGCTCCTTCCGGATCGCCTCTTTGATCTCCGGACCGGTCAGCTTGTTCCCGTGGACCGAGAAGTTGTTGACATTGCCCGTGAGAACGCCCCACTTGGGGTCGTCCGGAATTGGGGATTCGGTAGCCAGGAAGGGGACGCCCGGCGCAGCCTCGTGAACGAGCGCTGCCCATTTGCGCGTGTCCTCGTAATGCTGGGCGGTGTTGGGCTCGTCGATCGGGCTGTTGAAGACCAGCCTGCCGAGCCAGCCATTCTTCTTGTAGTAGTCCGCTACCTGCTTCAGATACGACTTGACCAGCCGGTTCGACTCCTGGGAGAACGGCGGGAACCTCGACTTCTCCGCCAGCTCCGAAGGCGCGGCCTCGAGAATGACGCGCTTCGTTTTCCACCGGTTCATGTACAGGTCGTACGCTTGGCTGTCGAACTTCACTTGCACGCCGTCCGCCGCCAGTTCGATCTCCGGTTGAAGCGGTTCGTTGAACCACGGCTCCATCCGGTTGGCGTACAGGAACTCGTGGTACTTGCGGAGCAGCGCCCTGGCCTCCGCCGAACCGGCCTTAAGGTTGTGAAACGCCGCGAGCTGCCGGCTCGACACGCCCATGTAAGTGATCAGATGAGTCTCCTCCGGCAGCGCAAAGTCGTACACCTTCAGCTTGAGTCTCAGCTCGTCGATCGCCCGCCCGTTCTGCGTGACACGGATGGTTCCCTCGTAATCGCCCGCAGGTGTCTCGGCGGGCGTCACGACGTCGATCCAGACCGCGCGATTCTTGATGGAGTGCCGGAACTCCGCCGCCATGCTGAATGGATCCGTTAGCGGCGCCAGCGCATCCGGCCAGAAGCCGGTCTCGCCGATGGGACTGGATTTGCCGTAACAGAGCACGGCGTGCTCGACGTACAGCTTCACCCGGTCCCTCGGGATACGGCCCTGCGGTGAGAGGAGATCGCTCGCCTCCACAAAGAAGCCCGAAGCCGCTGGGTGGTACTCGTTCGGGGGCTTCGGAGCGGACACGACCACCTGGAAGGGGACGTGCTCGTTTCTGGCCCCGGCAATGGAAATCGTCTTCGTTCTGGCATCCCAAACAAGATTCGAGGTTTGAGAGCGCTCTTCCGGCCGCACCTTGTACAGGCTGGGCGCGGCCCATACCTCGACTGCATCCGCCGCGGCCGAACAAGCCGCGAAAGTCAACAGGAAAAGCAGAAGTAAGGTCATTCGAGCGGCAAGTATACCTCATGCCGCGAGGTTTATACTGATGATGGCTCCATGGCCAAGCCGGTCACATCGCCCACGGGAAGGCTGCTGGTTGGGCTCGCCGTCACGCTGGTGGCGGTCGGGGTGTTCTCCTGGTACGCCCTCCGCCAGATCGCCGGCCTGCGCGAGCTGCAAACGCGCACCGTGGACCGCAACCGCCGGGACTCGCTTCAGCTCCTCCGCATCCAGAACGACCTCTACCAGCTCGAGTTCGCCATGCGGGACATGCTGGACAACGTCGAGCCCTACCCGCTCGAAGCTTACAGGGGCCAGTTCAACCGTATCCGGCGGGATCTGGATGACGCCCTCCGCCTGGAGGCGCAACTGGCGCCCGCGCTGCGCGAGCCGGAGCGCCAGAAGTACCTGGCCGTTTCTATCGCCCAGTTCTGGACCTTGGCGGACCAGATGTTCGAGCTGGCGCGGCAGGCCAGGACGGAGGATGCCCGCGGCCTGATCCGCGGCCCGATGCAGGCCCAGCAGGCCGCCATCACCAACACCGTGGCGCGGCTGCTGGTGCAAAACAACGAGGCCGAGGAACAGGCGGCCGCGCAGATCCAGGCCATCTACCAGCGCGTCGAGCGCAACGCCTACTTTCTCTTCCTGGCCGTGGCGGTGATGATTGCGCTTACCAGCCTCTACTTGATCTACTCCAACCGGCGCATCTTCGAGCGGCTGGCGGTTCTCTCCGCCCAGCGGCGCGACCTCTCGCGCCAGCTCATCACCGTGCAGGAGGAGGTGCTGCACTCCATCTCGCGCGAGTTGCACGACGAGTTCGGGCAGATCCTCACCGCTATCGGCGCACTGCTGCGGCGTGTGGAGACCCGGGGCTTGCCGCCCGACTCGCCCCTCCGCGAGCAGTTGCACGAAGTGCAAGAGGTCGTGCAAGGCACTCTGGAAAAGACCCGGAGCCTCTCCCAGGTTCTCCATCCGACGGTGCTGGACGACGGCGGCCTCGAGAAAGCCGTGGACTGGTATCTGCCGGTGTTCGAGAAGCAAACCGGAGTCAAGGTAGGATATGAGAAAAGGGGAAGCGGACCGGTTCTCGATGATCGCGTCGGCATCCACGTGTACCGTGTGTTGCAGGAGGCCCTCAACAACGTAGCCCGCCACTCCAGGTCGCCGCAGGCGTGGGTCCGCCTGCAATTTGCCCCGGAGCATTTGAATCTGGAAGTGGAAGATCGAGGCGTCGGCCTCCCGGCGGGCCATCCGCAGTCCACAAAGCGCGGCATCGGGATGGTGGCCATGCGGGAGAGGGCGGAGCTGCTGCAAGGAAGAATCGAGTTCCTGCGGCCCACCGAGGGCGGCACGCTGGTGCGGCTGTCCGTTCCCCTGACGGAGCAGGATTCCAATGGCAACTGAAATCACCGTACTCCTGGTGGACGACCACAGCCTCGTCCGCAAGGGCTTTCGCCGCATGCTCGAGGACGATCCGGACATCCGCGTCGTCGGCGAGGCCGGCAGCGGCATGGAGGCCATCCAGATGGCCAAGGAACTGAAGCCGCGGGTGATCGTGATGGACTTCGCCATGCCCGGTTTGAATGGCGTGCAGGCAACCCAGGAGATCCTCAAACACCTGCCGGACACTGCCGTCCTCATTCTCAGCATGTACTCCGAAGACAACTACGTCCGGAACGCCCTCGACGTCGGCGCCAGAGGGTACCTGTTGAAGAACGCAATGGACGTCGATCTCGCCGGCGCCATCAAGGATCTGGCCGCAGGGCGGCAAGTCCTGGGGCCGGGGCTGCCCTCTTCGGCGCCCCCGCCGGCCGACAACTACGAGCGCCTCACTCCGCGCGAGAAGCAGATCCTCCAGCTCATTGCTCAGGGCCGCTCCAACAAGGAGATCGCCGCGATGCTCGAGCTGAGCGTAAACACCGTCTCGGTGCACCGCGCCAACCTGATGGAGGCGCTCGGCATCCATCGCACGCCCGAGTTGATCCTGTACGCCATTCGCAGGGGGCTGGTCCACCTTCCGTGACACGCAGGTGTTTTCTGCTGGCTGCTTTGGCGCTGATCACGCCGTCCCTGTGGAGCGCGCCGCCCGCTCAGGATCCGGGCTTCCGCCTTACTGACGTCACCACGCAGGCCGGAGTCCGCTTCAAGCACAACAGCGGCGCCTTCGGCGGCAGATATCTTCCGGAAACCATGGGCTCGGGCTGCGCGTTTCTGGACTTCGACAACGACGGCTGGCCGGATATCCTGCTCATCAACGGGATGGATTGGCCGGGGCACAAACGCCAGCGCACCACGCTGCGCCTCTATCGCAATAACCGCAACGGCGCTTTTACCGACGTCACCCGAAGCGCCGGCCTCGAAATCGAGATGTACGGTATGGGCGTTGCGGTCGGCGACTATAACAACGATGGCTGGCCGGACATCTTCATCTCCTGCGTCGGCCAGAGCCGCCTTTTCCAGAACACTGGCAAGGGAATGTTCCTTGACGTCACCCGGCGCAGCGGCCTGCACGGGCGCGAGGGATTCAGCAGTTCGGCGCTCTGGTTCGATTACGATCGCGATGGCTTCCTCGACCTGTTTGTCACCAACTACGTGAAGTGGTCCCCATCCACCGATGTCTTTTGCAGCCTCGACGGCACGCGCAAGGCCTACTGCACCCCGGAGGCCTTCCGTGGCGCGACTTGCTGGCTGTTCCGCAACCGCGGCAACGGAACGTTCGAGGACGTAACGGCCAAGAGCGGCATCTTCGACTCGAGTTCGAAGTCCCTGGGCGTCGCGATGCTCGATCACGATCTGGATGGCTGGGTGGACCTGTTCGTCGCCAACGACACCCAGCCTAACAAGCTCTACTGGAACCGCGCCAACGGCCAGTTCGAGGAGATCGGAGTGCGCTCGGGCGTCGCCTTCAGTGAGGACGGCAAGGCGCGCGCCGGCATGGGCACCGATGCCGGCGACTTCGACAATTCCGGTGTTCCCAGCCTCGTCGTGACGAACTTCGACAACGAGATGATCGGCCTGTTCCGCGCCGCCAAGAACGGCTTCTATGTCGACCAGGCCCCTTACACCGCCATCGGGAAGGCCACCCGAAGGAGCCTCGGCTTCGGCATCTTCTTCTTCGATGCCAATCTGGACGGCCTGCTCGACCTGTTGGTCGTCAACGGGCACATCGACGATACGGTTCGCCAGATCCGCCGGGACGTGTCCTACGACCAGCCGCCGCATTTGTTCCTGAACCAGGGTCCGGCCGGCTTCCGCGATGTCGCCCGGGAGGTCGGCGCCGAATTCGCCCAGCCGAAAGTCGGCCGCGGCGCGGCCTTCGGAGACTTCGACCGGGACGGAGACCTCGACGTGCTCATCACCACCAACAACGGCCCGGCGCATCTCTTTCGCAACGATGTGGCTAACGGCAACCGGAGTATCCGTTTCCGGCTGGTTGGCGGCAAGTCCAATCGCGACGCCATCGGCGCAACCGTCCGCGTCCTCAACGGCGGGGAAACGGTTACCCGCGTGGTCAAGAGCGGCTCCAGCTACCTGTCGCAAGCGGAGTTGCCCGTCACCTTCGGCCTCGGCAAGCGCGACCACGCCGAGCGCGTCCTCATCTCCTGGCCGAGCGGCCGCACCGAGGAGTACAAGAACCTCCGCGCCGGCCAGCTCTACGTCCTGACCGAGGGCAGGGGCATCCACGAGACCGGCGGCTTTTGACGTGGGACAAGACTCCCGTCTTGTCTGCCGCACTCTTGATCGATTCCGATACCATGGCACTGGAGTTTCCCATGTGCGCCGCTATTCTCTTCTTCTCCCTTCTTCCCGCTGCCCTCGGCCAGCAACCTCAGCTCAACCGCGTGATCGCTCGCTCTTGGGGAACACGAGTGTTCCTCCCTCGTGTGGCGCCGCCTGCGGCGCGCCCGCCCCAACCGGGAAGCGGAGGCGGCCAAAGCCGCTTCGAATGGATCGGCGAGCACATGGCCTACCCGCCGCCAAAGCCGGGTGAGGATCTGGCTATCCTGGGGCCGCTCTCCGACTATTTCAGGGACGCCGGGATCCGCATTCACGGCGACACCTATCCGATGACCTGGGCCGGCGACGGCGAAATCTACACCTCCTCCGGTGACCCGCATTGGGGAGGCAAGCTCGACGGGCTGGACGTCGAAAAGATCTCGGGCGTGCCGCCGGGTTACGTCATCACCCGTGTCAACCCCATGCTCGATTACAGAGGCAACGGAGGCGAAGGCCCCAAGCCCTCTGGCATGATCTGCGTCAGAGGCGTTGTGTATCTCGCCTTCCAGAACCTCCTCGGCAAGAAGCCGCCCGTCCACGGCGAAAAGTGCCAGCACGGCTCCGACGCCGCGATCGTTCGCTCCAACGACCACGGCAAGACGTGGGCGCCGGCAATCAAGGACATCCGCGCCCCCATGTTCCCCGGCAGCGCCTTCGGCGGCCCGGCCTTTGTCAACTTCGGGCGCGACAACGCCGGCGCCCGCGATGGTTACATTTACGCCGTGTCCACGGACCAGTGGGACAACGGCAGCCACCTCCGCGTCGGGCGCGTGCCCGAAGACCGGATCCTCGAAGCCGGCGCTTGGGAGTTCGTAGCGGGCTTCGACGCCGGCGGCGCGCCGAAGTGGTCGCGCTCTCTTCGCGAGGCCGCGCCGGTGCTCTCCGACGATCGCCGCATCAGCCTCCCGGACATCGTCTACCTGGCGTCCATTCGCCGCTACGTCCTCCTGACGTGGCGCCTCAAGAAAGACTTCTCGCCCGATGACGGCAGCGAGCTGATGATCTACGAGTCGCCGGAACCCTGGGGGCCTTTCACGCTGGTTCATCACGATCGGGACTGGGAATCGCCCGAGGTCACCCCGTACTGCCCGCGCCTGCCGTTGAAGTGGGTCACCGCTTCGAGAGATGCGGTCGAAGGCTGGATTCTCTTTTCCGGAAGCTGGCGGCCCAATAGCCGCCACTACCTCCCCCACGTGCGCAAGTTCCGAATGACCGTCACGGCTCGTTAACGGCTCGTTAGCGCTCGTCCCGGAATGCGTTTGTGATTCAATAGCCTCACGGAGGCCGTCCCTCATGACCCCGCTCCCCAACTATATTGATGGCGCCTGGCGCACCTCCGCCACGAGCGAGTTCCTCGACGTGCTGAATCCGGCGACAACCGAGATCCTCGGCAAAGTGCCGCTTTCAACCGCAGCCGAGGTCGATGAAGCCGTCCGCTCGGCGGCGGCGGCGTTTCCCGGCTGGCGGCGCACGCCGGCTCTAGAGCGCATTCAGCACCTCTTCAGGCTGAAGGCGCTGCTCGAGGACAACTTCGAGGACTTGGCGCGCACCATCACCATGGAGTGCGGCAAGACGCTGGCCGAATCGCGCGGCGAGGTCCGGCGCGCCATCGAGAACGTCGAGACTGCTTGCGGCGTGCCGGTGCTGATGCAGGGCTATCTCTCCGAGGACATCGCGCCGGGCATCGACGAGTTCATGATCCGCCAGCCGCTCGGCGTTTGCGCCGTCATCGCCCCGTTCAATTTCCCGGGCATGATCCCCTTCTGGTTCCTTCCCTACGCCATCGCCTGCGGCAACACCTTCCTCGTCAAACCGTCCGAGAAAGTACCGCTGACGATGCACAGGATGATGCAACTGCTCGAAGGCTCGGGATTGCCGAAGGGCGTGGTCAGCCTCGTGAACGGCGCCGGGGACACCGTGGACGCCATCCTCGACCATCCGCTGGTCCGCGCCGTCAGTTTCGTCGGCTCGACGCCTGTAGCCCGGCACGTCTACGCCCGGGCGACTGCCGGCGGAAAGCGCGCGCAATGCCACGGCGGCGCCAAGAACCCCATCGTCATTCTGCCGGACGCCGACATGGAAATGGCCGGGCAGATCGTCGGTGACAGCGCCTTCGGCTGCGCCGGCCAGCGCTGTTTGGCCGCGTCCCTCGCGGTTACGGTGGGCGAGGCGCGGCGGATGTTCACCGAGGTCATCACCGCTGACGCGGCCGGCCGCAAGGTCGGCTATGGCCTTGACGGCGGCGTGCAGATGGGACCGGTGATTACCGCCCAAAGTAAGGCCCGCATCGAGGGCCTCATCGGCAAGGGCGCAAGCGAGGGCGCGAAAGTGCTGGTGGACGGGCGCGGCCCGCGGATTCCAGGCTACGAGCGCGGCTTCTTCGTGCGGCCGACCGTACTCGACTCTGTTCCGCCCGCGAGCGAGACCGCGCGCACGGAGATCTTCGGGCCGGTGCTGGGCCTGATGCACGTGGACACCATCGACGATGCCGTCGCCCTGGCAAACAGCGGCGCTTATGGCAACATGGCCTGCCTGTTCACCTCGAGTGGCGCAGCCGCACGCAAGTTTCGGAACGAGGTTGAAGCCGGAAACATCGGCGTCAACATCGGCGTTGCCGCCCCCGTCGCGGCCTTCCCCTTCAGCGGCGCGCGCCAGAGCTTCTTCGGCGACCTCCACGGCCAGGGCCGCGACGCCGTCGAGTTCTTCACCCAGGAGAAGGTCGTCATCGAGCGCTGGCCTAAAGAATGGTCGCGGAAGTTCTGAGCGCGTGAAGGGCCGCCGGGTCGGTATACACTAGAAGGGACTCAGATGAGCGAACAGCAGCCCGTTACGAAAACCGAATTGCTCGAAGCGCTCGGGGGTCTTCGCTCCGGACTGCACGA
>CAYZJD010000101.1:9952-12903 GCA_964478455.1 uncultured Solibacteraceae bacterium | reverse complement strand
CGCCCCGCCTGTGCTACCCTGTCTCCGCTGGCTGCCCGTGCGCGCTGCTCCTGTTCCATGGAGGTAGTAGACAATAATGTCCGACTTACCTGATTCCGTGTTAATCGCCGAGGGCGGCTTTACCCTGATCTTCTTCGTCCTGCTGCTCGTCTTGCGACGGAAGATGGGCACGGGGGACTGCATTCTTTGGGGCCTGGTCTGGATCACCAGGGCGCTGTCTTCGCTAAGCGGTTCGCGGAGCTTGTACGAAGCCGGCGCGGACCTGACGGGCTACATCAGCTTGCAGGGCTGTTCGGCGCTTGCCCTGGCCATCATCGTGGCGCGCGAGGAAGCGCGGGTGGTGAGAGAGAGAATGCTCAGGGGCATCTGGGCCCAGATCACCGGGCTCTACACAGGGAGGCAGGACAGGAACGCGAGGGCAGAGCAGGAGGCAGGAAATGGCCAGAAGCTCGTCCGTCAATCGAACCGCAAGTGAGAAAGCCGTAGCGCTGGAACAGGAGATTCTGGATCGCATCCCCTCGGCTTTCGGGCGGCTGGCGTTCTTGGCGTCGCTAAGAGACGAAAGCACGGGGCGGTACAAGCACCACCGCCTGGCCGGCATCGTCAGTGATGACGAGGCGGACAGGCTGCTGGGCGAAATGCACGACGGCGTCTTCGCGGACTGGCTCAACCGCACGCTCGAGCAGCAGAAGGACGACCTTGACTTATACCTCTCTCGGGGCGGCATCGACATCCGCGCCGTGCGAGACATCTATTCGACTCTCGCGCCGGCCTCGGCCTCGGAAGTGGAGCGCCGCTTGTATCTGAGCGATCTGGAGACTCTGCTCGAATTGAGAAAGGCGTCGGCGAGTTCGCCGGGCTCCCCTTGACCGGGCGGCGTGCGTGGCGGGCAGCGGAGGCATGAGCACTCCTGCGGCGGCACTTACTAGGAGGAGGATTGTTACTGCGGATTTGGCTCGGTTTGTTCTGCGCGGTGGTGGTGTTTTCGCTGCTGCCGGGGCGCACGTTGCCGGCCATGCCGGTGAGCGACAGCGTGGCGCACGGAGCGGCGTACCTGGCGCTGGCGGCGTTGCCCCTGGCCAGAGCAGCCAGGCCGTGGGCCGCCGCGGCTGGCGCGCTCCTGCTGGCGCCGCTGGGGCTGCTGCTCGAGGTGGCCCAGATGGCGATTCCCGGTCGCGGGTTCGAATGGAGGGACGCGGCGGCCAATGTTGCCGGCGTGATGGCGGGGATGGCGCTCGGCTGGCTGGCGCGTTTAGTATGGAGGCCGGATGCCGATTTACGAATACCACTGTGAGGCCTGCAAGCGCCGGGTGAGCGTCCGCGTGCCGCGGATGGGGGAAGAGGCGGAGCGCTGCCCTCGGTGCGGCGGCGGACCGCTGGTCCGGCTGGTCTCGCGGTTCGCGCTGGCGCGTTCGGAGGAGTCGCGGCTGGAGCGGCTGGCCGACGACGCGACGCTGTCGGGCGTGGATGAAGACGACCCGCGGAGCGTCGCGCGCTTCATGAAACGTATGGGCCAGGAGATGGGCGAAGAGGGCGGGCCCGAGTTCGAGCAGGCGATGGAGGAACTCGAGCGCGGCGGCCCGGCGGAAGATGCCGGCGATGAAGGGACACCTGACTCCGCCCACTCGCAAACGGCGCTCGACGCCGAGTAACACACACTTACGGCGGCTTACCTAATAGCGCTCGGCTTGGTCCTCGCCTGTGCCGCGCTACGTTACGGCGGCGTCGAATGGGAGGACTGGCGCTGGTACCTGCCGGCGGTGGGCGCGGTGGGCGTTCTCGGCCTCTGGCGGGCCGAGGCCCCGCCCGGCCGCCGGCCACGCTGGCTGCTCGTGCTGCTGCTGTGCTACGCCGCGCTTCAGCTCGTCCCGCTGCCGCTGGCGGTGCTCCGGATATTGTCGCCGGCGCGTGCGGAACTGCATGAAGCGGTAGGCGCAGTGACGGACGCTGGCGGCTTTGCGCCGCTCAGCGTGGCGCCCGCGGCGACGTTCGATCACCTGTTGCGGATCGCGGCCTACATCGTGGTGTTCCTGCTGGTGCGGGAGGCGGCGGGCCGGGCGGGGGCGCGGGTGTGGCGCGCGGCGCTGCCGGTGGTGGTGGTTGCGGCGCTCGAAGCGGCCCTTGGCGTATGGCAGTGGCGCGCGGGAGTTCAGGTTCACGGCACCTACGTGAACCGGAACCACTTCGCGGGGCTGCTCGAAATGGCGCTGCCGCTGGCCGTGATGTACGCAGTGGCCTCCGTGCCCAAGGTCCGGCTGGCGTGCGCGGCGCTGGCGGTGGCGGGGCTGCTGATGGTGGCCATCATCAACTCGCTCTCGCGAATGGGATTCATCGCGGCCCTGTTCGGGCTGCTGGTGGCGGGAGTGATGGCGCTCGGACCCGACCGAAGGCGGTGGGTGAACCGCGTAGCGGCCGGCGCGCTGGCGGCGCTGGTCATTGCGGGCTTCAGCTTCCTGCCACCGGACGCGCTGATCCTCCGGTTCGCGGAGCTGGCCGCGACGGAAGAAATCTCCGCGGACACGCGCGCCCAGATCTGGCGGCAGACGCTCGATCTGATCCGGGAGTACCCCGTGTTCGGCTGCGGCCTCGGCGGCTACGAGGCGGCGTTTCTGAAGCACAAGCGCGTGGCCCCGCTCAACGCGGTGGACTACGCGCACAACGACTACTTGCAGGGACTGGCGGAGATGGGCGTCGCGGGGTTCGCGATCGTGGCCGCGCTCGTTGGAACGCTGATGGCGCGGGCAGCGCGGCGGGCCTCGCATCCGCGGCCGGAGCAGCGGCGGCTGGCGGCGGCGTGCGCGGGCGCGCTGGCGGCCATGCTGCTGCACGGCCTTGTGGACTTCAACCTTTACATCCCGGCGAACGCGATGGCGCTCGCATGGATCTGCGGGCTGGCGGCGGCGCGGACCCAGCGGGGGAGGCCGCAGGTGATCGAAGTGAAGGCGGCGGTG
>CAYZJD010000101.1:0-9942 GCA_964478455.1 uncultured Solibacteraceae bacterium | reverse complement strand
TTGCGATGAACAGGCTATGGCTTGGCGTGATGTTGGCGGCGTCGTGTGCGGCCGCCGAGCAGGTGGGGACGCTGACGGGGGCGGGGCCGGTGAAGCTGCGCGGGGCGGGAACCTCCGCCCCGGCGGCCCAGGCGCTGCCGGTGGCGAGCGGCGATGAGATTGAGACCCTGGCGGACGCCGCGGTGCTGGCGCTGCCGGACGGCAGCCGGATAGCGATGGAGAAGGCCTCGCTCGGGCGGGCGGCGCGGCAGGCGCGGGAGACCATCGTCTGCCTGGAGCGGGGATCGCTGCGGTTCAGCGTGAGGGCGGGGGCGCGGGTGCTGATCTGCGCGCTGGGCCGGACGGTGGTTCCGTCGGCGCCATCGGAAGGAACGATCACGATTGTGAGCCCGGACAAGGTGGAGGCGTCGGCTGAGAAGGGCACCGTGCGGGTGGACGAGGCGCGGGCATGCAGTTGTCCGCCCGGGCCGCCGCCAGGCTGGACGGCCAAGAAGAAGGCGGTGGTGGTGATCGTGGCGGCCGCCGGCGCGGGGGCCACCGCGGCGGGCATCGCGGCCGCGCGCGAGAAGAAGGAAGAGCCGGTCAGCCCGAGCCGTCCGCAGCCGTGAGAGCTCCTACGGGGCTGGACGCCGGACCGTCGTGTTGTTCACGGCAGTAGCTCCGACGGCGCCCGCGGCGGTGAAGTTGATGGCGGCGAAAGCGCCATCGAGCCGGTGCTGCGGACTTTTCCTGAGCCAGAGGAACTGTAGGAGCAGCAGGCCGCCGGAGGCGGCGGACTTGACGGCGATTCCCCGAGAGACACTGAAGCGGCCGGCGGGATTGCGAAGCACGGGGTTGGATTCGTACACTCCACGGGACGAGGCAACGTCAAAGGCGTTGGCGGCGACGAGAGCGGCGGCTGAGAGCAGCCAGAGTTTCTTGGAACGCCCGCTGCGCGAGGGGTGGGTCTCGGCCGCGGTGACCGCGACACACAAGAGCAGCAAAGCGAGGGCGAGGCGAAGCGCGCGACCGTGCATCGCTCGGTGGATCGGCGGGACGGCGGGCCGGGGACATGAGGTGAAGATCTGAGGCGGGGGGGCACAATCCTCGCGGGCCTGCTGCTGCTAGGCGCGGCTGCGGCGTGGGTGCGGCCAGAGCACGCGGATCCCGGGGCGACGGCACGCCAGGCGCAAGAGGCGCTTCTGCGGGGCGGCGCGGACGGGGTCCGCGAGGCGGTGGCGGGTTTCGAGAAAGCGTTGCGCGCCGAGCCTGCTTCGCCGTATCGATGGAGCGACCTGGGAGAGGCGTGCCTGGAGGCAGGCGCACAGGACAAGGCGCGGTACTGCTTCGCGCGGGCGATGGAGCGCGCTCCGGCCAGCCCGCTGGTGCTGCTGCGGGCGGCCAACTTCCACTTCCGTGCCGGCGAAAGCAGGCACGCGCTAATGACGGCGGTGCGCGTGCTGGCGGCGGTGGACCGCTACGACGGTCTCATCTTCAGCTCGTACGCGGCGATGGGCGGCCCGCTCGAGGAAGTGCTCGAGTACGGCGTGCCGCCGGAGCGGCGGGCGGCCGAGGCTTGGTTCCGCTTCGTGCTGCGACGTGGGGAGGCGGGCGACGCGGAGAAGACGTGGAGATGGCTGGAGGCGAGAGGCCTGGCCGGCGACGGCGTGGCGAGCGAGTACGTGGAGTGGCTGGCGGCGCGGAGGCGGCACCAGGAGGCGGCCGAACTGTGGGCCGGGCACCTCGGCGCGAGGCGGGGGAAGTACCTAGCATCCGAGTTCCTCTTCAACGGGGATTTCGAGAGCGAGCCGGCCGGGGCGCGGTTCGACTGGAGACTCTCACCGGCGACCGGATGTGAAACGCAGCGGCTGGCGGACGCCGCGGCATCGGGACGCCACTCGCTGCGCATCCGGTTCTCGGACACGGAGAACGTGGGCTTCAGGCACGTCTCCCAAGCGGCGTGGCTACCGGCGGGGGCGTACCGGCTGGCGGCGAAAGTGCGAGCGGAGGGGATCACCACGGACAGCGGTGTGGCGCTGCGGGTCGTGGGTGCGGAGGCGGGGCGCGTGGAGGCGACGACCGAAGCGGTGACGGGATGGAGCGGGGGCTGGCGGGAAGTGGAGACGACGTTCCGGGTCGGGCCGGCGGGCAGAGCAGTGACAGTCGAGATCGCGCGTGAGCCGTCGCTGAAGATCGACAACAAGATCGCCGGGACGTTGTGGGTGGACGCGGTGTCGCTGGCGCGCGTCGGCGACTAGCCCGCGGCCTTCGCTGCTGCGTCTCCCAAGGCTCCCGCGCAGGCCCACTCCCCTAACAATCTGTACCCCGCGTTGTGACTCCAGGGCCGGGGGTGTCTCTGCGCGATCAGGCGCCGGCTGGACCGTTGGGCGCGGCTTTCAGGTATTCCTCTGCTGCTGCCAGAAGTTCCTCCGCGCGAGAAATGTGTTGCACGGTCGTCTCTTCGGTTGCGTACGATGCCGCTTGATAGTCGGAGATGTTTCTTGCCTCGGCGGCTTCCCTCAAGTGCGCATGGAATTCCGCCGGCAGCAGGCCGGCTTTGGCGAACTCCTTGCCGAAGGCAGCGATCACTGATGAGTGCTTAGAGTAAGCCAGACCTTTGGACAGCAGGAGAGCCTCCGCCACGTAGAACATCGCGTAGTAAGCGCGCGAAACCGCCGTGTCGTAATCCTCATCGGCGAGAAGGACTTTGGCGGAGCGGACATTCCGGCGAGCCTTCCGAAGGAGACCCTCCTGCTGCGGGGTCAAACCGCTATCCCTTCCCGCCGAACATTCAACAACAGCGGAGATGCCTCGCCATGAAAGTCATTCTCAGAGATGTACACGCAGGAGATCACTACGTTGTGCTGTAGGGAGAGGCCAGAGCTGAGGGGTGAGACGCGGCGGATCTCCTCGTTGGGATCGACCGCCCCACGAAGCACCACCATGACGTCGATGTCCGAGTCCGGCTGGCCATCATTGCGTGCCTGGGAACCGAATAGGATCACGTTGACGAGTCGAGATCCGTAAATGCGCTCCAAGCCCTGCCGGAACTCCTTCAAGATCTGCTCCAGCCACGCTGAAGGCATATGCGGTCCATCCCTAGTTTGCCATAACTGACCACATCTGTCCGTCCTGCTTCACGCGCCCTCACCGGACCGGAATGAATATCGCTGGACGTGCCGGCGCGGACAGGGGGTGCGAAGTCTCCGGAGGCATAATGGAGGCACTTCCCAGCCAGGAAAGCAGCCTCCCAGGGAAGGGCTTCGCGCTGATACAGAGTGGTGGGCAAGGCGGCATCCAGCGCTTCGAAGGTACTGTAGCCGATCGACACTTCGGCGTAAATGATCGGATTGATGATCAGTGTCGTGTGCTCAGCGACCTCTGCCAGCGCTCTCTCCGACCAGTCGCTCCAGTTCGGGTCGTTCGTGGCGACGTCGAGCGGGACGTTGCTGTCCACGAGCACGCCGCGGCACGCTCTTCAGTCGGGCCCGCAAGCGACTGTGGCCGGTCTCACCTGCGTCGCCTTCGAGGGCGGGCTTCGCCACGCGTCAGCGCCAGGATCTCATCTGTGGTCATGCGGACATCCGCAGTGCCGCGGGTAGCCTCGAGCGCCAGCGGTCCTCGGGCGCTCTCTCCAGCCTCGGTCCCGGCCTTGCGAATCCGGGCGTGATCTCCGGCCAGCTCGAACGTGACCTTCGCATGCGGCAAGAGGCCCAGCCGGTTTCGGATCTCCCGAGGGATGGTGACCTGACCCTTGCTGGTGATCTGCGTGGTCGTACTCCTGCTGGTAAGTGTAATAGCTCTGCGAGACGCCGGGGCGCTTCGGGCCGGTGGGCGCCACGAGCTAGCCCGCGGTCTGCCGGATGTGCCGGCGCGGCCGGAGGGCTGCGACGTCTCCGGAGGCATAATGGAGGCAGGCGGCAGGCGATGAGAGGGAAAGACAAAGCCATCGTCTGGATCTCGATTCTGGGATTGCTGTTCTGGATCTTGATGCTGAGGCCGGTGCCCGTCCGCAAGGCGATGAAGAAGATGGGCTTCTCCTGGGAGAGTGTGGTGAAGAGTAAACGGAAGGCGCCGGCGAAGCGGAAGGGGCGAATCCAGAAGGGGCAGGAAGAGCGGAAGACCGGCAGCGCCGGCGCGACGGGCACGGAATAACCGGCGGCCAGAGTCCAGCTCAGAAGCTCAGCACCAGGTGCCAGATGTAGAAGTAAGCGAGGGAGTCCAGTTCCTCCCAGATGCGCTTCGCAAGGGCCGCATCGCCCGAGATCGCGGGCAGTTCTTTGAGCTGCTCTTCCCACGGATAGCAGACGCCGGGCGGCACTTTGAGCGCCGGCGGCTCCTGGGGCGCGGGCCGTTCCGCCGGCGGGGGCGGAGGCGGCGCCGAACAGGGCGTTGGGCTGTAGACGCCGTATTCGCGCGTGAAGTCGGTCATCGCGCGGACGTTCTCCACCCGCGCGTCGTTTTGCACGATGGCGCTTGCGTCCATGATGTATCCGCCGTCGCCGGCGAGCGCGTCGATCAGTTCCTTGCAGCGGGCGCGGACCTGTTCCGGCGTGCCCAAGGTGAGCAGCGCATTCGGCACGCCGCCGCTCAGGCAGAACTTATGGCCCAGCTTCTCGTGGATCAGCCGGTAGTCGCCGCGGTCGATGTGGAAGACGATGCTCCCCGCGGGCAGTTCGGCGAAGGAGTCGAGGTGCGCGTCCCACTTGCCCTCGGCATAGAAGAGCACCTGGTTGCCCCGCTCCCAGATCGCTTCGACGATCGGCTTCAGGGTCGGCCAGTAGATGGTCCTGAAGTGGTCATACGAGATGAACGGAACGCAGCTGCGGTGCATCCAGATGGGGATCGGAATGTTGTGCGCCGGGTCGAGACCGGAGAGCGCGATGTATCTGAGGTGAGGCATCAGCGCGTGGCAGGCGGCGCGCACCTTGTCGGGGATGGCCATCAAGTCGCCCGCAAGGCCGAGGTAGCCGCGGAACTTGTCCGCGAGGATGTCCAGCGGCGCCTTCAGCATACCCGCGATGGCCGAGACCGTGCCGGTTTCCGAGCGAAGCCGGTCGATCTGCGGCCCGAAGGCCGTAAAGTAACTGGCCATCGCCCACGTGCTCCGGACGAGCGCGAGGCTGTGGCGATAGCTCGCCGGAGCGCCGCGAGGGGAGACGTCCGACGAAATCCGCGGCAGCCATACCTCGTAAAGGAAGCGCACCGGGTCTTCGATGAGCTGGTCGTATTCCTCGCGCTTCATGTAGGCGCCGTCTTCCGGAGGTTCGCGGTATTGGAAGCAGACGTCCGGGCCGACGTCGATGCCGGGGATGGCGTAGTAGCGGAGGCCGGCGGCCTGGGCGAGGCCGGTCCAGACATAGACCATGTTCGGCACCACCGCGTCCCAGTCGAAGTCGGCGCAGCACTTGAGAACCGCGTCAAAGGCCTTGCTGTAATCGTGCGTTACTCCCTGGCAGGTGTAGCCGGCATAGGCGGCGGTGAATTCGGCCATCAGCGGCCGGATCGGGATCCGGTCCGGCCTGGTATTTCGCATCGCGGTCACGTAGCGGTTCAAGCGCTGGGCGTAGAGTTCCTTCTTGTCGCGGATCATTGCGGTGTTTCCGGCCGAAAAGACCTCTTCACGTTTACAACGGGAACGGAGCGCTTGGCAAGCCCGCGGCCCGCTTGTGGAGTTATACTTGGCGAAACGCGGGAGGAGCTATGCTGGCAGCCGCGGTCGTCATTGTTGTTGTTACAGTTCTCGCCGTGTTGTCCTTCTTCTTCCTCGCGGGCGAGCGGGGAAGATTCCGCCCTTCGACCTGGGCGTTCCTGAGGCAGGCGGGCTTCCGGCTGGCGGCGCTGCACGGATACATCTACGGCCGCTGGACGCCGCAATACGTCAGGGCGCTCTTCCGCCTGACGGTGACTCCGCAGCCCGCGAAGGCGGAACACTGGCTGGCCGAGCGCTACCACGGCAAGGTCCTGACGCACGAGCACGCGCGGGCGGTGGTGACCATCAACAAGAGCATCCCGCTGCGGGACCTGGAGCAGATCGTCCCGTATCCGGTAGCGAGGAACTTCGTCCTCGAGGCGCCGCCGGACATCGCGGTCTACGAGTGCGTGTGCCGGCACGGGCGGCCGAAGCACTGCGAGCCGACGCAGGTCTGTATGGTCATCGGAAAGCCGATGACGGACTTCGTCCTCGAGCACCAGCCGGCATCAGCGCGGCGCGTCACGCAGGCGGAGGCGCTGGAGTTGCTGGCGGCCGAGCGGGAGCGCGGCCACGTGCACTCGGCCTGGTTCAAGGACGCCATGCTCAACCGCTTCTACGGCATCTGCAACTGCTGCGCGTGCTGCTGCGGCGGGATCGCGGAGATGAATCGCGGCGTGCGGATGATGGCGAGCTCGGGTTACGTGGCCGAGATCGACCAGGATCTTTGCTCGCGCTGCTGGGATTGCGTGGAGGCGTGCCCGTTCAGGGCGCTTTCCCAAGACGGCGACGGCTTGAAGAGGGACTGGGAGCGCTGCATGGGCTGCGGGGTGTGCGAGGTCAAGTGCGCGACGGGCGCGGTGACGCTCGTGCGCGACGAGCGGAAGGGCGTGCCGCTCGACGTGCGCGCGCTGGCGTAATGCAGCCAAACCGGGAGCAAGTCGGGAGAGACTTACTCCGCGCTACTTGCTCACCGGAAGGAGCCGGTACCGATAGGCGTGGGGCTGGTCGCCGGCGATGCGGTAGGGCTCCATCGGGTAGGCGTTCGTGCTCCAGCTATCGATGCCGCCGACGCCCATCTGGGCGAGGTCGAGGTTCACGTAGATTTCGGGGCGGCGGGGGAGCTGGAACGAGTAGCGGGCGCTCTCGATGTCGTCCTTGGTCACGTGCCTGGCGCCGACGCCCACGAGCGGCATCCCGGCGGCCTTCAGGCCGAGCCCGTCCTTATTGGTGAACGTGACCCAGCGCACGTCCACCTTGTAGCCGTTCTCCTGCGGCCGCGAGTAATCCACCCACTGGGCGGCGACGGTGGATGAGTAGACGCCGACCCGCTCGAAGCTGCGGTCCTGATACGTCTCGGCGGGCCCGCGCCCGTACCAGGTGATGTTCCCCAGCCCCGGCGCGAGCACCAGCTCCGTGCCGAACCGCGGCATCATGGGGAGCTTCCCCGGCCCTGGCTGATAAGAGGCCTCGACGAGGACCTCGCCGTCGCCGTAGATCGTGTGCGCGAGTGTGTATTTTGCGCCTACCGCGGCCAGCTCGGCTTCCGCCGTAACCTTCACCGAGGACTCGTCCAATCTGGCGACCGTGATGCGGCGGATGAGCCCGGCCCATGGACTGGCCGCGCTGCGCCACACGGGGATGCGCAGCGAAGGATTGCCGGCAGCCATGAAGCGCACCAGCTTCCACGCGCCGAGGTCGTTGTCCGTCATGGCGCGCCAGAAGTCGGGCACCGGCCCGCGCTCCAGCAGCTTCACGCCCTTGTACGCGTAGCTGGAGATCGCCCCGGACACCTTGTCGAAGAGCAGCGTGAAGTCCCGGCCGCGGAAGCGGGCGTCGTTCATCGTCTCGGTGTAATCGAGGCGCGGGCGGGATGCCGCCGTTTCGACGGCGGGCGCCGACGCCGGCAGCTTGAACTGCTCCCAGGCCAGCTCGTGGCCCCTGGGCGCCCACAACGTCTCCTCGCGGGCGACGAAGCTCAGATTCAGCCAGTACTCGACGCCGGGCTCCGGCCGGATCGCCGGCAGGGAGAGCGCGATCTCCCGCTCTGCTCCCGGGTCGATGTCCAGCGGCGGCAGCGGGCCCGAGGCGATCGCGCGGCCATCGGCCGTCACCTCCCATTTGCCCTCGGCGACGTCCTTCACGTTCACGAAGTCGAACCGGTTGCGCACCCTGATGCGGCCCGCGGCCAGATCCACCGGCGCGGCGTGAATGTAGCGATAGACGTACTTGATCGCGTGCAGCCCCGGGTGCGGGTTGCGGTCCGCGTCCACGAGCCCGTTCATGCAGAAGTTGCCGTCGGTGTGAACGCCCGCTTTGTCCTCCCACCAGCCGCCGTAGGCGATGAACGTCCTGCGGCGGCTCCGATCCCGGTACCCGGCGGGCACGGGCTGGCGGATTCCCTGGTCCACCCAGTCCCAAACGAAAGCCCCTTGCGCGTTAGTTCCGGAGTAAAAGAGATCCCAGTATTCCTTCAGCCCTCCGCTCGAGTTGCCCATGGCGTGGGAGTACTCGCAGAGAAGCAGAGGCATGTCCGGCCGCTTGCTCGCAAGCTGCGCCGTAGTCGCGGGCGACGGATACATGAACGAGTTGATGTCGGCGTTGCTGCCGCCGTTCGACGTGCTGCCCTCGTTGTGGAAGGGGCGCGACGGATCGCGCTGTTTCACCCACTGGTAGGCGGCGGCCGCGTTCGGCCCGTCGCCGGACTCGTTGCCCATGGACCAGATGACGATGGAGGGGTGGTTCTTGTCGCGCTCGACCATTCGCCGGACGCGGTCGAGGTAGACGGCCCGCCAGCCGGGATCGTTGGTCAGGCGGTTCCTGGGGTCGTTGCCGTAATGGTGCGCCTCGATGTTGGCTTCGTCGATGACGTACAAGCCGTAGCGGTCGCACAGCTCGTACCAGTCAGGGTGGTTGGGGTAGTGCGCCGTGCGGACCGCGTTCACGTTGAACTGCTTCATGAGGCGGATGTCGCGGATCATCGACTCGCGCGTGACGTACTTGCCGGTGTCGGGCGAATGCTCGTGGCGGTTCACGCCCTTGAACAGCACCGGCCGGCCGTTGACGAGCAGGCGCGCGTTCCGGATCTCCACCTCACGGAAGCCGACTTTAGCGGGGATAACCTCGATGACCGCGCCGGCTGCGTCCTTGAGAGTGAGCAGCAGGGTGTAAAGGTAGGGCGTCTCGGCGCTCCACTTGCGAGGGTTGGCCACCGGCTGGCTGATTGACAGCTCGGGCCCGTCCAGATTGCCGGTTCGCGGGGGGAAGACGGCGGCGCCCGCGGCGTCGAGGAGTTCCACCATGAGCGATGCGCCCTCGTGGTTGAGCACTTCGGCCTTGAGTGTGAGCGTCGCGTCGAGGTAGCTGGCGTCCAGGTCCGTGCGGACTTCGAAGTCGCGGATGTGCCGGCGGACGGCGGACCAGAGGTAGACATCGCGGAAGATGCCGCTCATTCTCCACATGTCCTGGTCTTCGACGAACGACCCGTCGCTCCAGCGATAGACCTCGACAGCAAACAGGTTCGAACCCGGCTTGAGGTGGCGCGTGATGTTGAACTCAGCCGGCGTGCGGCTGTCCTCGCTGTAGCCCGCCTTGATGCCGTTCACCCAAACGTAGAAGGCGGAGTCGACCCCGGCGAAGTGCAGGTAGACTTCCCGGCCGTCCCAGCCGGCGGGCACCGTGAACGTGGTGCGGTAAGAGCCTACCGGGTTGTCTTCACGCGGCACCCGCGGAGGCTGGGAGGCGTCCTGCGGGAACGGATAGAGGATGTTCGTGTAGATGGGGATGCCGTAGCCCTGGAGCTCGATGCTTGACGGCACCGGGATCGCGCTCCATTTGGAATCATCGGAGGCGGGTTGATGGAAGTCCTGCGGATGCACGGAAGGACCCGGCGAGTAATGGAACTTCCACTTGCCGTTCAGCGACAGCCGCCACGGCGTCTCACCCTTGAGCGCGGCGTCGCGGGTGGGGCAGACGAGCATGGTGGCGCGCGGTTTCTCGGCGCCGACTTGAATGACGGCCGGATTGGCCCAATCGGGCGGCTCCTGGGCAAGCACGAGAGAGGCGAGGAGGATGGACAAGATGACCGGTTTCACAATCCTCCTTTTATCAGAAGCGCCGGCGGTGCGTGCGGGGAGGCGGCGGGGGCTGTTTCAGCAGCGCCTTCGGGTGCAGCACGGGCGTACATCATTTCGAGAGCGGGCGGTACAGCCTGGCCCCGTCCACGTCCAGCCTTGATCTCGCGCACCCCATCCAGGATCTCCCGCCAGAGT
>CAYZJD010000100.1:5030-12988 GCA_964478455.1 uncultured Solibacteraceae bacterium | reverse complement strand
GATCCCGCTCCTTTGGAACGGCCACCACGGACTGCATGCTCGGGCGGCCCTCCTGGCGAAAGCTCTGAAGATCATAACTGGCGGCGTCCGCGCCGGCGCGGTCGAGCAGGCGCCGGTGAATCTCCGCCTCCGGCGTGCCCTCCGCGTAGAACGGCTTCTTGGGATCCTCCGCCAAGGAGACCAGCAGCGCATGGAACTCCCCCGTGACGATTGAATAGACACGATCCACGTCGGCGAAGAACACGCTCCGAACAGCGCGAATCAGAGGCTTCCTGGGCGTCGGCGCGGCGGCCGCCCGCAGCTTGGCCATCAGGTTGAGCAGACACGCCTTGCGGCGCGGCCGCGGTCCACCCTGCTCAAGCCACTCAGCCGCGGCCCGTCCCTCAAGAATTGAGCCCGTATCCTCCAACACGCGGCGGATCTGTTCGTCGAACGTCGACACCGGCCCTGTCAGAACCACCCGCCGGGCGTCCGGCTGCACGCGAACGTCCACCGTGGTCTCCTGATTCTCCTTGACCTCGACATCTATCGGCATCTCAGGAGTCCGGAGATCCGCGATGTTGAGTTGGACCCGCAGCATCCCGCCCGGCAACGCATTCTCGTCCACGCCCCGGAGGACCAGTTCGCCGGAATCCCGCTCCACAACAGCCTTGAATCTGGACCAGCCCCGGAGTTGCACCACGCGGCGCATGCGGTACTCCATGATCGGGTTGGCACCCCAGAAGTTCAGCGTCAGGCCGCGCGGAAGCGTGTCGGTTTCTCCTTCCAGAATGACGCCGTCCACCGCATCCAGTTGCATGATTCGCAAGGGCTGGCCGTTCTCCACCAGCCGGAATCGAACCCGCTCGTTCATGTGTCCCTCCTTCCCCCTCTCGCGCCGGCAACTGCCAGCCAACTCAGATTGTTTCACGGAGGACGGAGGTCGCGGTTTGCGGTGTGACGCGACAGGCGGCCTATTCCGGCCCGAACTCCTGTCCTGGAACGTATGCGTCTCATGCGTTCCTTTCGCTTGGAACTCTATCCCGCAGCTGCAGAAACAAGCTGGAGATTGTCCAGGTGGCGGTAGTCTCTTGGATTGTTCGTCACGAGCGGCGCGGACAGAACTAGCGCAGTGGCGGCAATCCACGCGTCGGCAGAACTCATCTGCTGTCCTTTGCGCCCGCTCTCATTCCGAACGTCGGCCCAGACAGAACACAACAAGTCGTCAGAATGGAGCACCGAGAAGTCCGCGAGGTACGCTTCCAGGAGGCCGCACTTGCGCTGCCCCCAATTTGCGTCCAGCGCACCCTGGCGCATCTCCGCCAGAGTCATGAACGAGAGAACTAACTCAGAACCGCGGATGATCTCCATGTATTCAGGCGCGAATCGGGGGTGCCACTTGAAGATGTAACTGGCTACGTCTGTGTCAACGACCAGTCTCGCCGTCCCGATCGGAGGAGACGTCAAAGCAGCGCTGCTCATAGATGACGCGTACGAAGGCTTCGGACTCCTCGGCCGGTCCAGGGTCAACGTGGCTCAAGAGCCGATCCAGCGAGAACGCGCCGGTCCGGGTGAGGTTGGGCGGATCTTTGACGGGCTGTTGTGGTACACGATCCATCTGGACACCATTCTAGCGCTGCAAAGAGGGTCTCGGCGCAACGCGGTTCGGTTGGTCTGTACCGAGCTAAACTGGTCTTCAGCAGGCCCGCATCCGCTGGAGGACACAACGTTGATGGCCATACCGGCAAGACTGCTTTCCTTCACCATGCTCCTACCGCTTTGGAGCGTGGCGCAATGGCTGCCCGCGCGCCGCAGCGAGAACTATGACCCCAACCGGCGCGGCGGGCGCTTCGATCTCCGCGTCCGCGTCGACGGCGACGTCGATTTCTTCATCCGCGGCGACCGGATCCGCTACGTCGTGCGCTCCGGCCGCCCTCCCGAGGACGAAGGCTCCGAGTACAACCGGGAACTGCCCTCCGGGCCGCTGCGTGGCCTGCACCTCGAGAAGCGGGATGGCCCCGACGAGATCCGCATCCTCGAGGAACCGTCGGCCCACAACAACTGGGCGCTCGTCGTGAACATCCACGACCGCGAGGGCGGCGACAGCCGCTACCACGCGCGCATCACCTGGGAGGATTCGAGCAAGGGCGGATACTCCGGTTGGGGTGAGGATCCATGGAGTGACAGGCCGGAGCGTTCAGTCGTCACGGGCGCGCCCCGAGTGGACATCGACACCGCGGGACACGGCGAATATCGCGAAGGCAGAGGCCGGCCGCGCCGCTTCACGCGCGCTTACTTCGACACCCGCGATCCGTACAAGACAGAGATCGGCCTCGGCGGCGAGCGAGACCGCGTCCGCTTCTACGGCGAGATCGTCGAGCACAGCGGCGAACGGCTGATTGTCCGGCTGCGCGATTCCGACCGCGGCTCCGCCCGGGGCCAGGCCGAAATCACTCTGAACCGCGACCACAACGAGGTCGAGAACGTCCAACTGCGCGGCGTCATCGACCGAGTCCCCGTCCGCGCGGAATTCCGCCGCTAACCCCTGTACCCATGACCCCACGACCCCCGAACGGCCTTCTGCAAATCGGCGGTCCCCCCGCGCTTGGACGGCGCACCGTCAAGGATCCCGTCTGCCTCATGGACGTCGATCCCGCCACTGCGCGCTGGAAGCACGAGCACGGCGGCAAGGCGTACTACTTTTGCGCCGAGCATTGCCTCAAGAAGTTCGCCGCCGACCCGGCGGCGTACCTTGAGCGCCCCGCAGCGGATCGCAAGCCTTCGCCCGAGGCGGCGAAGGCCTGGTACGTTTGCCCGATGCACCTGGAAGTCCGCCAGCTCGGGCCCGGCTCCTGCCCCAAATGTGGGATGGCACTCGAGCCGGAGACGGCGACCCTCGAAGAAGAGCCGAATCCCGAACTCGAGGACATGAGCCGGCGTTTCCGTGTCAGCGCGTTGCTCGCGCTGCCGGTGCTTATCGTCGCGATGTCGGACATGATTCCAGGCCAGCCGTTGCACGCGGCTCTTAGCGCTCGCGCGCTCACCTGGATCCAGCTTCTTTTGGCGAGCCCGGTCGTGTTGTGGGGCGGCCTGCCGTTCTTCCAACGCGGTTGGGCCTCCCTCGTCAACCGCAGCCTCAACATGTTCACCCTGATCGCGCTCGGCACTGGCGCGGCGTACTTCTACAGCCTCGCAGCAGCGCTGATCCCCGGTGTCTTCCCCGCCTCTTTCGGCAGCCACGGCGGCGCGCCCGCCGTCTACTTCGAGGCGGCCGCGGTCATCACTGCGCTCGTGCTGCTCGGCCAAGTGCTCGAACTGCGCGCCCGCAGCCGCACTGCCGGCGCGATTAAGGCGCTGCTCGGACTCGCGCCGCGGACCGCTTCCCGTCTCCTTCCCGACGGGACCGAGGAGGCCGTCCCGCTCGATCACGTCCATCCCGGCGACCGGCTTCGGATACGCCCCGGCGAGAAGGTCCCGGTTGACGGCGTCGTGCTCGAAGGATCGAGCGCCGTCGACGAATCGATGCTGACCGGCGAACCGGTCCCCGTCGAGAAGATCGCGGGCTCTAAGGTCACCGGCGGCACACTGAACGGCTCGGGCAGCTTCGTTATGCGCGCCGAGCGCGTCGGCAGCGAAACGATGCTGGCGCAGATCGTCCGTATGGTGAGCGAGGCGCAACGCACGCGCGCCCCCATCCAGCGGCTGGCCGATACAGTCTCGGCGTATTTCGTTCCCGCAGTCGTCGTGGTCGCGGCCGTGACCTTCGTTCTCTGGGCGCGCTTTGGCCCCGAGCCGAGCATGGCCTACGCCATTGTGAACGCCGTCGCTGTGCTCATCGTTGCCTGCCCTTGCGCGCTCGGCCTGGCGACGCCGATGGCGGTCATGGTCGCGACCGGGCGCGGTGCCACCGCCGGCGTCCTCATCCGCAATGCCGAAGCGCTCGAGGTCCTCGGCCGCGTGGATACACTGGTCATCGACAAGACCGGCACCCTGACGGAGGGCAAACCGCGGCTCATCTCCGTGCGTGCGCTGCCCGGCTTCGACGAGGCGGAGGTGCTGCGGCTGGCGGCCAGCCTTGAAAAAGCCAGTGAGCACCCCCTGGCCGGCGCTATCGTGGCCGCAGCCGAGGAAGAAAGGCTGGCGCTCGCCGAGCCGTCCGGATTCCGGTCGCTCACGGGCCGGGGTGTCACAGGGAATGTGGACGGCAAGTCAATCGTGCTTGGCAATCATCGTTTTTTCAGTGAATTAGGGATTGAACCTGAATTAATACCTGAGGGTAAGGACTCAACCTCCGTTGCCCTGGCTGTCGATGGCAAACCGGCGGGAGTTTTGCTCCTGACCGACCCGATCAAAGAGTCCGCTCGCGAGGCCGTCCGCGCCCTGCACGCCGAGGGTTTGCGCCTGCTCATGGTCACCGGCGACAACCGCGCCGCCGCCGAGACCGTCGCCGGCGAGTTGGCGATCGACGAGGTCCGCGCCGAACTCCTCCCCGCCGGCAAGGGCGAAGTGGCCAAGCGGCTTCAGGCCGAGGGTCGCACGGTGGCCATGGCCGGCGACGGCATCAACGACGCGCCCGCTCTCGCTCAGGCCCACGTCGGCATCGCGATGGGCACCGGAACGGACGTTGCCATGGAGAGTGCCGGCATCACGCTGGTCCGCGGCGACCTCCGCGGCGTCGTCCGCGCCCGCAAGCTCAGCCGCGCCGCGCTCCGCAACATCCGCCAGAACCTCTTCTTCGCTTTCATCTACAACATCCTCGGCGTCTCAATCGCCGCCGGCCTCCTCTACCCGTTCTTCGGCCTGCTGCTCAGCCCGATGATCGCCAGCGCCGCCATGACCTTCAGCTCGGTGTCGGTCATCACCAATTCCCTCCGCCTGCGCAAGCTGGTGCTGTAGATGAGGAAACCGGGGACAGCCCGCATGTTTCCGCGCGGTTGGCGCGGAAACATGCGGGCTGTCCCCGGTTTTGTCCTCGGCTGCGCGCTGGTGTGCGCGGCCCAGCCGCAAGTCGCCCCGCGCCCAAAGGTCTGCACCATTGCAGGCCGCGTGATAAGCGCCACCACGGGCGAGCTGCTTCGCAAAGCGACCGTTACGCTGCGGAGCGCCGACGCAGAGGAGGCCGGGGCAGCCGTCACCGACGCCGAAGGACGCTTCCGCTTCGACCAGGTCGTCGCGGGCGCTTACAGGCTGGCGGCTGAACGGTCCGGGTATATCACGCAATGCTACGGCGCGTACCGCGGCCGCGGCCCCGGCGAGATCATCCGGCTGAGGCCCGGCGAGACGCAAGCGGACCTCGTCTTCCGCCTCACGCCGCAAGCAAGTCTTCGCGGCCGGGTCATCGACGAGGATGGGGAACCGCTGCTGGACACCGAGGTTAAGGCGATGCGCAGGATCTACCGTGGCGGCCGCTGGCAGCTCGGGCAAGCCGAGAGCGCGGAGACCGACTTGGCAGGCGAATACGCCCTCAGCGGCCTGCCTCCCGGCAAGTACTATGTCCGTGCTGTCCATCGCCCGCAGATGAGCACGATACCCGAGCGAGGGTATCTGCCCGCCTTCTATCCGAGCGCGCGCGACCTCGCCTCTGCTGCGCTCGTGGAAGTCGCAGCCGGCGCCGACTTGCGCGGGGTCGACATTCAGCTCCAGCGCGGCCGCTTCGTCCGCATACAAGGCAAGGTCGTCCGCGGCGACACCGGCGAGCCGGTGGACAAGGCGCTCCTGCTCCTCGGCGACCGGACCGCCAACTCGGTCTCCTTCGTGGTGGGCGCGGGCGAATTCGCCCGAACCGAAAAGGGCGAGTTCGAGCTGCGCGGCGTTCAGCCGGGCACGTACGTCGTTCAGGTCAGCCTCTCCTCCGGCGACCGCCCGTTCATGCAGGACTTCCCCCTCGACGTCGGCGATCAGGACATGGAGGGCGTGGTCTTCGCCGTCGGCGGCGGTTTCAACCTGGAAGGCTCGGTGCGGTTCGAGGGGAAACAGGCTGCCAGGCTCGAGGATCTCACCGTCACGCTCGACCCTTTGGACGCCTTCTACTTCGGCGCCCGGTCCGCGAAGCCCGGCGCCCCCGGCTCGTTCGCGCTCGAGAAAGTGACCCTGGGCAAGTACTGGCTTTCCGTCCGCGGCCTGCCGGACTCGGCCTACGTGAAGTCCGTGCGATACGGCGGCAGAGAAGTCGCGAGCGGACCTCTCGAAGTCGGCCCCTCGCCAGCGGGAAGACTCGACATCGTTGCCAGCGCGGCCGGTGCGCTGGTCGAGGGGCAGGTGCTCGACAAAGAAGGCCGTCCGTTCCCTGACGCCTTCGTCGCCCTCGTGCCCGCCTCGGGCGACCACGTCCGCTTGAAGACCACGGCTACGGACCGCGAAGGCCGCTTCCGCATGACGGGCATCGCCCCGGGTGATTACAAGCTCCTGGCCTGGGAGGAAATCGACGAGGGCGCGGAGGCGGACCCGGAATTCGTGCGGCAGTTCGACCAGCAAGCGTATTCACTCGCGCTTGCCGAGAACGCGCGGGAGTCGGTACAACTGCGGGTCATCCCGCCGCCGAAGCCGCGGTAAACGACCACTGTCACTGTTACCATGAGGAACATAACAGCGCCAACCTTTCTCGCCGCCGCCATTGCCGCCGCCCTCGCGCAAACACCGCAGCCGGGGAGCCAGCCGGCGTGCATCATCGAAGGCCAGGTGGTCAATTCCGTCACCGGCGCGCCGGTGCGCAGGGCAACCGTGACGGTACGAACAGCAAAGAACCGCGACGACTCCCGAACCGCCGAGACGGACTCCGGCGGCAACTTCCAATTCCAGGATGTCCCGCCAGGAGGCTACACGCTGCTCGGCGAGCGGTCCGGATACGAGGGACAGGAATATGGCGCGCGAAGCGCTCGCCTCCCGGGCACGCTCGTCGAGTGCAAATCCGGCGAGCCGGTCTCCGGCCTGGTGTTCAAGCTCATCCCGCAGGCGACGGTTCGCGGCACGGTCCTCGACGACGAAGGCGAGCCCGCCGGCGGAGGAGCCGTCTTTCTGCTGAAGCAGGTGTACGCGCGAGGTCGCCGGCAGCTTACACAGAAGACCGAAGCGCAGGTGGGCGGCACGGGCGAGTATGTCCTCAGCTCCATCAGTCCCGGAAGATACTTCCTCAAGGCAGGCTGTCCCTTCGCGGCGGCAACTGCGCAATCGACAGAAGCAGAAGCCACGGAGGGCTGTGCGCCGGCTTACTATCCCAACTCGCTCGATCCTGCGGGAGCGGCTCCCATCGAGCTGCGGCCCGGTGACGACGTGCGTGGAATCGACATCCGCCTCGGCAAAACGCGCCTCTTCCATATCCGTGGCACGGTGATCAGAGAGACCGGAGAGCCGGCGCCCAAGGCGTCCGTGATGTTGGCCGTCGCTGATCCGACCTCGCTGTCGTTTACCCGGGGGCTGACCGTCATCGCACGGCCTCCCGGCGGCTCATTCGAGATCCGGGGCGTTCCGCCGGGCGCCTACGTACTGAATGCTCAGACCCCGCACGGCGACCCCCAGAAGCAGAACGCGGTGATGCTCGTGGACGTCCTTGACCGCGACATCGACGGGCTGGCAGTGGTGCTCCGTTCGCTCGTTCCCGTTCCCGGGCGGCTCCGGTTCGACAAAAGCCCACCTGAGAAGCTCGAAGGCGTCACTGTTCTCCTCGAGCCGGAGGACACTTTCCTGTGGGGCTGGTCGCAGACGCCGGTGAATCCTGACGGCTTCTTCCTCCTGGAGGAGGTGCAGCCTGGCCGCTTCCTCGTAAAGGTGAACGGCGCGCCCGAGGGCGCCTTCCTCAAGTCCGTGCGCTACGGACCGCAAGCGGCTGCCGGCTCTGTAGTGGACCTCGGCGCCGGTGGAGGCGGCCGGCTCGAGATCGTGCTGAGTTTGGCGGGCGCCCGACTCGAGGGCAGCGTCACTGACGCGAACGGCGACCCGCTCGCCGGGGCGATCGTCACCCTGCACCCGAAGAGTCGAAGGCC
>CAYZJD010000100.1:0-5020 GCA_964478455.1 uncultured Solibacteraceae bacterium | reverse complement strand
GACCTTTATCGGCGCGCCACCGCAGACCACGCCGGCAGATTTCACGTCGGCGGCATCGCCCCGGGCGATTACAGCCTCCTGGCGTGGGAAGAGATCGAGGAGGAAGTGGAGCAGGATCCGGAAGTCATCCGCCGCTCCGAGAGTTACGCCAGGTCGATCTCACTCGGTGAAAACGGTCGCGAAACCGTACAAGTGCGCGCTGTGCCCGCGGAGAGCCGCTGAGCGGCTTCAGTCCGGCCAGCGACCGGGGATGCGGCCGGGCATGGGCACGCTGCTCTTCTTGGCCGGAACCGGCCCAGCCCCCTCCGAAGTAGAGGAGGGCCGCGGCATCAGGTTGCCGCTGAAGTTCACCTCTTCCTCAGTGAAGCGGAGCGGCCGGTCGAGCACCATCTCGATCGTCGTGCCCCGGGCCAGCACGGCATCCGGGCCGCGTGAAAGCAAGACCCCGAGCATGCCGGCGGCCGCGCCTGCCGCCGCGCCCACGCCGGCGCCCATACCCGCGCGCCCAGCGGCACTGCCGGCGATCACGCCGACCGAGGCGCCCGCCGCTGTTGTCTCGCCAATGGTGCGCGCATCGCCGCCCTTGTTCCCCTCGCTGCGGATCTTCCCTTCCCCGCGGTCCAGTTCCTCGCTTGACCGCCCGTCCAGGCTCCCGACCCTCGCTCGAAAGTCGCGGGTGACGCCGTTCGGCAAGGTCATCGAATCGAAGCGCAGGTACAGCTCGCCGCGGCCTTTCACGCGCCCGGGCCGCTTTACCGTGGTGATGGTGCCGGCCACGTAGCTGCCGGGAGGAATCACCACGCGGCCGTTGACCAGAATCGGGAAGACCGACTCGAGGTACACGCGGTCGCCCTCGGCCGAGTGCTTCGTGCTGACGCTGTTGATCAGACTGAGCGGAATCCGCGTTCCCGGCTCAACAACGAACTCACCGGCCTTCGGCGGCTCCGCCTCGCGCCAGCTCTGCTGTGCCTGCCCGCCTCCTTCGCTCTGGGCGGCCGCAAGACACGCGCACCACAGCGCCGCTATTAGACTCCGGCGAAACATAGGCACCCTCCTTGGCTTAATTGTAGCCTACACAGAGTTAAACGCACCGGATTCCGGCGGAGTTACCGCCGCAATGGCTACTCGGCGCGCACTGGCAGATGGAAGCCTGCCGGGCTGATCGCCTCGCCCACCGCGATGCGGATCTCCGGATCGGCACGCAGGCTCTTTGGCAGCCGCAGGTTGATCTGGTACAGACCGGCGAAGCCCGGCGCCACACCGGCATAGAGGAGGTTCTCCCGAGGCACGGCCTCACCGGCCAGCTCGACCCGGAAGTCCGAACGCCGGGCGATCCAGACCGCTTCGGCGGGAATCTGCCCCGCCTCCATGGGAGGAACCGTCGCTCCGAGACCAGTAGCCCACAAGATGACAATCTCGCCCGGCCGCGCCGGCGTGTCGCGGGTGATCAGCGTGAAGTCGGCCCGCGTGGCGATCGCCGTCGTCGCGTCGAGGAGAAACAGACCCGGAGCGGCGTCTCTCAGCATTAACTTGATGGGAGGACCTGCGGTGCCGTCCCGCACGAGTTGCAGCTTCACGTTTGTCGGAGTGAGGTTGGAGGGGATCAGCAGGTTCACCTGAGGCGGCGAGACGTAATAGATGTAGCAGTGTAGGCCGTCTGCCAGCACCCGGACGCCGGTGCGTGAAAGCTCGACCGGCATCTTGCCGCTGGCCAAATCTTCGGGAGAAACCGCCGCCGTCACGAAAGATAGATTCGTACCGAAAATCGAGACGATTGTATTGGGACCGATGGCCCCGGGCTCGTAGCTCGCGGCGTTGACGATGCCGGCTTGGGTGTAGCAGGGTGCGCCGAGAACGCATTGCTCCTCGGCCCGCAACGCGCTGGCGCACAGAATGGCCGCGGCCAGCCACCCTCCTCTCGACATGGAATCTCCACAGGAGTAGTGGTCTGGCCGCGGAAAAGCTCTCGGCCGGTATCGGCGTTCAGCAGTCTGGAATCACCACGACGCCGACCCCTCCGGCACTACTTCCATTCCCAGGCCTTCGTGTGGCTGTTGCCCGCTTCATCTACGTCGTACTCAAAGACAGTCGCAACGCTGTTGAGGCGGGAAAGCGCCGGCGACGCGCTGTAGTAGCTTAACGTCCCTCGATAACTCACGCCGCCCCCGACGAACTTCCCTACCCCCATTCCTTTCCAGCTCGCCATGGCGCCGTCTTTCGTCATGACGACGCCTTGCCCTTCGCCGAACAGAGTCCCGTCGGGCCTCACCTCCGCCCAGTACGTCCCGAACCCGGTTGCTGCCGCCCCCAAGAACGTCCCAGCTTCCTCAAAGCTTACCTCCACCTTGCCATCCGGCAGGACTCGCCTGACAATTCGCTTCCCGCGAGTTTCCCCGATCAATTCTCCCAGCATCGGAATCAGTCTCCTTAAGTTGAAGTGGATTGAACCAGGAGTCCCAGTCTTGCCCCTCCTGGATGGCTCCAAGCATACCACGGGAGCGGCCTTAGCCACCTGGCGCAACGCGCCCGCACCCCGCAATCGGCCCGGTTGGCGGCATACGACTGCGGCCCGCTCGTCCCCGGTTCCACCGTTCAATCGAGCAGCGAAACCGCCGAATTTCCAGGAGCACCTTCGCCCAGGTGGATTAAGCTGCTGAGATTGCGCTTGATATTCTCTTCCGTGTCGAGCAGGTCCCGCAGCGTCAGCCGCCCCAGCACGCCGTCCACCGCTGTCTGCACCGTCCGCCACAACCACCGGATCGAACAGTCGGAACCATGCGTGCAGGCTTCCTCCTGCCCGGAGTGCCGTTGACAGAAGTCCGTTTCGAACAGCCGCCCGCCGAGTTCATCGAGCACCTCCCCGATCCGGATCTCCCGCGCCGCCTTCGCCAAGGTGTAACCACCCCCCTGCCCGCGGGCGGCCTTCAGATACCCAGCGTGCCGCAAGATGCGCAGCAGCTTCGCCGCGTAAGGCTCCGAGAGCCCCTCCATCTGGCTGATCTCGGGGATGGTCAGGCCTTCCGGATGCCGGCCGATTTGCAGCAGGCACCGCAGCCCGTATTCTTCGTGGGAGGTGAATTTCATCGCCGCTACATCAACCCGAGTTCCAGCTTCACCAACTCCGACATCCGCCCCTTGTTCCACGGCGGATCGAACGTCAGCTCGACGTCGACCTCGGAAACCCCCGGAATCGCCGCCACCCTCTGCCTTACCTGCTCCGGCAGCGTCCCGGCCACCGGGCAGTTCGGCGCCGTCAGCGTCATCTTGACGTAGACGGAGTTCCCCTCCCTTACCTTCACTTCGTAGATCAGCCCGAGGTCGTAAATGTTCATCGGGATCTCGGGGTCGTAGCAGGTCTTCAATGCCGCGACAACCTGTTGCTCGCTGACCATGGCTACTCCGTTGAGACGCGCTCGTGTCCGCCCTTCAGGGCCGACCGCAGCGTGTGCCACACCAGCGTGGCGCACTTCACCCGCGTCGGGTAGTCGCACACGCCCTTGAACACCGCCAGCTTCCCCAGTTGTGAGGCCACCGCCCCGCCATCCCCGCTCAAGCCCGTCACCAGCTTGTGGAACGCCTCGAACACCGCCTCAGCCTCCGGTTTCGTCTTCCCCTTCAGCGCTTCGGTCAACAGCGAGGCCGACGCCGTCGAGATCGCGCAGCCCGCCCCCTGGAAGGCCACTTCCCGGATCACATCGCCGTCCATCTTCACGTAGAGTGTCACACGATCGCCGCACAGAGGGTTGTAGCCCTCAGCCTGCAAGTCGGCATCCCGAAGCTCACGGTAGTTCCGCGGCCGCCGGCTGTGGTCCACAATCAACTGCTGGTACAACTCGCTTACGTCGGCCATCAGCCCAGCATCTCCTTCACCTTCAGGATGCCTTTCACCAGCACGTCCACTTCCTCTCGCGTGTTGTACATCGCCAGCGACGCCCTCGTGATCGCCGCCACCCCGTAGCGCTCCATCACCGGCTGCGCGCACACGTGACCCGCCCGAACCGCGATCCCTTGCCGGTCCAGGATCGTCCCGGCATCGTGCGGGTGGACCCCGTCGATCAGGAACGACAGCACCGACGCTTTCTCGCGCGCCGTCCCGATCAGCCTGACGCCCGGAATTTCGCCGACCGCCTGCGTGGCATAGTCGAGCAGCTCATGCTCGTGCGCCGCCGCCCGGTCCAGGCCCGCCTCGCTCAGATACTCCAGCGCCGCCCCCAGCCCGATCGCTCCGGCGATGTCCGGCGTGCCCGCCTCGAACTTGTGCGGCAAATCGTTGTAGGTCGTCTTCTCGAAGCTCACCGAGCGGATCATGTCCCCGCCACCCTGGTACGGCGGCATCGCCTCGAGCAGCCGCGCCTTCCCGTACAGCACCCCGATGCCCGTCGGCCCGTAGACCTTGTGTCCCGAGAACGCATAAAAGTCGCAATCGAGCGCCTGGACGTTCACCTTCACATGCGCCACCGCCTGCGCCCCGTCGATCAGCACCGGAATCCCCCGCTTATGCGCCGCCTCCACGATCCGCTTCACCGGGTTGATGGTCCCCAAGGCGTTCGAGACGTGCGTCGCCGCCACTATCCGCGTCCTCTCCGTCAGCAGTTTCTCGAACTCCTCGAAGATCAGCTCGCCCCGATCGTTGATCGGAGCAACCCGCAGCCGCGCTCCCTTCTCCTCGCACAGAAGCTGCCACGGCACGATGTTCGAGTGGTGTTCCATGTGCGTGACAACAATCTCGTCGCCTGCCCCAACGTGCCCCCGGCCGTAGCTGTGCGCCACCAGGTTGATCGCCTCGGTGGTCCCGCGCACGAACACGATCTCGCGGTCCTCGGCCGCGTACAGAAACCGCCGCACAATGCCGCGCGAGTCCTCGTGCGCCTTGGTCGCCCGCTCGCTGAGCAGGTGCACCCCCCGATGGATGTTGGCGTTGTCCCGGCTGTAGTAATCCCCGATCGCGTCGATCACCGCCCGCGGCTTTTGCGTCGTCGCCGAGTTATCCAAGTAGACCAGCGGCTTCCCGTGCACCTTC
>CAYZJD010000099.1:0-13026 GCA_964478455.1 uncultured Solibacteraceae bacterium | reverse complement strand
AGCGTGTCGCGGGAAATCGAGATCTCCAGCATGGATACTTCGCTGTTGGCCAGTGACCGCAGCGATCCGTGCGCGTGGTAGACGGCTCTCGGCTCCCCCCGCGGCCGTTTTGTGGCTGGGTCGAGGTCCCGTGCCCAGATGCAAAGATAGCCGTCGCGGTCCGAGATGAAGTACAGCAGGTTCCCGTCGGGGCTCCAGCGCGGCTTGTCGTCCCAGTGCCCGTCCCCGATCGTGATCCACTCGCTTTCGGGCACTGGCCTGTCAACCTGCGCCGGAATGATGTGGACCCGGGACACGTCCCGCTCTCTCTCGGTCGCGAACGAGACCCACCGCCCGTCCGGAGACAGCCTGGGCTGCCAGACGTTATAACGGACGTCGCGCACCAGCGCGATCTGCCGTCCGGATGCCCGCTCCAGTAGGTACAGCCCGTGAACGGCCGGGTCAGTGTGGAGGATCCAGGCGCCGTCCCGCGACAGCACCGGATCTCGGCATGCCCTGCAAAGTAACTCCGGAATGACTTCGCCCTGACGCAGTAAATAACCGTAGCAATCCTTGGGATCGCAGAAATAGTAAGTCACGCCGGAGCCGTCCCAGGTGATCAACGGGCTCCATTCCCCCTGCGGCGTGGACGTCAGAATCGCGTCTTTTCCTTTGGCGGGGTCCAGCAGCCAGACGTCCAGGCTGCCAAAGCGGCTCGCCCGGTACGCCACCTTGTCGCCCCCCTCGGTCACCGAAGGCATTTCATGCGGCGAAGAACGCTCGGTCAGCCGGACCGGCTCGCCTTTGAGGACGCCCCGGTTCGCGTCGAGCGGCGCGCTGTAAATGTCGGTGCTTGGCCGCAGGTTGGCGAACGCCAGCACGCCCGCGGCGACGGAAGGCGACGTGTCCGCCCCCGCGCCGGTGGTGATCCTCCGTGCCTCTCCCTTGACCTTCCACGACCCCTCCGAGATCTGGATGGACCATAGGTTCGCGCTGTCGCCGAGCCTGGCCGAAAACAGAAGAACATTGCCCGCGAGCCACCTCCCGACCACCTGCCGCTGCCAGGGTTCGAACCCGCGCTCCCGCAGGTAGTCGTACAGCCCTGTCTTTACCGCCAACCCGCCGGCGGCCGGGACGACGTAAGCATCGTATTGCTGGTCGCGGAAATCCCGCGTCAGCACGTATCTGCCGTCCGGAGACCATACAGGATAGGCCGCCTGGTCTGAATCCGGCAGCAGATCCCGCGGCGTCCCGCCCTGGCTCGGAACCGCCTGCACCCGGCCGCGCGTTCCTCGGCCCACCCAGTACGCGATGAGAGAACCGTCCGGAGAGAACCGCGGATTGCGGCCTCCCTTCGCTACCAGTCGTGCCTGCCCGCCCAGGGCCGGGATCACGTAGATTCCGCCGCCGTCGCGATCGGACCGGAAGACGATGGTGTTCCCGTCGGGCGAGAACCGTGGTTCGCGTTCCGCGCCGGCGTCCTGCGTCAGCCGGACGGGCGCGCCGCCGGCCAGTTGCTGCACCCAGATGTCCAGGTCGCCGTCCCCCGCGCGGTCGGAAGCGTAGGCCACCAGCTTGCCGTCCGAGGACAAGGCCGGATCGATGCACAGGCTGGCATCGCCCGTGAGCAGCGTGAGCGGCGTCGGCCGTGGCTCCTCTTCCGGCTGCCGGCCCCACCACACCACCGCAACCAGCGCCGCCGCCAGCGCGCCGGCGGCCACCCACAGCCAGCGGCTCGCCGGCGAACGCTCGATCTTAACTGAGGTCCTTGCCGGCCGGCCTGATTCGACGTCATGGGCCGTGTCCTCCAGGGCAAGCCTCAAGTCTGACGTGCTCTGGAATCGCTTCTCCGGCTGCTTGCGGAGGCAGCGCTCGATGATCCGCTCCAGCTCCGGCGGTACGCCTTCCACGATCTCGCTCGGCAGCTTGGGGTTCTCCCGGAGCAGCGCCGCTAGCGTGGCTGCCGTGGAATCGGCTTCAAACGCGCGGCGGCCCGTCACCATCTCGTACACCAGCGTGCCGAAACTGAAAATGTCCGACCGGAAATCCAGCGGCTTGCCTTCAGCCTGCTCCGGCGACATGTATGCGATGGTCCCGAGGATGGTCCCCTTTTCTGTCTGCGGCCCCAGCGTCTGGGTGTCGCGCGCCTCGCTGCTCTCGGCCGTTTCGGTCTGCTTCGCCAGCCCGAAATCCAGCACCTTCACTTGGCCCAGCTCGTTCACCATCACGTTGCCCGGCTTCAGGTCGCGATGGATGATCCCGGCCGCGTGCGCCGCCGCCAGCGCGTCGGCGATCTGGACCGCCAGCCGCAGCGCTTCCGCCGCCTTCAGTCCTCCCGATGGAATCAGGGCGTCCAGCGGCCGGCCCGCCACGTATTCCATCACGATGAAATCGGTGCTGTCTTCGCTGGCGACGTCGTGGATGGTGATGATGTTCGGGTGGTTCAGCGCCGAGGCCGCCCGCGCCTCCCGCACGAAGCGCTCCTTGCTCGTGCGGCTGGCCACCCTGTCCTCCGCCAGGATCTTCAGCGCCACCAGCCGGTCCAGGTGCGCGTCGCGCGCCTTGTACACCGCCCCCATGCCGCCTTCTCCGAGCTTTTCGAGAATCTGGTAGTGAGAGACAGTTCGCCCGATCATGAGGTCGTGGGAGTCCAAACGACGGAATGAACTCCTCGCACAATTGTAAAGCCTCTGAGTAGGGTAGGCGCGATGGAGGGGTAGAGCGCGCACTCTTGCGCGGCCCACTCCACCGAGGAGGTTCTGCACCCTGAAGTGTAGGAACTCCCGGGCTCCAAGCCGCGCTAGCTGAACTGCGGCAGGTGTTTCGCCTGCGCCTTGATCAGCGCGTCGGCCAGCTTGGTTGCCACGCTGTAATCGCTGATTGTGCCGTCCAGGACCAGCGCTTCGACGAACATCTTGCGATTGCCTGTCAACGCCGCTTCCACCGAGGCTTCGATCGCCGCCAGGCGCCGCATCGTGATCGCGGCGATGCCCGTGGCCATCTCCCCGAACGGCGGCGCGATCCAGCCTTCCGACGTGGCTACGGCAGGGATCTCGAGCACGCTGTCCTTCGGCAGGTTGCTGACGGCGCCGTTGTTCGGCAGGTTCACCGAATACCATCGCCTTCGGTTGTGCCAGAAGCTGTCGAGGATCTCCAGCGTCTGCATGTGCTCGCCGCCGGTCGCCTTCAGATGCTTCTCAGGGAGCGGCCCTTCTCCTTGAGCGAGGCTGAGCGTGTCGTCGTAGATCTTGTCGCCGCGCGCGATCGTGCCCTCGAACGAGTAAGCGTCCACGCCCAGGATGCTGCCGTAGTACCTGCCGCCCGGAAACCGCTCGGGAAAGTACTCGGTCACATGGCGATCCATCGGGGCGGGGAAGGCGCCGAACTCCTCGAACAGCTCCCAACTGAACGGATGGTCGAGCTTGCCGTGCTGGGCCTCTTGCCCGAACGGGTTCTTCCAGCTTTCCGAGTCGACGCCTCTGGCGCGCCGCTCGGCCAGCTTCTTCCGGACCAGCGGCCAGGCGTCGTCGCCGTCCACGCGGAAGTCGGTGATCCAGGTCAGGTGGTTGACGCCCGCCCACCGCGCGGTGACGCTCTGCCGCGCCACGCCGGCGAAATCGGCCACGTACCACACCGTATCGGGCGTGCCGTGGCAGAGGCCGAACGCGGCCACGTTGGTGGCCTTGCGCAGCGCCCGCACGATCGCCGTCAGCGGGTTCGAGTAGTTGATGAGGATCGCCTCCGGGCACATCCGTTCGCAGTCCCGCGCGATGTCCACCATCGGCGGGACCATGCGGAGGACGCGCGAGACGCCGCCCGCCATCACCGAGTCCCCCACCGGCTGGTAGATGCCGAACTGGCGCGGAACGAACACGTCCTGCTCCCAGGCGCGCCGGCCGCCGACGCCGATGGTGCAGATGACAATGGTCGCCCCGCTCAGCACGTCCTTGCGCTCGACGGAGGCGGTGACCTTGGCCGGCTTCTCAGCCGATAGCAGGATGCGCCGCACCAGCTTCTCCGTCGCCTCGAGAATCACCGGGTTGATGTCGACGAGCGCGATCTCCCATTCGCCGCCGAGTTTCTGCCGCATCCAGTCGACGATGATTCCCTGCGTGAACATGGCGCTGCCGGCGCCGATCAGCACCATCTTCTGCTTCTTGCCAGCCTCCAGCGTGAACCGCTGCTTGACGGGTCCGGCCGCCGCGGCAGCCGCTGTGGTCGGCAGCAGTTTCAAAAGATCTCGACGTAACATTCCGTGTCTCCTTGATCCTGTAATTCTATGGCATCGGTGTGGATCCGCGTTCATCCGCGGCCTGCTTCCTTCCGGAACGACTCCAGCGTCCACCGTTCCTCCTGCGCTGTGAGCCTGTGGCGGAGGATATAGAGGTTGCCGTCATTGGCGCGTACCCGGAACCATGTGTCCTCAGGCGAGTACCACTGGTCGAGGATCTCTTGGACCTCGTAGCGGCGTTCCGCGAGCCAGAAGCACCGAGGCTTTTCGTCGGCCTTGTAGCCGGCGTAGCACTCCACGCGGATCGTGAACGCAGCAGGTCGGGGCACCTGCTTCAGCTTACCGCTCCGGGCCGTCGGGCGGCTGTGCTTGTGCAAGGTCGCAGCATATGGCTATTATGGCCATGTGAGAACCGTCAGCATCGCGGATCTGAAGGATCACCTGAGCAGCTACCTGAACGAGGTCCGCTCCGGGCGGGAAGTCCTCATTCGCGACCGCAAGACGCCAATCGCCAGGATCGTGCCGCTGCCTCCACTGGATGAACTGGAGCCGGAACTGCTGCGGCTGGCCGCCGCCGGCCAGGTCCGCCTGCCTTCGCGGCCCCTTCCCCAGGACTTCTGGTCAACGGCGGCTCCGCATGTTGCGCGCAAGCGAATTGCCCGCGCGCTCGAAGCCGAGCGTGAGCGGGACTGAGATGGCGTTCTGGGATTCGAGCGCCATCGTGCCGCTGTGCTTCGCTCAGCGTCAAACATCCGTGTTGCGCGCGATGCTGCGGGAACATCGCCCGCTGGTGGTGTGGTGGGGCACGCCGGTGGAGGTCGCCGGTGCGCTTCACCGGCTGTCGGGAGAGGGAGCCATAACATCCCTCGGGCTCGAGCAGGCCTTGGGAAGGCTGGAGATCGTGCGCGCCTCGTGGCTGGAGGTTACGCCGACCGAGAAAGTCCGCAATCTGGCGGAGGCCCTGCTGAGCCGCTATCGAATCCGCGCCGCGGACGCCTTTCAACTGGCTGCGGCACTCGTGTGGTGCGGCGAGAAACCACGTAACCGGCCGTTCGTATGCTTCGACTCAAGGCTGGGTGAGGCTGCCAGAGAGGTTGGCTTCGCGCTGCCGGTGAAGGTCTGAATTCGGCGCCGCCGAGGTTGCGATTTGTGCTGTACGGCCGGCGGCGCTTCGCTCGCGGACCTGGCTTCTGATCTGCTCCGCCTGCCAGGGCATGAACATCATCGATCCCTGCGCGATCAGCTCGAGTTCCTTCTTGTGCCACGGGACATGCATCAGCCCGGTCTGCGAGTGGCTGCCGGTGCCCAGCAGCAGGTGGCCGAGTTCGTGCGCCATCAGGTGGCCCAGGATCACCGCGTGCGCTGACTCGCGCCCTTTGGCAAGCTCAGCAGCCCGGTCCGAGTACACGTTCACCACGGTTCCAAAACCGCCGTCCTCCGGAAACAGCGCGAAGCCGAATACCATCGGATCTTCCTTCCGGCGCTCGGCCATCGGTCGGGGCATCAGCCGGAGCGCGAACCGCGTCGGCCCGGGAAGCGACTGGCAGGCGGGATACCGCTCTGCCTCCGCGGGCGAAAGCGGGCAGTCCTGCCATTCGGTCTCGATCCCGGCCCGCTGGTAGATTCTCCCGGCCTCCCCTTCCGCCCGCGCCAGAACATCGGCCGCCACATGGGCGTAGTTGTAGATCAGCACCTCAATCCGGCGTCCCTCGTCCGGCTCCGCCCCCTGAGCCGCGCTCAGCATCAGCAACCACCCGAAGAGCCTTTTCATCGGTCTCGCGTCCATCGCGAGACCGAGATTGGGCTAAGCGGGGGTGTCTCTCAATGCACGAGGACTGGAATCCGCCAGATCTGAGTCTGGACGGATTTCGACCATCCCCTGAACCGGCAAGTCATTGAGCTCGAATAAGTTCCAACACGGTGTGGATTATTGGATGCGAGCGTAACCGGGGTCTCAGGTGTGGAAGGTCCGCGCGGAGGGAGGCGGCGAGGCACAGGTCACGGGGAACGCCGGGTCGTTCAGCCGCTTGTCGCCCGACGGCAAGTTTCTCTGAACATCGATGATTCGGTCATGCGGCGGCTCAAGCAGGAATCCGCCAGGCGCGGCTGCACCATGTCGGAACTGGTGGAGACGGCCTTGCGGCTCCTGCTCCAGCCGCCCAGGCGAAAGTCCGCCCTCCCTCCGCTGCCTGCCTTCCCGAGCGGCGGTCACCTGGTCGATGTCGCCGACCGTGATGCGCTGTATCAGGCCATGGAGGGGAGGTAATGTTCGTCGTTGATACTAATGTCCTCGTTTACGCGGCGGACGAGGAGTCACCCCATCACGGGAGGTGCCGCCGCCTGGTCGAGCAGTGGAGATCGCAGGCATCCGCCTGGTTTGTCGCCTAGCCGATCCTTTACGAGTTCCTGCGAGTCACCACTCATCCGCGGGTGTTCCGCGCGCCCTGGCCCGTCGAGCGCGGCTGGAGCTTCGTGGAAGCTCTGCTGGCGTCCCCTTCCCTCGAGGTGCTCTGCCCCACCGCGCGTCACGCCCAGGTTGCCGCCGAGGTGTTTCGCGAGCTCCCTCACGTGTCCGGCAACCTGGTTCACGTCGCCCACATCGCCGTGCTCATGCGAGAGCACGGCGTCAGACTCATGTACACCCGCGACACGGACTTTCACCGCTTTGCCTTCCTCGAACCCCGCGATCCCCTCGCCGCGTAGCCGTTTTCAGCGCAGCCTTCCCTCCCACCGCAGACCCACCCGCCACAGGCGCGGCGGTCCGAGCAGCGGCGTCGGCGTGTAGCCGGCGAGGTAGCGCCGGCCGAGGAGGTTCTCAAACGAAAGCAGCGCGGACAGGCCCGCCGCCAGCCGCTGCCGCGCGTACACCTGCACACTGGCGTAGCCGGGAAGAAGCAGCGTGTTGCGGTCGTCCTCGAATTGCAGCGCGTAGCTACGCACGCCCGCGGCGGCAAGCGCGCCGCCGCGCTGGAAGCTGAGCTGGGCCGAGCCCTGGTGCTTCGGTACCTGCGGGAGCCGTGCGCCGCCGCGGAACCTGGAATCGGCGAACAGGTAGGCGGCTTCCGCCTGCCAGTTGCCCAGCCTGCGGGAAGCGCTCAGCTCCACGCCCCGGATGAGCGCGGCGGCGGCGTTCCGGCGCTGGCGGATGATGAGGTCCGGCGTCGCCGACAACATCACGTTGGTGATCAGGTCGTCGAGGGAGTTGCGGTAGAACGTGATCCCGCCGCGCGAGGACTCTCCCGCGAAGTCCACCCCGGCTTCGACACCGAACAGCCGCTCTGGCCGGAGCGCGGAATTCGCCCTGGTCACCGCATTGCCGACGCGGAATTCGCGATACAGCTCGTTCAATGTCGGGCTGCGGAAGCTGCGGTAAATGGAAGCGCGGGCGCGGACCCTCCCGCGCCCGGCGGCCATACCGCCGCTCGGGCTGAAGAACTGGCGGTCCTGGCCGGTGAAATCGTGACGGGCTCCGAGGAAGAGCCTCGCCGGCCCGGTTGTGGCATCGAACTGGCCGAACGCTCCGTGCTGTAACAACGTGCCGCCGCCGAGGCGGTTGCCCGCCGGATAGAGCGCGTCCAGGCTGTAGCCTTCGGCGAAAGCGACGTCCGCGCCGGCCAGTGAATTCCAACGAGATGCGCGGCGGTTCCAGCGCGCGGCCGCGCCCGTGCCCTCGGCGGGCACGCTCTGGCGGAACGTCGGGCGTTCGAAATTGCGGCTCGCCGACACGGCCGAGAAGGTGCTGCGGAACTCTTCGCGCGTGTGGTAGCCGAGCAACGACAGCGAGTCCGCCCCGCGTTCCAGGAAGTAGTGCCCGGAGACCGTGCCCAGCCCGGTCGAGTTCCGCTGCAACACGGTGCCGTTCGATCGCTGCTCCGCCAGCGCGTCCACCTTCAGGAAGAAGCGCTGCGCCGCGCCGAACAGATCCAGGCTCGCCGCCCCCGCAACGAAGTCCACCCCCGCTTTACGGTCCGCCGCGCCGCGCAGTTCCGCCGGAACGGTGAAGTAGCCGTCCGTCGAGAAGGCGCGCGTCCGCGCGGAGGCGGCCCATCGCGAGGTCAGGTGCGAGAGCCCGCCTCCCGCCAGGTGCGAGTTGTGGCTCCCGCCTTCGTAGTTCGCCTCGGCGCGCCATCGTTGTGGCTGCCGGGAAAACAGCGCGATCGCTCCGCCCATGGCACGGTCGCCGAACACGCCGGTCGAAGCGCCGCGCGATACCTCCACCCGGTCTACATCGTCCGGCGCAAACCGCGTCCAGTAAACCCACCCGCCGAAGGGGTCGTTCACCGGCACGCCGTCCCACAACAGGAGGGTGCGACTGGCGCCGCTGGCGCCGAGGCCACGCATCGAGACGCCTTGCGCAGTCGGGTGGGCGGTGAGGCTCGAAGAGCGCCGGAACAGGCTGAAACCGGGAATGTCCCGCAAGCGGTCGTCGAGATTGACTCCTTGTTTTCGATCGACGCCGGCGGAATCGAGAACGGTGATCGACGCGGGCGCTTCAGCGGCGATCTTCTCCACCACCGTCACCGAGGTGCGAAGCGGCTCGAGCGGCGGCGTCTGCGCTGCCAGCCACGCCGGGAAGATCGTCAGGCCCCACAAAATGCGCGCCGCTCCAGCCGGTCCGCGCGAAGCGGCCGGGCGAGCAAGTGAACACGAGATGAAAGCCGTTTTCGACATCGGGGCCGGATGGAGACTTGCCGCTCGAAGGCGAGACGAGCGCCAGAAACTTCAGGATAGTATAGATGTCCCCCGTTTCCGGCACAGCGACGTGAAAGCCCTGCGAGTGGAAACGCAGGCGCGCGCTCTTTTGCGCCAGCCGCCAGGCGATGAACCCGCAGCAATCCACTGCGCGCTCGAACCACGCGTGCGCCGATTCGTCTGCGTCCCGGTCGAGCAGCATCTCCACCAGCGGGTCCTGCTCGATGGAGAACTCGCGCACCTGCAACTCGCCCGTGTGGGCGGTTGCCTTCCAATCGACGTTCCGGGCGCTCTCGAACGCTTCGTACGGGCGGATCCGGTAGAAGTCGAGGCTTCGGCCGCGATGGTGCGTGGCGATTTCCCCGCTGACCGCCGACAGAAGTTCCTCGAAGTCCGGCTGCGGATCCAGACACGGATACACCAGCACCTCGCGGCGCAGGCTCACCTGCGCCCTGCGCTCCAGGAACCCAAACGGAAATGAGGTCGCGAACTGAAAACCTTCCTCCCGATGGATCCCGCGCCGCCCGAAGCGCACCTCTACCGTTTCATCCAGCGTCGATCCGCCCGGCAGGACCGGGAAGTAGACCGGCGAGGAGAAGACGCTGTCGCCGGCGCCGCTCACCCGCACCGAGAAGGACGGCATCCAGCGCTTGGCGTTGCGGACGTAGATCCGGCCGGAGAAGGTGCGCCGCGCCGAGACGTGTTCCGGCAACTGGAAGTCCAGCTCGAGGCCCGCCAGCGACAGCCGGCTGACGAAGCTCGAAATCATCAAGGTCGCAAGCAGCGCTGCCAGGATGAGAAACAGCAGGTTGTTGGCGGAGACTACCGCCGCCGCCGCCACCACCAGCACCACCAGGGTGAACAGGAGTCCGCCTGGCGTCACTTGCCGGTGGACGCGGCTCTTCAGATACGCAGCCAGCCCGCGCCAGAAGGCCATGGACACGCCCGCATCATGGCACAATTGAGAATTCATGTCGAGCGAAGCTAGAGCGGCGGCCGTCGCCGAACCGCACCTCAAGCGGGCGCTCGGCCTCTGGGATCTGGTCTTGAGCGCGGTTAGCCGCGCTAAACCCCGCTTCTTGCAGATGCGAGTCAGAGCGCCGAGGCGAGTGGCTTGTACGGCCCAACGAGCAGGCGGTCACGCGCGTGCAGCGCAAGAAGAACTGTACCTGGGACGCGCAGGCTCGGCGCCCCCAGGCTCTTGCACCGCCCTGTTAGGCACGCGTCTCTATTCTCTCCAGGTCGAGAAGCCGAGCGCCGTGATGCACAGTCAGAACGTGGACCTCCTCCTGACGAATGCGATAGATAACGCGGTAGCTTCCAACAACGATCTCTCTAATGTTGTCGATTCCCAACTCAGGAACCACCCTGCCCAAGTACGGAAAGCTTGCCAGTCGATCTGTGGCGCGGATAACCCGGTCGGCGAACGTTGCCGCCACCTGCGGAGCGTCCCGAGCAATGAAAGTGCAGATCGCCTCCAGATCGTCGGCCGCCTGTGGCGTCCACCTTACTTGACCCATTTCGCCATACGCTGGCGCACTTCTTCTTGACTAATGAGTTCACCGCGATCCGCCTGGCGAAGCCCCCTCTCGACCTTATAGAGCAGGTAGAGCCGATCGAGGGCGTCTTCGATCCCGGCGTCGTCGGGCAGCTCTTCGATTGCCTTCAGCATTTGCTGCTTGGTCTCCACAGCGCTCTCCAATCCTGCTTCGTATCGTAGCATTGACCGCGCTCCCGGAACACTTCCCGCCGTCTGCAATCGTGGATCAATAGCCGGACGCCTCATTCAGCGGCTCGGAGTCAGGAAACGTCTCTGCGAAGTCCGCTGTCAGCCAGCCTGCGCCAGAAGGCCATGGACACGCCCGCATCATGGCACAATTGAGAATTCATGTCGAGCGAAGCTAGAGCGGCGGCCGTCGCCGAACCGCACCTCAAACGGGCGCTTGGTCTCTGGGATCTGGTCTTCATCGGAATCATCCTGATCCAGCCCACCGCGCCGATGCCGCTTTTCGGCGTGGTGCACCAGGAGGCCCGCGGCCACGTGGTGACCACTATCCTCATCGGCATGGTCGCCATGCTGTTCACCGCCATCAGCTACGGGCGCATGGCGCGCGTGTACCCGCTGGCCGGCTCCGCATACACCTACGTGGGCCGCGAGATTCATCCGTCGGTCGGCTACGTCACGGGCTGGAGCATGGCCATGGACTACATGCTCAACCCGATCATCTGCGTCATCTGGTGCAGCAAGGCCGCCGGCAATATTCTGCCCGAAGTGCCGTATGGGGCCTGGGCCGTGTTCTTCGCGCTGCTGTTCACCGCGTTGAACCTCCGCGGCATCCGTGCGACTGCGCGCACCAACGAGGTGTTGGCGGCTGGGATGGGTGTCGTTATCCTCCTGATGTTCGTAGCCACAGCGCGGTACCTGTTCCGCCTCGGCTCGCCCGGCACAGACCTGTTCACCCGGCCGTTCTACGATCCCGCCACCTTCTCGCTGCCGCTGGTCTTCACCGGCACCTCCATCGCCGTGCTCACTTACATCGGCTTTGACGGCATCTCCACGCTCTCTGAGGAAGTGCGCAACCCCCGCCGGAACATCCTGCTGGCGACTGTTCTCACCTGCCTGATCACCGGCATCCTGGCCGGCCTGGAAGTCTACGCGGCGCAGCTTGTGTGGAACACGAACGAGGCGTTCCCCGACGTGGATACCGCTTACGTCCACGTTGCCGGGCGCGCGGGCGGGATCTGGCTCTTCCAGATCGTGAACCTGACTTTGCTCGTCGCCACGATCGGCTCAGGCTCCGGCGCGCAGCTTGCCGCCGCCCGCCTTCTCTATGGGATGGGCCGCGACGACGCCATCCCTAGGAAGTTCTTCGGCGTTATCGAGCCCAAGCGCAGCATCCCGCGGAACAACGTGCTCTTCACCGGCGGGCTGGCGCTGGCGGGCGCGTTCGCGCTGGACAGGATCGCGCAGTGGTCGGGGATAGGTGGTACCGGCTATCAGCTCGGCGCCGAGTTGCTCAATTTCGGTGCGTTCATCGCTTTCATGGGGGTAAACCTGGCCGCGTTCACGCGCTACTACCTCCGCGCAAGCGAGAGGAAACTCGTCAACGCCATTGCGCCGCTCGCCGGTTTAGTCATCTGTTTCGGCATCTGGTGGAACCTGCGCACGCCGGCCAGAATCGCGGGCCTCGTCTGGACCGTGGTTGGGGTGATCTATGGCGCCTGGAAGACCAAAGGGTTCAAGAAAGAGTTGGTGCGGTTCGAAATGCCGCCGGAGTAAATTGGGAGAAGGATTTCTATGAATCGAATGCTGTTTCTGCTGTTCGCCGTTAGCCTCGCGGCCGCCGCGGACTGGCGGCCGCTGTTCAACGGCAAGGACCTCACCGGCTGGAAGATGGCCGGCCCGGGCCGCTTCGTCGTCGAGGATGGCGTGATGAAGACCGAGGGCGGCATGGGCCTGCTCTATTACGAAAAGGAGAAGTTCGGCGACTGCACGCTGCGCTTTGTATTCAAGACCGCCTCACAGCACGCCAACTCCGGAGTGTTCATCCGCCTGCCGGAGCCGCCGCGCGACGCCTGGTACGCGGTGCACAACGGCTACGAAGTGCAGATCGACGCGCGCGGCGACGAATGGCACACCACCGGCGCCATTTACTCGCTCAGCAAGGCGCTTGTGGGCCATATGAAGCCCGCGGGCGAGTGGAACACGATGGACGTCGAGTTGAAGGGGCAGAAGACGACCGTTTTCCTGAACGGGACCAGGATCAACGAGTTCACCGGCGACCAGCCCGTGCCCCCGCGCAAGGCATGGTACGAGCCGGCGCGCGGCCCTCGGCCCGACTCGGGCTACATCGGCCTCCAGAACCACGACGCCTCTTCGGTCGTCTACTTCAAAGAAGTCAGCGTCAAGCGATAGCGGCCAACAGGCCAAACCACCCTCACTCGAAGCGGCGGCTGAAGAGGTGGATCGTGCGGTAGTCCCACGCCGGGAATGCCGGCAACAAGCCGGCCGCGGGCGGCGGACCGGCGGGCAGCTCGAACTTCTGCTCCATCAGAGGGAAGTCGCCGAGCAGCCACGCGCTCAGCTCCCCCGAGAAGTGCTTGCCCCGGATGTCTGACACCTC
>CAYZJD010000098.1:0-13078 GCA_964478455.1 uncultured Solibacteraceae bacterium | reverse complement strand
GCGCGCGGGAAACATGCGGGCTGTCCCCGGATTGCGGCTTCCGGAGCTCTGTGTTATGAATGGAGAAGAAAGATCGGCACTTCGGAATAACCTCTGTTGGGGCAGCCCCGCGAGTTCAGCCGATAATCATTACTTAAGCCCAGGGAGTCATACGGTGGAAACCGCAAACCGCAGATTGATCCGCCCTCCGTTGAACGAGATCAAGGAGAAGGTCAACAACCAGCGAAAGCAGCAGAAAAAGGCGATTCCATCTGAGCAGACACACGCCGAGGGCTTCTACTACGTGAAGCAGATGCAGTCGAAGACTCCAATGGTGGTCGTCTTCAAGGATGGCGAGACCATTCACGGCGTCATCGAGTGGTACGACCGCTGTTGCCTTAAGATCAACCGGACGGAAGGACCCAACCTGCTGGTCTACAAGCCCAGCATCAAGTACATGTACAAGGAGAACCCGTAATCCTTCCGGCGCAGCCGCGGGCGCGCCCTTACCGCTTCTCCGGCGCAGCCGTCCTTCGCTGGAGACGGTACTCCCTGCGCCGGCCGGCCTCCTCGTAGCGGCGCCGCTCGTCCTCCGTTTCCGGGATCACCGGTGGGACCGGCGTCGGCTTGCCCTTTTCATCGAGCGCAACGAAAGTCAGATAGGCCGAAGAAGTGTGCCTGCGCTCGCCCGTCAGCAGATCCTCAACGAAGACCTTCACCCCCACCTCCATCGACGTGCGGAACACCCGGTTCACCGAGGAGCGAAGGATCACCAGTTGCCCGATGTGCACCGGGTGAAGAAAGGTCATGGAGTCGATCGACGCCGTCACCACCGGACGGCGCGCGTGGCGCATGGCTGCCATCGCCGCGGCCAGGTCCACCAGATGCATCACCTTGCCGCCGAGCAGTGTGCCCAGCGCGTTCGCATCGTTCGGGAGTGCAAGCTCGGAGTATTCCGAAATGGATTCGCGGACGGGGCTGCCCTGCATCGCCGGTATCTTATCATGAGGGGGAGGAGTTCCCCGGCGACATGTCCAACCAGCGCATCGAGGTCCTGAAGAACATACTGGCGGTTAAGCCGGAAGACAGTTTCGCCCGTTACGGCCTGGCCATCGAACACGCTAAGGCGGGCGAATTCGAAGAGGCGGTTCAGGAATTCCGCACGCTCATTTCCTACAACCCTGGCTACTGTTACGCTTACTTCCACGGCGCGCAGGCGCTCGAGAAACTCGGCCGCCTCGACGAAGCGCGCGACTTGTATCGCCGGGGTATCGAGGCCGCCGAAAAGGCCGGCGACGCGCATGCCCGCAGCGAGTTGCAGGCGGCGCTGGATCTGCTGGGATAACGCCGCGGTCGGTCAGGCCCCGAACGTGCCCGAACTGTCCGATATCGTCACCTACATCGAGGCGCTCCAAGAGAGGATCCTCGGTCAGAGACTGGAGCGGGTGAGGCTGGCGAGCCCGTTCCTACTGCGGACGATCGAGCCGCCTCTCGAAGCGGCCGAGGGAAAGACCGTCCGCGGCTTGCGGCGGCTTGGCAAGCGGATCGCGATCGGCGTCGAGGGCGGCCTCTGGCTCGTCTTTCATCTGATGATCGCCGGCCGGCTCCACTGGAAGAAGTGCGGCGTGCGAATTGACGGAAGAAGGTCGCTGGCCGCGCTGGATTTTGCCGCCGGCAGCCTGGTCCTGACCGAAGCCGGATCCCGAAAAAGGGCTGCGCTGCACATTGTCCGCGGAGAGGAAAACCTGCGCGCCCTCGATCCGGGCGGGATAGAGCCTCTTGAAGCGGACTTCGGGACATTTGCGGCCGCGCTGGTCTCGGGCAATCACACGCTCAAGCGGGCCCTGACGGACCCGTGCCTCTTCAGCGGAATCGGCAACGCCTACTCGGACGAGATCTTGCACAGCGCCCGGCTCTCCCCTGCGACACTGGTGGGGAAGCTGTCCGCCGAGGAGGTCCGGCGTCTCTACGATGCGGTGCGCGCCACGCTGGCCGGCTGGATCGACCGCTTGCGTGCTGAGCGCAAGGGCGGCTTTCCGGAAAAGGTGACCGCGTTTCGCGAGGGAATGGCGGTGCACGGCCGCTTCGGCAAGCCATGCCCCCGATGCGGAGAGAAGGTGCAGCGGATTCGTTACGCGGACAACGAAACCAACTATTGTCCGCGCTGCCAGACAGATGGCCGCCTGCTGGCGGACCGCGCGCTCTCCCGCTTGTTGCGCCAGGATTGGCCGCGAACCATCGAGGAGTTGGAGAGGCTCACCGCCCGCCGCGCGACCGGGGGCGGGTAAGGCAGCCGCCCTCCTCGCCAGTCCTTGACCGTTGACCGGTTAGCCGGATCCCTGCGCCGTCCGCTCCAGGCGGGCAAAGCAGCCGTGGCTGCTCAGAACGGCACGTCGTCGTCGGAGGCGTTAAATTCCGCCGCCTCCGCCTGCGGCGTTTGCGGAACTGGCCGCTGTGCGCTACGTGGCATCGAGACCGGCTGCTGTGAGAACTCGTCGCCCGATGCCGCTGCCGGCGCCTCGCCGACGCGGCCGCCGAGCAAGATCACGTCCTCGGCCACGACCTCGGTGACGTACACCTTCCGCCCGTCCTTGTCCTCGTAATTGCGCGTCTGCAAGCGTCCTTCAACGAAGACTTGCTTGCCTTTGAGCAGGTAGTTCGCCAGGTTCTCCTGGCGCCAGAGAACGACGTTGTGCCAGTCGGTCTCTTCTTTCCACTCCCCGGTCTGCTGGTCCTTCCAGCGGCGGCTCGTGGCGATGGAAAACGTGGTTCGCGCCGTGCCGTTCGGCGTGAACTTCGTTTCGGCGTCCCTGCCCAGGTTGCCGATGAGAATGACTTTGTTGACGCTTCGGGTTGCCATACTCCCTTGCACTCTACCACAGTCGTGTCCGGTGAGCTTGCCTCAGTGCACCGCCGCCGTCGAAATCAGCTTCATCAGGTTTAAATCGGCTTGCACTTTCAGCGGGATCATGGATAATACGGGTTGTCGGGGCGGGGAGACTGTTAACTCTTCCTGGCCCGCCCTCAAACAGACCGCCGACACCGGTCACCGGGGGTAGAATCTTGGGTAGAACGGCGGCTCGGTTGGCCCGATGAAGCGATCCTGCATAGCCCCGCAAGGAGTCCGCACATGCCTGCGCGGAGGTGTGATCGCGGGGGTGTGCACGACGCTGGCTGCGGCCCAGGCTCTCATCACCGCGCCCGGGCCGTATGGCATTGTGCGCTTGCACAACACGGACGCCGCCGTCCTGGAGCTCCAGGAGCTTCGCAAGGACCTGCCGTGTATCGTTTCGCCCGTCAAGGCCCTGCTCGGATTTGACCTGCGCTTCCACGCCGGCTACGAGGTCAGCATTCCGCTGCGGGAACTCGAAGGTTCGGAGAACCTGCTGACGATCATCTTCCGCGTCACTCCCGAGAACCACAGAGACGAGCCGGCCTACTTCTCGCAGCGCATTCGCGTGCCGCCGATCGAGGAGGATGCCAAGGGGGACGCTTATCTCCAGGGCGCATTCGACCTCGGCGAAGGGGAATACCACGTGGATTGGCTCATGCGGGACCGGAGCGAGCGAATCTGTTCGTTCTATTGGGACGTCGAGGCGACCCTCCCGGCCAAGGACAAGAACATCGACCTGGTCGTGCCGCCGAGTTCCGCCCTGGCAAGCGAAACCGAACCGTTCAAAGAGGAGCCGCCGGTGGAGCGATCGCAAACCGTCGCGCCGCTCAACGTGAAGGTGCTGATCAACTTCGCTCCGCAGAACTCCCACTCGGCGGCGCTCCAGCCCCTCGACATGAGCGCGTTGGTTTCGATCTTGCGAACGATCTCGCGGGAGCCGCGAATCCGGAAGTTCAGCCTCATCGCCTTCAACCTCCAGGAGCAGCGGGTCTTCTACCGCCAGGACAACGCCGACCGAATCGACTTCCCCGCCCTCGGCGAGGCGCTGCAATCCCTGAATCTCGGCACGGTGGACCTGAAACGCCTGAGCCAGAGGAACGGAGAGACGCAGTTCCTCAGCGACCTGTTGCGCTCCGAGATAAGCGGCGCGCGGCCGGATGCGTTGATCTTCGCGGGACCCAAGGCCATGCTTGGCGAGAATATCCCGGCGGAGGAGCTGAGGCGGCTGGGTCCGCTCGATTACCCGGTCTTCTACATGAACTACAACCTCAGCCCGCAGGCGACGCCCTGGCGCGACGCCATCGGGGCGGCAGTGAAGTTCCTCCGGGGTACGGAATACACCATCAGCCGTCCGCGGGACTTGTGGCATGCGGTCACCGAAATGGTCTCCCGCATCGTAAAATCAAAGAGTGAGCGCCGCACCGTAGCTGCTTCGGCGCGCTAGCGTATGCGAGCCATCCGAGCCCTCCCCCACGGGTTGTTGCTGGCCCTGGTTCTCCTGCCCGCTGGCCTCGCGCAGCACCGTGTCCGCCCCGAAAACCTGGCGCACCCCGATAATCTCGCGCCGTTCGTTCCCACGCCGGAAACGGTGGTGGAAAAGATGCTGGAAGTCGCGGACCTCCGCCCCGGCGACACCCTCTACGATCTCGGCTGCGGCGACGGCCGGATCCTCTTCGTGGCGGCGCAGAAATTCAAGGCGAAGGCAGTCGGCGTGGAACTCTCCAAGCGGTTGGTGGCGACGACCACGGCCAAGGCGGCCGAGCTCGGCTTGCAGGACCAGGTCCAGGTGGTCGAGGGAAATCTGCTGGAAGTCGACATCGGCCCCGCCGACGTGGTGACGCTCTACCTGCTTCGCCTGTCCAACGAGCGGCTGAAGCCGAAACTGCGCAAGCAGCTCAAACCGGGCGCACGCGTCGTCTCCCACGACTACGAGATCATGGGCTGGAAGCCGGAACGCGTCGAGAAGATCCTCGCCCACCAGCGCGAGCACACAATTTACGTCTACCGGATGCCGCCGGCGGAGAAATAGCAGGTTCGGCAGGCCCTTTCCCTTGCCCGCACTGCGTGTCGAGCGCGCAGTTCGGCGCGCCACTCAGCCTGAGCCTGGCTGTGGAGCGCCCAGTCTTGCGCGCCGCGTCGGCGGATGGGTGGGGCAGATGCTTCCGTCTGCCAGAGACCGTGATGTGCAACGTGGGCCAAACGTCCCGTGAGGGAATCCTTTCCAGGCCCCTTTCTGCCTGATTAACGGCGCCGGTCTATCAGCACGCGAGACGAATTGCCGCCGGTCTCCCTGCAAGGACCACTGCTTCAGCTGCCAGGTTATGCCGCGTATCTCAAGACCTCCACTTCGGCCCCGTGCTCCACTGCGCGATTTGCGCGTTCGAGGATTTCGCGTGTCACCTCTTCCGACAGATAGTACTCACCGCAGTCTCCGCATACGTCCGCCGGGACCCCTTTGATGATCACCGTGGAATCCCTTCGATGCAATGCCACCGTGGCCAATCCCGGACGAGATTCCCCATTTCTGCAAATGACGCACTTCATGGGCTTCTCCTGGTCTTGGTGTCAGAATGCCACACTTTTGGATCCGGAACGTACGCCGTCATTACGTAACATGTGCCGCCAGCGCGATCCACCGCCACAACAACATGGAGGGGGACTTCATCCACGTACCCCAGGATCAGGCAGCTCGGAAGAGGAGTTTCTTCTGGATACTCGGCGATGACTTCCCCAGCCTCAATGAGCAAGCGGACGTTACTCTCACGGATTCCTCTCTCGAACATCCGTTGCGCCGCGCGGGCGCTGAAGACCAGCCTCTTGCATTCCACCTTCGCCTTAACCTCTTTCCTTCAAATGTCGGTGGCCGGATCACTGTTAGGATGTCGCTGTTCCCCGCGCTGCGAACGCTTCTATACCTGAGGCGCTCCGCTCACAGCAACCGCACGGGGAATACGCGGTAGGGCTGGGCCCGTGGCTCAGTCCTGATAGAGCGCTTGCCTCCAGGAGAAGCGGTCGCCGGTTCAAATCCTACCGGGTGTGCCACTGTTCTCAAAGAACCGTGTGGATCCGCGTTGTCACAGTGGATGTATGTCTTCAATGGCCCCATGTTGGGATGGGACGCTAATCCGCGCCCACAAGTGCCGGTCCCAGCCGAACAGATCGCCGGCTTCTGTCGTTGCAGCGGTGCGCGTGCTTGTCTTCTTACACTCGTGCCCGACCGGCGTACCTCCGGAACGTTGCCGGTGACTACGAAGTAATGCGTCTGGCTGCCGGTTGTCAATCGGCGCCTGCCAGGCAACCCCTCAAATCACGTCCGCGAAGCTCTTCCTCAGCTTGTGGAACCAGGCGTAACCGGCAAGGAAAACGAAGGCGGCCAGAAGCCACAGCTTCCACAATGGGCTGAACGCCGGGGCGGCGCCTTCGAGCAGGATGTCCCGGTAGCCGCGCACCAGCACGAACATCGGGTTCTTGGAGAGCAGGCCGAGGGCGGCCTGCGGCAGCGACGCCTCCGGGTAGCAGATCGGCGTGAGAAAAAACCACAGCGTCAGCAGAAACCCGCTCACCTGGCCGAGGTCGCGCACGTAGACGCCGAGAGCTGCCAGGAACCAGCACAGCCCGAGCGTAAACAGGACTTGCGGAACCAGCAGCACCGGGAGCCAGCACACCGATACGGGTACCGACCCGCGCGCCGCCACGAGCAAAACCAAAAAGATCGCCAGCGCGAACGCCTGCGTCACCAGCCCCGCGGCCACCTGCGTCACGGGCAGAATCTCAAGCGGGAAGACAAGCTTCTTCACGAAGTTCCGGTGGTCGAGCATGACGAACGGCGCGCGCCCGGCCGCCTCGCTGAACGGCAACCACGGAAGCATGCCGGCCAGAAAGTAGAGCACGAAGCCGGAGCGGCTGGGATCGCCGGCGAACCGCGTCCGGAGCACGATGCCGAACACGAAGAAGTAGGTAAGCATCAGCAGCAGCGGATTCAGCAGCGTCCAGAACAGCCCGCCGAAAGAGCCGCGGTAGCGGCCGGCAATGTCCCTGCGCGCCATCGAGCGGATCAGGCCGCGGTTCGCCAAGATCGAGTGAAGCGGCAGCGTGAACGCCCGGCCCAGAGACCGCAACCACAGCCGCCGCCGCAACGCCCCGATCCCGGTCACGGCCCGGCTCACCGCGGCCGCCCGGCCGTTCTCCACCACCGCGTCAATCATGAGAAACGGCCAGCCGCGGTCGTAGTACCAGCAGACGTCCTCGCGCATCAGCGAGACGTACACGCGATAGCGCCCCTTGACCGGAGGAAAATGAATGTCGACTTCGATCACTTCGCTTTCGCCCGGCCCGATGTCCCGCGAGATCGTGTTGCGCGGTCCATCCTCGATGAACGTGCTGGTTTCCGGATCGAAGAGCTGGTAGCCGACGCGAAAGCCCTCCCCGGCCCGCCAGGTTTCCCCGCTGCGGTTCTCCAGCCGGAAGCGCGCGGCCAGAGAGAGATCTCCGGACGGGCGGATATCGATGTCAGCGTAGCCGGCGCTCATGCTTCGGGACCGCTGTAAAGCCAGGAAGGTATGCGCCGGCGGACGGGGCCGCTCTTGCGGCCGACGGCGTAAATGCCGTCTCCTCGCAGGTCCCTGGCAAGCTGATATCGCTCAAGCAGGTGCTTCACCCAGGCGAGTTCCGGCTTGGGCTCCTCGCGGAACGGCCCGGTCTCGAGCAGCGTGACTTCGAAGCCGGCGTCATGAAAGAGCATGTGGATCTCTTTCGGCGTGTATTCGCGGTTGTGGCGCGCATCCGACGGTTCGCCGCCGCTGGGACGCAGATAGGCCGGGAAGAAACCGGGGTGGTAGCCGAGAAGGATGGCGGCGATGGCTCGCAGGGAGCCGATGTTCGGCGTCGTCAGCACGAGGTGGCCGCCCGGTTTCAGGATCCGGTTGATCTCCGCCATCATGTGCATCGGGTCTTCGGCCAGGTGCTCGATGAGTTCGCAACACAGGACCGTGCTGAAATACTCGTCCGGGTAGGGAAACGGGTCTTTCTCCGCGTTGAACAAATCGAGGTCGCAGGAGAACTTCTCGCCGTCCCTGGCCGCTACCTCGCGCCGCTCGGTTTTCCCCGCCGGCCCGTAGTAGCATCCTCGCACTTCCCCGTAGCCGAGCCGAGACTTGAGCAGCGGCGTGATCTGGAGATAGGAACCCATCTCCAGGATGCGGTCTTCGGGCCCTCCCGGAGGAGTAATGGCGAGTGTTTTTTCCAGCCGCGAGAGATGCGTCTCCACGTAGGCGGCGTCGCTGGGGTCCCGGGCCGCCCAGCCTCGAATATCCGGGGACAGCCCACAGGTTTCCTCCTCGCGGCCCGCGGGAGCAGCCGCGACGACGGGCGGCGCCTCTTCCGGCGTGGTCGCGGGTACAGGGAGTTCCGGCATGGCCATGGATGGCTCGACGCAGGTGCCCTCCGCCGTTCCGTCCACTACCGCTCGCAGGAAGTCCCGATACCGTCGCGCGACCAAGCTCCAACTGCATTCCCTCTCCACCCACCGACGCGCGCGTGCCCCCATTTCACGAGCCACGGCCGGGCGCGAAACCAGCAGGTTCAAATACTCGAAGATGAGATCTTCCTCGGTCGCGTCCACCGGCACTTTGAGACAGATATCGTCGGGAAGCTCGGCAAATGCCGCGACGTCCGTAACCAGCACCGCGCGCCCGAGCCCGAGGGCGCGCAGCAGGCTGCCGGAGCTTTCGCCGACCGTGGGATTGCGCAGGTTGAGCACGATGTCGCAGGCGGCGATGTAGCCGGCGAAGTCCTCGATCGGCACATAGCCGGGCAAACGTACGTGAGGTTCCAAACCGAGGCTGCGAACCAGCCGCGCGATGGGAAAATCCGGATGCGGCTCGCCGACGAGAATCATCTTCGCCCGCGGCTCCAGCCGCACCAGCCGCCGGAAGGCGCGCAGCGATTCGGCAATGCGCTTGTAAGGCTTGAGAAAACCGAAGATGCCTATGAGCGGCGTCGTCTCATCAAGGCCCAGCCGCTCGCGGAAGGCCAGCCGGTCCACTTCCGGGATCCACGCGCCGTGAGGGATCACCGCCAGCGGTCCGGCGAAGCCTGCCTTCCTGATCTCGCCGGCAACGAAGCGGCTGTGCACGATGACCGCGCGCGAACGCTCGAGCAGGCGGCGCGTCATCGGAAGACCCTCGTAGTCCGGCCCGGTCTCCAGTGCCCGAACGCGCCTTGCGTGCGCCAGCGCCTCTTCGCCCCCGTTGTACTCGGCTTCCTCGAGATACGCGTCCCAGTCGCCGCGCCGGATGGTAAGGTCCGCGACCAGGTGGTGCAGATTCGCCTCGTGCATCACCACGACGCCCGGATGCCGCAGCGCCAGTTCATAAGCGAACGCGTGGTACGGGTTGTTGCCGATCTGGTAAAGCACGGCGTCGAACTTGCCGGGATCGAAGCGGGCCGGTGGCCCGGAAATCACGGCCACGTCGGCGAGTTCGGCAAGAGGGCCCGCCAGCGCCTGTGAGTAGTCGGCGATGCCGCTCTTGGACGGCGGCATCGGGGAAACGAACGCCAACCGCATTCTCAGCGGACCAGTTCCATCGTGAAGCTGCCGGGCGCGAAGGGCACGCGCACCAGCACGGGCGTGCGCGGAGGATCCACGGCGAAGAAGGCTTCGAACATCGTCTGCGAAGCCGGACCCTTGATCGACACCAGCAGCCGGTCGGCCTCGAATCTCGATTCGCTGGCCACCACCGGCTGGCGGCCCCCATACTCCAGCCTCACCTCATAAGCAGAGCCGAAGTAAACCGTCTGCGTCGGCGGAATGCGTCCCTGGCCGAGTTCGCGGCGCACGAAGTAAAGGAAAGCCAGCGCATCCCTGGCGCATGCGGGAACGGCGAACTCGGACTTTCCTCCCCCGCCGAGCGTTTCGCGAACCGCGGTCTGGTTCGCGAGATCGAAGCTCGTCCGCTCCTTGGCTTTGCGCTTGCCGCGCTCGGATTGTTTCTCAAGCAGCACGGAGCACAGTTCGGCCGTGGCTACAGACCGGTGCAGTTCCGCCACCGCAAATCCCGGTATGGCGGCCTCCAGTTTCAGTGTGAACTCCCAGCGGCGTCCAGAGGTCTCGTCGGGCTTGAGGCTCCTGGCGCTGATCTCCGTCTCCCCAAGCGGCAAGCCGCTCGGCCAGTTAATGTTGTATCGCAGAGTCTCCTCAACCGGGGCCGACCCGGCCCCCGCCGTCGCGATCGCCGCCAGGAGCATGCCGGCAGCGAGAAAGCCAAAACGTGGCATAAGCTTCAGCTCGGGCTCCTCGATCCTAGCCGAGCGCTCTTGCCGCCACCGTCGCTCTCTGCCAGGCTCGCTGATCGGCGGCCACCTGGTGGTAAACCTCCAGCGTCTTCTGGGCCGTCCGCCGCCAACTGAACTGAGCCGCCCGATGCAAACCAATCTTTTCCATCCGGCCGCGTAACTCCGGGTCAATCACCAGGTCCAGCATCGCGCGCACAGCCTCGCGCATGCAGCTTGGGTCAAACAGCAGCGCGGCGGAATCAACGACTTCCGGCAGGGCCGTGGAACTCGAACACGCGACCGCGCGCCCGCATGCCATCGCTTCCAGCACCGGCAGCCCAAAGCCCTCATAAAAAGATGGAAAAACGAAGACTTCGCAGGCGTTGTACAGATCCACCAGATCCTCGTCTGAGACAAATCCGATGAAATGGATCCGCTCCCCGCAACCGGAATCCCTGGCCACGCGGCGAACGCGCCCGCCAAACCAGGTGTCCTTCCCCGCCAGGACGAGGTGGTGAGGCAGCTCCGGGCGTGCACGCAGCATCTCCGCGAAGGCGCGAATCAGGCCGATCTGGTTCTTTCGCGGCTGGAGATCGCCGACGTTCAGAAGGAACGGCGCCGCGATCCGGAACCGCTCCGCCACCCGCGCCGTCGCTGTTTCGCGCGCGATGGGCCGGAAGATAGGCGAGGCGGCGTTCGGCACCACCACGACCTTTTCGCCGTTCAGACCATACGCGCGGGAAATCGACTCGCGGGAGAACTCGCTCCCGGTCAGGATCCTGGCGGCCGAGCGGACCGTGCGCCGCACCGTCCAGCAGAGCTGCTTCTGCCGTGCGGCAGAGAAGTACTCGGGATGCTCGAGAAAGCTTACGTCGTGAACGCTCACCACCACCGGCACCGGACATCCCAGGGGAGCGGTGTACTGGACGTGGATCAGCGATGGCCGATCCTTCCAGAGCTTCCGCGAGAGGTCCCAGCCTAGCCGCACGAACGGATTGCCGGCGATGCGCCGCCGGACGAACCGGGACGGCACCCAGCCGTCGGCGTCTGCCACTGACAGGTAGGCTATGAACTCGGAGCTTTTATCCAGAGCGGCGAAGTTGGCCAACAGGTTTCTGACGTATACTTCGTTGCCCGTGAGATGGCGGCCGATAGCATGAGCATCCACCGAGAAGCGCATGTGATTCCTCCAGTATAGTGGGTAGCGCCGCTGCTCAGTAGTTAAATTCCGATTTCTTCCAGCCGCCCCCAGGCGGCCTCCCAGGTCAGGTTTCTCTCGAAATAATGACGTGCCGATGCGCCCAGTTCAGCCCTGGCACCCCCGTCCTCCAACAGACCGGCCACCTTCGCCGCGAACTCCCGCGGACCGCTGGCGAGTAACAAGTGTTTCCCTTCCTCGGCGCCCAGGCCCTCCGCTCCCAAGGGCGTCGAGACGACCGCGCGCGCAGCGGCCCAGGCTTCAATGATCTTAACGCGGGTGCCGCTTCCGGCCAAGACCGGCACGACCGCCACCTTGGCCCTGGCTAGTTCCGACACCGCGTCCTCGACGGGGCCCGTAAGCTCGATGCGCGGGTCATCGCGCACGTATCTCCGCACAGCCTCGGGATTCCTGCCCACAATCCGCCAGCGAAGCCCCGGCCCGCGCTCCCGCAACAGCGGCCAGATCTGCCGGCGAAAGTACCGGATCGCCGAGACGTTGGGGCGGTACTCCAGGTTACCTGAGAAAACGATCGCCTCCTCCTCGGTGCGGTGCGGCCGCGGGACCATGGGAATGGTGTTCGGCGCCCAATCGACCCGCGCGCCGGGAAACAGCCGGCGGAGCCGCTCCGCGTCGGTTTCCGACGCCGTCATTACGAGGTCGAAGCGTGGCAGCCAGCGCTGCTCGAGGCGCTCGCAGGCATGCTGGAAGCGGCGCAGCATAAAGGACAAGGGCCACGGCTCGGTCTTTGCGCAACCGGCCAGCAGGACGGATTCGATGTTGTGGAGGTCCAGCACGACTCGCTCCGCGTGGCGCACCGCCTGTTCGGCGTAAGGGGCGCACCAGAAGTGCTCGATCACCGCCAGGTGATAGCGCCGGCCATTCAGGAAGCGCGCCATCGAATCTCCGAAGCCGCCAAAGCGGTCGTTGAGCGGGGGACGCGCCGCGAGCATCCGCCGCAGATTCCGTGTCGCCCGCCTCCACGGATGCCGTGAATGGGGAGGAAGGGCGATGACGTGGGTCGCCCGGGCGAGTCCCGCCGGAATGGCGGCCGCCGGATCGGCGGCGCCCGGCTCGCGGAAGACGATCACGTCCAGTTCGTAGCCTCGCGCCAGGTACTCCAGCAGCGAGGCCGAACGCAGCGCGCCCCCGCCGACGGGCGGATAGGGAGCCTCGGCCGTCAGGAAGAGTGCCCGCCGCCTATCCGCGGAAGCGTCGGATGGCCTCGACATAGACCTCTCTCGTGAGCCTCGCGGCCCGCGCCCAGCTAAATCCGCTTGCGCGCAACCGGGACCGTTCCCTCCAGGCGGACAGCAGGTCCGGCTGCGTCACGGCCGCCATCATCGCCTCCACCCAGGCTTTCGTATCACGCGCGTCTACCTGAATGGCCGCGCCTCCCGCCACTTCTGCGATGGCCGGATCCTTGGACGTGATGACGGCCGCGCCGCACTGCATTGCTTCGAGCACCGGAAGTCCGAAGCCTTCGTACAGCGAAGGATACACAAAGGCGATCGCTCCGGAGTAGAGCGCCGAAAGATCCTCATCCGGCGCCTCGCCCAGCCAGTCGAGGCCCGTCTCCGGCGCAAGGCCGGCAAGATCCTCCCGGCGGCGGCCCACAAGCACCAGGTCTACCGGATTCCGGCGCCGCACCTCCCGCCAGGCTTCCACAAGCATGCCCAGATTCTTGCGCGGCTCCAGCGTGCCGACGAAGAGGAAGTACGGCGTGTGCCGCGGAT
>CAYZJD010000097.1:0-13112 GCA_964478455.1 uncultured Solibacteraceae bacterium | reverse complement strand
TGCTGATCGGCTTCACCGCCGTCATCGCGCAGGTCGTCCTGCTGCGGGAACTCATCGTCGTCTTCAGCGGCAACGAGATGTCGCTGGGTCTGGCGCTGGCAAGCTGGCTCTTGTGGACGGCCTTCGGCAGTGGGGTTCTTGGCCGCGTGGCGGCCGTTGCCCGCAGGCCGCGCCTCTGGATGGCAACCCTGGAAGTGCTCGCGGGTCTGGCCCTGCCGCTCGCCATACTGCTGGTGCGCGCCAGCAGGAGCATCTTCCAGGCCGCCCCCGGAGAACTGCTCGGCCCGGTCCCGATGCTGGCCTCCTCTTTTGCCGCACTGGCAGTTTTCTGTTCCGTTTCCGGCTGGCTGTTCGCCGCGGGCGTCCGGCTTTACTCGTCAGAAGCAGCATCGGAAACAGGGCAGGCAGGCGGCGCCGTGTATTTGCTCGAGGGGATCGGTTCGGCTATCGGAGGCTTGCTCGCCAGTTTCGTCTTGCTCCGCTATCTCGCTTCATTCGAGATCGCCGCAGTGCTCCTGTGGTTGAACCTCCTTGTGGCTGCATGCCTCACCCTCGGGGTCCGCACGCAGGCCCGGGCGCTCGCTTTCGGAGTGACCTCACTCCTGCTGCTTGCGGCCCTGCCGGGCATTGCTCTCGCGGTAGAGCGATGGTCGCACCAGAAAGTGTGGCGCGGCTTCCGGGTGACCGAGACACGCGACTCGATCTACGGGAACCTCACCCTCATCCAGACGGAGGCCAGCGCCAGCCTGTACGAGAACGGGGTGGCGCTGCTCGACATGCCAAACCCGGAGGCCGCCGAAGAAGCGGTCCACTATGCTCTGCTCCAGCATCCCTCGCCCCGGGCCGTCCTTCTGATCGGTGGAGGTGTGAACGGAAGTGCGGCCGAGGTGTTAAAGCACGCCAGTGTGGAGACCCTCGATTACGTGGAACTGGATCCGGCCATTCTGGATATGGCGCGGCGGCATTTCGCAAGAGAGTGGGCGCCGGTCGAAACAGACCGCCGCGTGCACGTGCATCACACCGATGGCCGCCTGTTTGTTAAGTCCGGCAACACGAAGTTCGACGTCATCGTCCTGAATCTCCCGGACCCGCAGACGGCGCAGTTGAACCGCTTTTACACCGTCGAGTTTTTCCGGGAAGCAGCTCGCCGGCTGAACCCCGGCGGCGTGCTCTCCTTCCGTCTGACCGGGGCGGAGAACTACATCAGCCCGGAGCTGGCGCGGTTCCTCCGTTCGATTCGGAAGACTCTGGGCTCGGTCTTCCCGAACGTCGCCGCCTTTCCCGGCGCCACGATCCACTTCTTCGCCACCCGCGACGGATCGCTCGCCGCTGATCCCAATGAACTTGCACCGCGGCTGCGGGCGCGGCGGTTGCGGACCGTGTACGTTCGGGAGCACTTGCTTCCGTTCCGGCTAACGCCTGACCGGATGCGCGATCTGGATTCCCAGATTGAGCCGCGGCCGGACACGCCGCTCAATGCCGACTTCGCGCCGGTCGCCTACTACTTCTGCATTGCGCTTTGGACCAGCCGGTTCCATCCGAAATCGGCGGCTTGGGTTCCGGCGCTTGACGAGATGAGTTTCCTCGCGCTCTCGGCGGTGGGCGCGGTGCTGTTCTTCGGCCTGGCCGCATGGTGTCTGCGGGTGCTGCCGGCGAACCGCCGGGAAGGCGCTGCCGCCGGGTTCTCGATCGCCGTTATGGGCTTCTCGCTCATGGGCCTCCAGTTGATGCTTTTGCTCGGCTTCCAGGCCGCCTACGGGTATCTGTACCACCAGCTTGCGATCGTCATTGGCTGTTTCATGGCGGGCATGGCGGCGGGAACCTGGCTTGGGCTGCGCCGGCAGTCCGCTACGAAAGCAGAATTGCGGCGGCTGGCCTGGCTTCAGGCGCTCGCCGCGGCATCAGCTCTTGGTTTCGTTGCGTTGTTCGACAAGCTTGCGGGAGTCACGGCTGGCGCGGGCCTGTTTCTGGTCAGCCAGCTTGTGTTCCCGCTGCTGGCCGCTGCTTGTGGGCTGCTCGGCGGATTTCAGTTCCCTATCGCGAGCCGCGTCTTCTTTGAGGGCTCAAGAGGCCAGGGCAGAAGCCCTGGAACGCTCTATGGTCTGGACCTTGTGGGGGCTTGTCTCGGCGCGCTGTTGTTCGGCACGGTCCTGATCCCGGTGTTCGGATTTCACCGGACAGCAGCGTTGATGGCGGTGCTCAATGCAGCGCCTGCCGTCGTCAGCGCCGTGCTTTCCCGTTCGCAGCCGGGTGCTCATCGCCGAACACCAGCGCCGTGAACTGGAAGATGTCGGTGGCCCGATCGAGCCAGGCGTCCGGCGGGAGACCCGCTTTCAGACACGCCTGCTGGAGAAACGTGGTCCGGTCCCAATCCTGTTCCACCGGAACTTGAGGCAGCAGCAGACCTTCCTTACGCCCGTTCCTCACCACCAGCCCGTCGCGGCCAACCTGGATCTGTTTCACGTCGAGCACGCGCCGCAGGGGGGACAGGACGGACACTTCGTATTCCAGTTCCTTGAGTTCTCCGGGGGCGACCGGCGAGAACCGGATGTCGCGGACCGCGGCCAGCGCTGCCACTTCGCGCACCGTCAGGACAAGCGGCTTCACCGGAGACGCGTAGCCAATGCACCCTCGAAGCTGGCCGTGCTTCTTCAGCGTCACGAACGCTCCGCGCTCCTGCATCAGCGCATCGAGGCTCGAGCCGTCATAGTCGAGCAGCTTCGCTTCCTTCACCGCCGTTTCCACCGCCTTCCGCGCGACTCGGAGCAGTTCCGCCCGCTCCGCCTCGCCGAGCGAGAACGCCGCCCCTCCCGTGCCCGCCGCGCCGGTGGATTTGAACAAGGCCACCGCGCCGTAGCCCACCACCTTGCTGCGGTCGCCGGCCGTGTCGCCCGAGTTGGCGTACTTCAGCAGCCTTGCCTGCCGCGCTCCGAGGCGCTCGGCCGCGATCATCGCCGCCACGATCGGCCCGCCGCCGCATGCCTCCCAGACGTTCATCTCGACGTTGCGGGAGAGGCTGAGGTAATCCCACTCCTCGACCGCGTTCAGCGTCTTGCGATCCAGTTTCACTGCGGCGTCGTAAGGATGGTAGTGCGACAGGTCCGAGCTGGCGACGATCACGGTCCCCGGTCCTTGGATCAGCTTCGCGAGCGAGGTTCCCAGCGCGCGGCACGCTTCGTAACGTTGCTCTCCCATTACGATGGGCACTAACTGGAATTTGCCGAGAACGCGCTGGAGGAAAGGCAACTGCACTTCCAGGGCGTGTTCCCCGCGCCCGCGACTGGAGGTGTGGCCGCGATCCGAGAGCTTTACCAGCGGGTCCGCCTTCCCCAGTTTCGCGGCGAATTCCTGATCCACCGGGATCTGTCCCAGCGGCGTGGCGTACGCCGCGCCGTCGTACACCGCCGAGAACGGAAAGGCGTCGATATGGGATGGTGAAATCACCACGACACGTTGCACGTTGCGTCCCCTGAGCAGCGCGTAGGAATAGGCGGCGACGGGACCGGAATACACGTACCCGGCATGGGGAGATACCAGGCCGACAAGATCCTTGATCTCGGGGGGCTTCGCCTTGGCGAGCAGGCTGTCCACCATGCTGGCCAGTTCCTTCGCCTCCGCGGGATAGAACATCCCCGCGACCGCTGGTTCACGGACCTTCTGCGGCGCGGCAGGACAAGCGGCCAGCCCCACGGCGATGGCCGCCACCGCGAACTTGCTCAGGTTCCCCATACTCCGGCAATCTCCTGTTGGCAGGACTTGCACTTTCCCCTGCGAAGATTTACTGCGTTCACGGTGTAGCCATCGCGGTCCACAACGACACGGTGGCACTTCGGGCAGTAGGTCTTCTCCGCCGGATGGCCGGGCACGTTGCCAAGATACACATAGTGCAGCCCTTCGGCGTCCGCGATCGCCTTGGCCCGTTCCAGCGTTCGCAACGGAGTCACCGGCAGGTTCTTGAGCAGGTACTCCGGGTGGAACCGCGAAAAATGAACGGGCACGTCCCTGCCCAGGTTCGCCTTCACCCATCGCGCCAGGTTCTGAAACTCCGGATCGCCGTCGTTCAGCGTCGGTACCACCAGGTAGACGATCTCGCTCCACATGCCCAGTTTGCGCATGGTGACCAGCGCGTCGAGCACCGGCTTCAACTCCCCGTTGACGATCTCCTTGTAGTACTTCTCCGAGAACGCCTTGAGGTCCACCTTGATGGCGTCAACGCTCTGGCACAGTTTCTTCAGCGGGTCCTGGCTGATATAGCCCCCCGTGACCACTGCGCTCTTGATGCCGGCGGCGTGGCCGGCCTGCGCGGCATCAATCATGTACTCGTAAAAGATCACCGGCTCGCTGTAAGTGTAAGCAATCGACGCGCACCGCGAGTCCCTCGCCGCCTCGGCAAGCTGCTGTGGCGGCAGGTAGATGTTCCGCACCTGCTCCGGGCGGACCTGCGAGATCTCCCAGTTCTGGCACATCTTGCAGTTCACATTGCAGCCGGCGGTGGCGATCGAGAACGCCATCGTGCCCGGGTAGAAGTGAAAGAACGGCTTCTTCTCGATCGGATCCACGTGCGCCGCGCAAACGCGGGAGTGCACCAGCGTGTAATAAACGCCGCCGCGGTTTTCGCGCACGCCGCAGTAGCCTCGCTCGCGGTCGTCGATCACGCACTCGCGCGGGCAGAGCGTGCACTTGATCTTCTTGTGCGGCTGCTTCTCGTAGAATCTCGCCTCGACGATGTATTGCGCGTCGCTCTCCCTGGCGGGCGCGGGACCGGCCGCAGCAAGGCAGGGAAGCGCCGCCGCCTTCAAGAAGCTTCTCCGGTCCATAATGCTCAGACCTCCACACGCTCAATCAGCTTGGGGTCGTTCGTCCCCAGTCCGTAACGCAAGCCGGCTGCGGTGGCGATATACGCGGGCTCCCGCCCCGCCAGCTTCAACCGCTTCATGCCCATCTCCGCGCGCTTCCGCTCAATGATGCGCCAGCCGGTATAATCGAGCGCAACCGGGTCGCGCGCCACCAGTAATCCGTTGAACGGCCACGTCCACTGCGGCATATACGAAGGCCCGCCTTCGTACTGCGCGGTGGTTCCATCGCAAATCGTCAGCCTAACCTTGTTTCGGATCTGCGGCAGCATGTTGACGTCAGCCACATACGGATCGCCGGCATTCATGTGGTACTTGTTCGGATTGTGAATCGCGCCGAACAGGTTCTTGAGCGCCATCGTCACCCCGACGATGCCATGGTCCTTGAGCACCGGCAGGTTGATGACGGCGTCGCAGACTCGCGTCAGAGTCTGGGCCAGCAGACTGCCCGCGCTGCCGTAAATCGACAACTCCTGCTCGTAGCCGAGCACGTCGTTCCCGATCGTGCGGATCCGCTCCGGCTGCTCTGAGACGCGGAATCCCGCGCTCTCCAGATCGTCGTTCAGACGGTCCCAAATGACGATATTTCGGGCCGGGACACCGGCTTGCCGCAGCCGTTCTGAGATCGCTTCCACCAGAGCGACCCGCGTCGATATCCCCTTGCCGGCCAGGCAGTTCACCTTCAGGCCGACAACTTCTCCGGGCCGGACCACCTTCCTCCAGGCCTCCGCCGGCGAATCCACCCCGAAGAACGATTGCATGGCCCGATCGAGGAGTCTCAAGAGGCGCGCCGGATCCACGCCGCCCCCCTTCCCTCGCAGAGAGGCGTCGCGCGCGATCACCACGCGTGAGGTGGGCGCCTGCCCGGCGAGCGTCGCGCTCGCTAGGCAGCTCGCCAGCAGCTCCCGGCGGCTGGTCCGCATAGCCGAGATCCCGCTCCCTTTATAACAAACCGGGGACAGCCCGCATGTTTCCCGCCGCGGCGGCGGGAAACATGCGGGCTGTCCCCATCACGACAGCAATCGGTGGGCGGCGGCCAGCTTCTCTGGAATGCGCAGCCCCTGCGGGCAGTGCGGCAGGCACGTGCCGCAGGCGACGCAGGCATCCGCGCGCCGGTCGAGTTGCGCGTAGAGAACACGCGCCCGGGAGGCATCGCCGTAGTCGCGGGCGTAACGCTCGTACCGGAGGATGTCGGCCACCGCGATGCCCTCCCCGCAGTGCCCCATGCACTCGTTGCACAGCCGGCACACCTCGCGGTCCGCGTAAGCCATCATCCGCTCGATCGCGCGATAGTCAGCCAGGCGCATGCTCTTACCCGCGCCGCTGAAGGTGTCGACAAACTCGCGCAGGCTGCTGATGTGGATCACCGCCGCGTCCAGTTGCGTGCGCGTCGTGAGCCACCGCGCGAGCGCGTGATGGGGCGTGGTCCCCGCCGGGAACTCCTTCATGAACTCTTCGTCTTGCCGCATCCGACCGGCGCCGCGCGTCGTTTTCATAGCGATCGTGCCGAAGCCCTTGCGCCTGGCCAGGGCCACAAACTCGTTCGCCACCGCGCCGTCGCCGTAGGAATAGAAGAACTGCGCGTGTTCGTAGACGCCATCGGCGATCACGGCCGCCAGGATCTCGAATGCGCTCTGGCCGCCCGGAACCCGCGCGCTGCCGTTGTAGCTGTGCTGCGAAAGGCACAGGCGCCGCACCAGCCCTTCCTTCTTCAACCGCTCGAACGCCCGCACGAACCCCCGGTCGTTCTTCAGCTCCGCCACGCTGTGGTAGCCGAAGTGGAACTGCATGTCGTCGAAGTAGCCGAGCCCGGTCCGCTTCAGCATTTCCTTGACGAATTGGCAATGCGCTTCCTCGTCGATCTCTCCGCTCTCGTGGTTTCCGCGAACCCGGTCCACGGAGACCTGGCAGTAATGCGCGTCGCGGTTCTTCAGGATCGCCCGCGGAACATCCGCCCGCGACCAATCGTCCGCCTTGTGCCAGAAGTTGACGCCGCAGCGGATGCCCGCCTCGACCGCCTCCGGCGCCCACGAGGCGGCCCCGACAAGGACGGTGATCTCCCTCGCGCTCGCGCCCAGTTTCCGCCTGGGCAGTTGGCCAACTCTACTGGCGGCCGCCTGGATGTCCTCCGGTGGCACGCCTTTGCAGCCAGTTCCAAGGCCCGCCGCGACCATGGCGGCTGATGCCTGCACGAATGTTCGCCGTTCCATCTTCGCCTCCCGCGGCGGCCGACACCGCCGCTACGCGCCCAGCTTTCTCTCGATGGCCCGTCCGAGATCCACCAGCGCCGTGCCGATCTCCGGCGCTTGCTCGTACGCAACGAGGCGGACGAAATATCGGCCCTTGCGGAACGTCACGCTCTGCCCATAGAGCCGTCCAACGTCTCCCAGACCGATCTCCAAACTCCCTTCCGAAGACTCCGACTCGAACACCTTCTTGGCCCCGGCGTCCGTTCCCATGTCGTAGATGTCCACGACGGCGTCGATCTTGTCCTGGTAGCGGTAGTCCGTCGCCAGCGTCCTCTGAACCCCCGCCTGCCGGTACTTCTCCGCATCGCCGTCAATGTACTCCCAGAGTCTGTCGGCCGGGAAAACGCGCGTCTGCCGGACCTTCGTCCATCCTGCCACCTGGTTGCTGTCCGGAAACAAGAACTCCGGCTTCCACTCCATTCCGCAACCGCACGCCAGCAGCGCGAGGATCGCGGCTGCCGACGCGGCCTGGGTGGGCCTCATGCTTTCCCTCCTTTTCCCCGCTTCAGCAGGAACTGATTGCCTCGCGAGCGGCTCTCTCCGATACTCGTGACATAGATGGCGGGCCGGTCCACCACCGGGCAGGCAAACTCGCACGCGCCACAGCCGACGCACAGTTCCGGATTCACGTACGGCTGCCGCACCTGCGCCCCCCGGCCCTCGGAATCGAAGACTTCCGCCGGACGAAGGTAGACGGCCTTTGGCGACGTGGGGCACCATTCTTCGCAGACGATGCACTCCTTCGCCATCGCCCACGGCAGGCACCGCCCACGGTCAACGAAGGCCGTGCCGATCGAGACCGGCTTCGAATCCGGCCCCATCTTCCCGACCCATCCTTTTTCCTTCGATGTGATCTCCCAGATGGCGCCTGTCGGGCAGACCTGGCCGCACAGCGTGCAGCTCGCCTCGCAGTATCCGACCCGCGGCGCCAGCACCGGACTCCAGATGCCTTCCAGTCCTGCCTCAAGAAGCGTCGGATGCAGAGCGTTGTTCGGACAAACCTTCATGCACTCGCCGCACCGGACGCACCGCTCGAGAAAGCTCCGCTCATCCAGCGCGCCCGGCGGCCGCACGAGCCGTTCGTGATGCTCCGGCGCCCGCGCCGTCGCACTGCGGAACAGCGGGAGAGCGGCCACGCCGGCCGCAAGGCTCGCCAGCGTCTTTCGTCGCTCGAGATTGGGCCCGTCCACGGTCGCCGCGCCCGCGGGAAAGAACCGGAAGCGCACACCGCTTTCGGGGCAATCTCCAACACAGTTGAAGCAGAGGTGGCACTCGGCTCTTCGCCACGGCACGCCGGGAATCGGATCGTCTCCGCCCTGGCAGTGGAGCAGGCAGCGGTTGCAGTCCTCGCAGCGGCTCCCCTCCTTTTCAAGGCCCAGAATCGACCATCGCGACGCAGCGCCAAGCAGCGCCCCCAGCGGGCAGAGCGCCCGGCACCAGAATCGCGTGATGCGAAGATTCAGCACCACGATCACGACGAACACGAGCCCCAGGAAGAACGCTTGCCGGAAGTGCGGCTGTCTGTAACTGAGCACCGTTTGCCGGAGCAGCGAATCCAGGCCCTCGCTCGCGGCGCGCACGGCCTCCGGCCGGTTGTGCATGAAGAAGCCGGTGACGGCGTCCAGCCCGTAGTCGAGCGCCGGAAGAATCGAAAGGGCCAGCGACCGCACGGTGAGCGCAATCGGGTCCATCACTCCGGCGATCCCGCTTCCAAACAGCGCTGCCACGAGCAGCGCCACGAGCAAGTAGTACTTCAGGTTCTGCCAGCGCTTGTAGCGGTTGGATTCGATTCGCTGCTTGCCCCGCTTGCGGTCTGAGCGGATGGTGCTGGCGATGTGGTGCAAAGTCCCCAGAGGACACACCCACCCGCAGAAGAAGCGCCCCAATAGAAACGTCGGAACGAGAATCACCAGGCTCCACAGCAAGCCCTTATAAAGGGCGCCGGTTGAGAGCGCATTGGCGACCGCCGCCAGCGGGTCCGCCTCCAGAAAGATGCTGACGGGGTACGGCAGCCGGATATCCCCTTGGTTCCCGCCGAACGAGCCGCGGAATTCGGTGCGGAGCAGCAGGAACAGAAAGAGAGCTAGGAAGACGGCTTGAGAAAGCCGCCGGAGCTTCGGAACCGCCTCCTGCCTCAATGCACCTTGGTTATAGCACGCTGTCCGCCCCACCCTCCCAAAAAGGGGTCAGCCTGATCTGGTCCATTTTCCCCGGGCGAAAATGGACCAGATCAGGCTGACCCCTTTTGGGAGAGCGCTAGAACTGGATCCGGCCGCTCACCTGAATGGTCCGCGGATCCGTCACGCCGCCGTTCCAGTAGCCGAAACTCGGGCTCGACACATCCGTGTCGAAGTCCTGGCGGCGGAACGTGTGGAGATTGAAGATGTTGAACGCGTCGCCGCGCAACTGGAGGCTGACCTTCTCGGTGATGCGGAAGGTCTTGGCCAGAGTGAAGTCCTGGTTCCGGTAGCCGAAGGCGCGGAGGTTGGTCACTCGCGGTCCGACGCCATAGTAAGTGAGGTCGTCGAACGATGAGTACGGTTCGAAAGCGCTGGAGCTCAGCAGTTGCTGGCTTGGTTCGAAGCTGCTCTTGTCCTGCGCCCAAGGGTTCGCTCCCTGGATTTGCCCCGGGTAGCACCCCACGCGGAACTGCCCCGGCACGTTGCAGTACCAACTGTTGACGTGGAACGGGGCGCCGGAATGGAGCCGGGTGATGCTGCTGATACGCCATCCGCCGACCAGGTAATCCAGCGCTTTGCTGCTATTGGCCCACCGCTTGCCCCGGCCGAACGGCAGATCGTACACCAGGCTGGCGGTGAATACTTGGGGAATGTCTCCCGTGGAGAGGGCCTTGTTCCGGTGACGCTCGAACGGCGAAATCGTGCCGCTGCCCGAGCCGTTCCACGACAACTCATCCGGCTGGTTGGTCTCGGTATCCGTCAGCATCTTGGATGCCGTGTAGGAGACGAGCATCCAAAGTCCTGCGCCGAAACGCTTCTCCACCTTCAACTGGAAGGAATGATACGTCGAGTTGCCGGCGTTCTCGTTGACGCCCTGGAGCGGTCCGCAGTACTGCGGGAACGGCAGTAACGCCTGCGCCAGCGAGGGCGAGCAGCCCGTCATCTGTTCCACCCATCCCTCATACGGCAGCGGCACCCCGTGCAGGCTCGCAGCTCCGGGCTCGAAATTGTCGTACAACTGCCCGCCGTAAGTCTTCAACAGAGCCGGATCCAGGGCGTTGATCGGCGCGATCCGCGAGATCAGCCGGGTGCCTTTGGTGCCCACGTACGAAGTGGTAATGGTCAGGTCTTGCGTGAGCTGACGCTCGATCGACAGATTCCACTGCTGCGCGTATGGCAGCCGGTTGCCGTCTTTCGGCCGGTAGATCGGCCCCCATTGCCCGTTCAGGAAGGCTGCGTCGAGAACCGGAAGTTCATAATCCCGCCACGTCTCCGGGAAACCCTGGCTGAGAAGGAACGCCGGGTCCAAGCCGTCCCTGCCGCCTGCGTAAGAGAAGTAACTGAGGTTGAACCCGTCGTTGGCCATGCCCCCGGTCCAGCCCGGATAGTAGCCGGCATCGAAGAAAATTCCGTATCCGAGCCTGGCCACGGTCCTCGGGGTGACGGTATAGGCGATGCCCAGGCGCGGTGAGAATCCCTTCTTGAACAAATCCTCCGGATGCCGCTTCCCGTAACTGTAAGTTCCCCACCGCGTGCCGGCGAAGACCATCCGTCCCGGCCGCCCGCCCGCGCCCGGATTGGGTCCTTCCGTATCGAGGAAGGAGAAGACATCGTGCTGCTCGACGGTGGGTTTGTGCATCTCCCACCGGATGCCGAGATTGAGGCTCAGCTTCGGGGTGACCTTCCAGGTGTCGCCGGCATGGGCGATCCAGGAGGACCACCGCGCCGACGTGAGGCCAAACGGCGCGTAACGGATGGCACCGCTGTTTACCTGTTCCAGCAGGAAGCTGGCGATCGGGTTCCCACTGTTGATGTCGCGCAGCCCGGTGTTCAGCCTGTCAAAGTAGAGTTCCCCGGCCTCGTTATAACCCGCGGTCCATGAATTCCGCTGGTTGCGATACTCAAAGCCGAACTTGAACGAATGCTTTCCCTTCACCCAGGTGACCAGATCCTGGACCACGAACGCCGGCGCGGGCCACTTCTGCAAGCCTTGGCCGTTGCCCAACTGGTTGAAGCCGTCTCCGAAGTAGAGCACCGCGGGTTGCTGGTAGCCGGGCACGCCCTTGATCTTCGGCAGGGCATCGACGAAGTCCCGGTTGAAGGCCGCCGCCTGGTAATAGTCGTGGTTGTAGCCGCCGCTCCAGTGATTGAGGACCGTCGGGCTGAATACGTGGTCCCAGTTCAGCCTGTTCGACCAGGTGTTCTTGTAGACTTCATTGTCCGTACTGATTTCGGCGGGCAGGCGGGTCTCGGTAAACGTCGGCCAATCCTGTTGCCAGATCGTCACCGTGACGTGGTCCTTGTCCCCGAGATACGTGTCCAGCCGCGAGTTGTAAATATTGAGCCGCGCCTTCCACTGGCTGCCCACGCCCGAAGGGATGAAGTTGTTCAACGGCCCGTCGAAGGTTGGCTGTGGCAAGTACTTGAGCCATTCCTTGGCCAGCGAGTTGGCAATCCGGCTGGGGCAAATCACATTGGGCTGCGTGCCGTCGCAGCCCATGAACTGGTCGCGCACGATCTGGCCGTTCACCTCGCGTGTTGAGTCCGGATCGAAGATTGGGATGAGATTGCCGTCGCCGTCCAGCCAGTCAGTGAAGTCCCCCTGCCTTTCCTTCAGGGACGGGATGGACATTGTGTCACGCCCCGGCGCGCCGCGCTGCCGGAACGCCTCATAGTTAAAGAAGAAGTACGTCTTGGCCCAGTTCGACCAGAGGCCGGGCGCCTTCAGCGGTCCGCCGATGGCAAAGCCGAGGTCGTTTTCCAGGTCGCGCGCCGGCCTCTCGCGCCCGTACTGCCGCGCGTTGAACTCCGTGTTGCGGTGATACGCGTAAACGCCGCCGTGGAATTCATTGGTGCCCGACTTCGTCTCCATCACCACCACCGCCCCGGCGGCCGCGCCGTACTGCGGCTCATAGTTCGACTGGAGTACTTTCAGCTCGCTGACCATGTCGGGCGACTGCGCGAAGTCGAATGCGCCCCAGAGCCCCTGGCCGCCGGAGGGATTGAGGAAACTCCCGCCGTTGAGAATGATCTCTCCGCTGTACCGCAAGGAGCCGTTCAGGTGCGCGTCGAGCGCGTTGCCGGTGGGCGAGGCGGCCCCGGGAAGAAGCGTCAGAAAGGTGGCCGACGACCGGACACCGCCGCTTACGATGAGGGGAAGTTCCCCCAGCGTCTCGGGCGCGACGCCGGCTTTCTGTTCTGCGTTCTCGAAGTTCAGCGGTGATGCGTCGGCCTGCACCTCGACCACCTGCTGGGCGGTGCCGACCTCGAGCTTCACTTCAACGCGGACCTTCTCGCCCAAGTTGAGCCGGATGCCTCTCTGCACGAATTCCTTGAAGCCCTCCGCCGACACCTTCAATTCGTAAAGCCCGACGGGAAGTTGGGGGAAGGCGTACATACCCTCGGAGCCGGTGACCGTCTTTTGCGACACCCCGGTGTTCACCTGGGTCAGCGTCACCTCGGCGTTGGGGACCACGGCGCCGGAGGGGTCCGTCACCGTCCCGTTCAAGAGAGAGCTGACGGCCTGCCCCCATAGGCTGGCCGGGAGAACCACCGCCACCAGCGCGGCTGCAACGAAGAGACGAATCCGGCTACCGGTCATGCGAACCTCCTTACCTGACAATAGACTCTGCGTGGAAGAGGTGTCGGGTTGAGGAAAAGCCCGATGCGCACGGTGACCCCTTGCTCTCCCACCGAAGCAGAGACACTCCCCGCAAACGTTTTCCCCCTGCTTATATCAACACCCGTGCTTGTTGTCAAGGAACCGAATTGGGTCATCTGCGATTCAGACACTGGGAGAGGCTTTGGCGGTGGATGGAGACTGGGACTGC
>CAYZJD010000096.1:10866-13128 GCA_964478455.1 uncultured Solibacteraceae bacterium | reverse complement strand
GTCATGATACGCACGCAGCGCTGCACGTCCACCTGGCTCCAGCGATTCCAGTACTTGGCGTGCACCGTCGTGTGGGTATACGGCGCCAGCGCCTCCAGGCCGTGGTAGAGCATGTACTCGTGTTCCCAGTTGCAGAAATCCGGCGAGGCCTCGCAGAAGGGATGATTCACCTCGTCGAGGATGATCCGCACGTTCATGGGGTCCGCGCTCAAGCCCCAGTGGTTCTCGATGGTGACCCTGACGCCCATTTTGCCGCCGTAGTCGGCCATCTCTTTGAAGGACTCGATCGCGTTCTTCAAGTACTTCACGATCTCGTCATTACGCGGATAGCCCTGGGTGGCGCTGGCCGAAGGAGCGACGCGCGGGCCGCCCGTGTTCACGCGCATCGTTTTCGCGCCAATCTGCGCGCATCCCTCCAGCCACTTCTTCACCACCGCGATGCCTTCCTTGCGCTTCTCGGCGTCCAAGTCGCAGATGTTGCGGGGAGCGTTGTTCGAAACGTGATGGCACTTGACCCCGGTGCTCGCGATCTTGCCAGCCAGCTTGTCCAGCCATTTCTTACCCGACGCGCTGGACGGGTCGAACTCGTAAAAGGCGCGCGCGGCCGGGCCGCCGACCGCGCCGATTTGTACGAACATGCTGTCATCGGTGACGTCGCCAAACAGCGACGACCACAAGTCCATGTGATGGACCCCCGGGAAGATGTCCTTGGTGAACTGCGGGAAATCCAGCATGGTGATCTCGCCATACTTTTTCTTGAACGCCTCCGTCTCCGGGCTGCCGGGCCGCCCGGCGCTGCGGCTCTTGAACAGCGCCCGCACCGGCCACGTGTTCGAGGCAATGCGCGCCAGCTTCTCCGCCTCGGTCAAGGGGCGGGCCACGGCGGGCGTCTGGAAAGCCATCATCGAGCCGCCTGCCAGAACCCCTGCGGCCTTGAGGAAATCCCGCCTGTGCGAGCCGGCACCACTCCGATACTTTGCTTGCATGGTTCCTCCTTTTCGCCGCAAACAGTATAGCAACCCGCCCGTCGCCCGCGGCGTCTTCCTCATGCATGGCGCGCGCAGCTTGCGTGGCGGGCTGAGCTTCATCTACTGAGACGCCCGCCCGCCGTGATGCCTGCTCTTACAGGCGCAGTTCGGCCTTCTGGCTCAGCAGCAGCTTCTGAAGCGCTTTTACGTCCAATTTTCGGGGCGGTGTCCCGGTGGTCGCAGCCAGCGCCGCCGCGCAGCCCGAGGCGTGCCCAATCGCCATCGCCGGGGCCATCGAACGCGCGGACTGGAACGGCCCCTGCTCGCAGGAGATACAACGCCCGGCCAGTACCAGCCCCTCAACCGTCTTCGGAACCAGCGAGCGATACGGGATGTCGAAGCCCTCGTGCTCAAAGAAGAAGCGCTTGCCGCGGTAGCCCGGCATCGGATTCGAGCTGATGGCGATCACGTCGGGGAAGCGCGTGCCTTTAATCGCATCTTGCGTGGTGACGACGTACTCGCCCAGGATGCGGCGCGTTTCCCGCACACCGATGCAGGTAGGAGTCTGCATTAGGTAGACCGACTCCATCCCGGGCTTCTTCCGCATCTCCTGAATCACGTCCCACAGTTTCAGGCGCGTCTCGACCTCGACTTGCGTCAGGACATTGACATCCAGCGCGTCGCCGCGAGCGGCCGGACCCCAGTTCACGACCCGGTCCCGGATGCGGATCCCCCTCTCGAAACTGGGCGGCGCCCCGCCGATCCGGTACATCAGGCTCATCTGCATGCGATCCGTCTTTCCGCTTTCGTCCGGACTCATGAACGGCGCGCCGGCCCACGCCGCTACGTCGCCGTCGCCCGTGCAGTCAATGACAATGTCCGCAGCGATGGCCTGCCGGCCCGACTTGGACTCCACCACTACGCCCGTCACCCGCGACCCCGCGAGCATGGGCGCCACCACCCAACTGTGCAGCCGCAGCTTCACGCCCTCCTTCCGCAGCAGGTTCAGCGCTGCCATCTTGGCTGCTTCCGGGTCAAAACCGACGGTATAGGGTATGTCGCCTTTGGTCACGTCATGCGCGACGCTTCGCTCGTAACTGTCCCGGTCCGCCACGCCGCCCAGGCGCACCAGCTCGGCGATGTACTCGGCGGGAATGCCCTTCACGGTTTGCAGGGCTTCCGGAGGCCGCTGGTTACGAAAGCCGTTGTAGCAGGTCATCAATCCCGCGGTCCCATTGCCGCCCAGAAAGGCATAGCGCTCGATGAGCAAGGTGTACCGTGAGACGTTGAACAC
>CAYZJD010000096.1:0-10856 GCA_964478455.1 uncultured Solibacteraceae bacterium | reverse complement strand
TGCGTGCCGCAGCCGCGGCGGCGATGACGCCGCTGGGGCCGCCGCCGGCCACGACTACCTGGTGGCGCGCCACGATCGGCGTGTTCAACGTCTCACGGTACACCTTGGCGCCGGCTCGCGCAGGCGTCGGAGCCTGCTGGCTGGCTGAAACTGCTTCCGCGGCGAACGCTCCGCCCAGGGTGGCCCCAACAAACGTCCGGCGCCCGTAATACGGGGCGCGACCTGAATTGCCTTCATCATGTTCGCTTCGGCGACCCATCCTTGTCCTCCTTTGAAGTCGGTTTTGACACTCACATCATATGAAAAACCCGGCGACCGATGGTGTACTGCTCTCCAACAGCGTTGCCGCCCTCCCCGCCCCGTGCAAAGTCTCGCCGCCTGCCGTAGAATGTTCAGCGCGGCATGGTTCCGCGCATTGGGCCCACCGGAAAGGAGGCGCATGCAACGACGCATATTTGTGGGTGGGGCGTTGGCCGGCCTGGCCATCACGCCGCGGCCGGTGAGACCCGCCGCCGGCGGCATTCCGAAACGCGTGCTGGGCCGGACCGGCGAGAAACTCACCATCATCGGCGAGGGCGGGGCGCGCTTTCACCTGGTGCCTTTCGAAGAGGGCAAGGCCGTGGTGCGGCGCGCCTACGATCTGGGCATCAACTACTTCGACATGGCGCGCAGTTACTCCGGCGGGCGGGCCGAGGAAGTTTACGGCGCCGTCATCCCGGACTTTCGTAAGAACATCTTCCTGACGACGAAGACCGGTCAGAGGACGCGGAAGGGAGCGGAGGCGGACCTGGAAACCTCCTTGCGGCTGCTCCGCACCGATTACGTGGATCTTTGGCAGATGCACGGAGTGAACCGGAAACAGGACGTTGAGCAGATCATCGCTCCGGGCGGGGCCATCGAAGCCTTCGAGGCAGCCAAGAAGGCCGGCAAGTGCCGTTTCATCGGCTACACGAACTGCCGCGATCCCGAAGTGCACCTCGAGATGCTCCGGCACGCGGAGCGCTTCGACACCGCGCTGATGCCGCTGCACGTGGCCGACACGTGCTTTTCGGATTCGCCCAGTATGAGCTTCGAGAAGACGGCGCTGCCAGCCGCTGTGGCGCGCGGCCTCGGCATTTTCGGGATCAAGGTTTTCGGGAACGCCTTCCTGCTGCGCACCTTCAGCGTGGGCGACTGCCTCAGGTACAGCCTGAGCCTGCCGGTCACCGCGCTGGCGCTGGGCTTCTGCACCATCGGTCAGTTGGAGGATGACGTGCGCGTCGCGCAGAATTTCCGGCCGCTCGAGGAAGCCCAGATGGCCGCTCTTCGCGCCACCGCCGCGAGCGGAAAGTTCGACACCATCCGCGGTCCGGCGCTCGAATACTGGAAGACGCGCTAGGCTCCTGGCGCGGGGCGCCCCGCCTCCCTCGCGCGGCGGGCTGAGGTTTGTCCTCGCGCCGCGGGATCAGGAATGCGCGACCGCCACGGCGTGCTCGTGATAGTGGCCGCGCTGGTGCAGCGCGTTGTGGAGCGTCCGATGGGCGGAGGTGAGCTTGAGGCGGATCCGCTTATAGACCCGGTCTTCGGCCCGCGTGCCGATGGTGTCCAGGTAGGCCAGCGCGCCTTCGATCTGCTCGAGCATGGTCAGCGCGTCCACCGCCGAGAAGAACGCCGAGCCCTCCACCGGGACCATGACGGGCGAGGAGTGCGCGGCGATGATCTCCGGCCGGTCGGGATAATGGCCGCGCACCAGCAGCGCCAGCCAGGAGCTCCGCGTCACCCGCACCGACCAGTGCCCCGCCCCGCGCTCCGGATCCACGGCACGGCTCTCGCGAACCTCTCCGTTCACCACCAGCTCGACCTTGCTCATCGGCACCGTCACACTGGCCACCTCCCAGGTGACGTCCAGCGTGCCGCCTCCGGACTTCAGCTCGATCCTGCTGCCCGGCGGGCGCCCGTTCACCGCGAACTCCATCAAGGGGCCATAAGTGGCGAAGGTGTTGCCGGCTCGCACCGCAGCTTTCCACGAGTCATACGTAAACGGCGTATCCGCCGAAACCCTGGCGTAGGTCCGTACGGTGCCGACGGCGGTCGAGGCGGACATCTTGTCCGTCCCCCCGACACACGCCACGAAGTAGCCGCAGTTCAGGTAGCGGTAGTAATCCGAAAGCGAATAGGGGTCGATGCCTCCGTAGAGGTTTCCCCAGGAGGTCATCTCGACGCCGTCAATCGAGCCGGTGACAAGATCCGCGGCGCTTTCGCACCGCGGGTCCGGGAAGTGAGGCAGCACCACGAGGCCGCCTTGCTCCCGGCAGCGCTCGGCCCACTCCATCAGGAGAACGCCCACGGGATCGCCGATAGCGGCTTCATTAGGCCCGCCCGCGCACATCGGCGCGATGATGTTGCCGTTGTAACCGAGCAGGGAGACATGACCCAGCACGTGCTGCCGGTTCTCCGTGCCGACCCGGACCAACCACTCCCCGTCCCCGCCAGCTTCCCGCGATCCGAAGGTGGTCTTCCCGTCGAAATCGCCCGCGTTGGTCATCAGCTCGCCCCACTGGCTGGCGAGCAGATTGATCACGTTGACTCCCTCGGCGCACCCCTCCAGGCGCGCCGTGGGCGGCGAGAGGAAATGGACGTGGGTGTCCGCCGTGATCCAACCGCGCTCCCGCCAGGGCAGGACCTTCTCGAGGGGGACGTCGATCTGGCTGGTCGCGGCCGTCACCGCGACCCGCTTCCGCACGGGCCGGATCTCGAAGCCCTTACTGAGCTCCAGATAGACGTTGCCCAGCGGCAAGTCAACGACGGTCTCGCCGGGAATGTACACGCACAGGTGCCGGCCCTGGTGCTGGAATTCGGGCGCATAATCCTCAAACCAGGCGCTGTTGGGCCGCCGGTGCCGGTCCACGGGGGCCAGGTACTCCCCGCTTTCCCCGTGCACATGCAGCTTGACGGGCACCGCGGCGCCCGTCGCCTTCTCGAAGGCGCGAATCCGCACTCGCTGGGCGGCGGGCGTCACCCACATCATCGGGCCGCTGCTGCCCGCTTTCTCCAGCTCGGCAACCGGAATGGTCGTGCCGTCCCACAGGTGGAAGCGAGCGTCCGGGTGCGCCGCGTACTCGATCAGCACCTCGCGCGCCGAGAGCTCGGGGACTTTGTTGTTGTACGTGCCGGTCCAGTCCTCGTGCGGATAGAGCTTCCGCGGTTCGGCGGAGATCACCTGGCCCAGGTCGAGCTGGATCTGCTTGCGGCGTCCCCGCCCGTCAGTTCTGTAATCGAATTCGAGTCCCTCCGGTAGGCGCAGGATGGCTTTGCGGCGGGTCTGCCACTGGAGCGGCTGGGAAGAGGCTTGGCCGGCGGAGACGCCGGACAAGATCGTGACGCCGGAGACCGGCTCGAAGCGAAGCGCGGCGATCTCCTTGTCGGGATGAGGATTCTTCCAGGCCCAGAGCCAATTGACCCACGGCCCCCGGTCCGGCGTGCGGGCGCGCGTTTCCGCTTCGCCCCAGCCTACGCCGGCATCCAGCAGCATCGAGGGCTGTTCGTGCAAGGGCCGCAACGGGAACGGCTTGGCATGGGCGACGGCCTGAAAGCAGTTCTCGCCCCAGCGCGCGCGGAACATGCCGATGTGGTGCCTTCGGCACACCGCCAGGCGCGCCTCGGAGCCATCCCCGTACACGACGACGTAATCGGCGACGTGCTCGGCAAGGTAGCCTTCGCCGCGCGTCGGGCGGATGAAGCCCCGCTCATCGCGCTCCAGCCGCTTGCTGTCGGTGGTGTGCAGGAAGACCAGCCAGCCGGCCTTCAACCCGGGCGTTTTCTCCGTCACCGGACGGTCCCTTAGCAGAACGGGACGCTCGACCTGGAACGGAATCCCCCACGCGACGCAGGGGCCGCGCGGCGCCCTCGAAAGCGCCGCCGTCATGGCTTCCGACAACCCGGCCGCCGCCAGCCCCTCGAAACTGATGTTGCCCTCCAGCGTCACCGCCGAGAAGCTAGGCGTCGCCGGCCCATCCCGAACTCCAGGCTGCGATTCTTCCACCGCAGCAGCGGCCGGGACCGAGACCGCTCCCGCGGAAAACTCCAGAAACCCCCTTCGCGAAACCGCCATCTCACACCTCCTACACCCGATTCCGCCTGACGGCGAGGTTGCCGGTTACAACTTCAACGGCGAATCCCGCAGGCAGCGGTTCAAGAAATTTGCGGTTATCTTCTGCACCTTGGTGTCCACGCCGAAGGTCCGGCCCAGCCGCGAGGCAGCCGGGGCGTGCCCGGGCGGGTTGCTCAGACCCTCGCTCCACCAGATAGTGCCGGCATTGAAGACCCAGTTGCCCTTCGGGCGCGGGAACACCACCGCGGCAAAGTTCCCGTCGTCCGGGGAGTGGCGGCTGAACGGGGCCAGCGGGGCCGCGGCCACCACCTCGAGTCCGGGCAGATCGGCCGGTATGCCGTGATACTCCCAGCCCACCAACCCCGGGATGTAGTCGCCGTTCCGCGCGCCCGTGCCTTCGAAAATCCAGTGGTCCGCTTTCCGGATCACCCAATCGCCGTAACCCGGCCCGAAGGTGCGCAGACCCATCAGCAGGGGCTCGTCGCGGAAGAACTTCAGGCGGGCCATGGTGCGGTAGGGCTTGCCGGTCACCGTGCTGTCATAGAGAATGATTTCGCCGCAGATGGCGTTGCCGCTGAGGAAACCCAGGCTCACCCCGCGCTCGCGGGCCGCCATCACGTTGTCGTACATCTGTCGGGTCCAGTATTCGTCGTGTCCCACCGAGAGAAACACCTTGGTGCGCTCCAGCACGGCGGGGTCGCGATGCACATCGAGGTTCGAGCAGTAAGTGACGTCGTAACCCTGCTGTTCGAGCCAGAACGCGAGCGGAAACTCCCACAGCAGGTACTCGCCCGAGCCGAGCGAGAGCGCCACCTGATGGACCTGCCCATACTGCGTGTAGGGCCGGTCGAAGCTGACCCGGACCTTCGGCCCGGTGTAATAGTAGCCATTGGTCGGACGCGGGGTGCCGTCGTCATAGAGCGAGTCCCGGCCCGGCCACTTGTTGTAAGCCTGCCAGGTCAGGTCGCTGCACTGGAACAAGACGTCGCAGGCGCGCTTCTCCTTGACGATGAAGATGACGTAGCTCTCGATGGGGTCTTCGACCAGGGAGAGCCGGCCAAGATAGACGCCGCTGGGCCAGTCGGCGGGGATCGTCAGGCGCGCGGCGGGCTTCCAGGCGCACTCGCGCACCCGTTCCATGCCCATCAGGGGAAGGGGCTGCGGCTCACCCGCGAACGGGCCCAGACGGAGCATGTGACGCCCGCCTGTGCCGCCATAGCAGCCCGTGCGGTACAGGTCGATGGTGAACTTGCGCGCCGGATCGGCGCTGACCAGGAACTCGATGGTTTCCCCGGGATAGACACTCACCTCCGAAACGTAGCCTTCCAGTTGGGGCGAGCGCAGGTCGGTGAGCGGATCGAATCGGTAATGCTTGAGCTGCCACTCGACCGTTCCCGGGCGACGGTTCTCCTCGGTGATTCGGTTGTCGGGCGCCTTGCGCTGCGCCGCCCCGAGCAGCGCCGGGGCAGCCGCCGCCTGCACGACCCTGCGGCGAGTCACAGACAGCATCGGTCGTTTTCCTTGCGCGGCCGCTGTATGAAGACCGGAGTCGCACTGCTGGCAGGTGCAGCGGCCCGTCAGTACCATTGTGGTCTCCTCGATGGCGTGCAGTCACGTCGCTCCGAGGATTATTTTCGGGGTGTTTTCAGCCCCTTACGCTGGTACGCGGTCTTGTGAGGCGCCCGCTGGAGCTAGGCTGGGATCGCACGAGGGAGTGCGGTCCATTCTCTCATCCCAGCCTTAGCGGACACCCTGACAGACCACTTCCAGAAGCCCCTCCCGCTCTCGCGAGAGAGCGTTCTGCCCGATGCCGCACTCCCTCGGGCATCACTTCGTGCTGCCTTGCCCTAGGGTCGATGATCCCGTGCGCTCCGCTGAGGGGAAAATAGCTCTTGACAGCCGGGTACAGGACATGCGATATATAAGTTTGGCGATCGGCAAAGTGAACTAGGCGCTTCCATGATCGTTTCACAGAAGAGCCGGTACGCCCTGAGGGCCGTCTTCGAGCTGGCCAGGCGGTTCGGCCGCGGCCCAGCCAAGATCGCCGAGATCGCCCAGGAGCAGGCCATCCCGCCGCGTTTCCTGGAGGTGATTCTCAGCCAGCTCAAGCAGGCGGGCTTCCTGGAATCGCGGCGTGGCGCCGACGGAGGCTATTTCCTCACCCGCCGGCCCGAGCAGATCAGCGTTGGAGACGTAATCCGCCACACCCAGGGGCATTCCGGCCTCGCGCACTGCGGCGGCGCAAGGTCGAAGGAAGATTGCCCGTTCTATGGTACCTGCGTGTTCCTTCCTATGTGGAACAGGGTGCAGCAGGCCATCACGGGCGTTTACGATGGCACGACGTTCCAAGACCTGCTGGCGGAAGACGCTCGAGTCAGGCGGCACGTTCCGGCGTACTCAATCTAACCGAGACTGTAGAGGAGGGAAAGGGTTTTCTTTGGCCCCATGTCGATGAAATCGGTCGAGAAAGTCGGGTAGCCCCTATGGATACTCCAGTCAGGTCCTGGGCCAAGTCCTTCTCCTGGAGAATCGCCGGGGTGGCCATTCTGGGAGCCATCACCTACTCGATGACCCAGAACTGGGAGAAGACGGGCGTCATCACGGTGCTCTTCCACGGGATCCGGGTGATCCTCTACTACTGGCACGAGAGGCTTTGGGAGAAGGTTTCCTGGGGCAAGCTCAAGCATCCACTGGCCTGCCTGCCTGTCAGGAACGACCTCACGCCTGAGGATTACGAGGTGATTAGAAAGCTGCTAGATGAACACAGGTACAGTAGCCCGGAGCCGGAGTACCAGATTTGAATCGGGCGCGAAAGCCGACGAGGACTGCAACGAAATGAAGATAGCGAAAGACGTCACCGAGTTGGTGGGCCACACCCCCTTGGTGTGGCTCGACCGCATCGCAGGAGGGCTCCCCGGCAGGATCGCGGGGAAGCTGGAGTTCTTCAACCCGGCCTCGAGCGTGAAGGACCGCATCGGCGTGGCCATGATTACGGCGGCCGAACGCGCCGGGCTCCTCAACCGGAGCCGCATCGTCCTCGAACCGACCTCCGGCAACACTGGGGTCGCTCTGGCCTTCGCCTGCGCGGCCAGAGGCTACCGGTGCGCGATAACGATGCCGGAGAACATGTCGGAGGAGCGCCGGCAAATCCTCGCGGCGCTGGGGGCCGAGGTTATTTTGACCCCCGCATCGGACGGTATGACGGGGGCGGTCGCGCGGGCCCGCCAGATGGCGGCCGAGGACGAGCGGTACTTCATCCCGCAGCAGTTTGAGAACCCGGCCAACCCGGAGATACATCGCCGTACGACAGCCGAGGAAATCTGGAGCGACACGGACGGACAGGCGGACGTGCTGGTGGCGGGCGTCGGCACCGGAGGCACGATCACAGGCGTGGCGGAAGTCATCAGGGAGAGAAAGCCCGCTTTCCGCTGCGTGGGCGTCGAGCCGGCCGAGTCTGCGGTCCTTTCGGGAGGCGTGCCCGGGCTGCACGGCATACAGGGAATCGGGGCTGGATTCATTCCGGCCGTCCTGAACAGCAACGTGATCGACGAGATCATCCGCGTCGCAACCAAGGATGCGGTCAACACGGCACGCGCACTGGCGCGCAAAGAGGGGCTGCTGGCAGGCATCTCCTCGGGAGCGGCCGTTTGGGCTGCGATCCAGGTCGCGCGGCGGCCCGAGAGCCGGGACCTGCTGATCGTCACCGTGCTTCCGGACACCGCGGAGCGCTATTTGTCGGCGGGGCTGTTCCCGGCCAGCTTGCCACGGTCCGTGGAGGCGGCGCACGCATGAGCAGCGCTCGGCAGACACCGCCGGAGTCATTCGTTAAGGGGCTCAAGTGCATGGAGTCTGACTGCGGCCGCGAGTACCCGAAGCAGCCGAGGCACATCTGCGAATTCTGCTTCGGCAAGCTCCAGGTGGAGTACGACTACGACGCCGTGGCCGGAGCCCTGACGCGCGAAGCCATCGGATCGCGGGCCCCCGACATGTGGCGCTATCGGGAGTTGCTGCCGGTGGACTGCCAGCCAGCCGACGGGAGCGGCGTGGGCTTCACGCCGCTGGTCCGGGCATCGAACCTCGGCCGCGCGCTGGGACACGAAGAGCTGTACGTAAAAAACGATGCCGTGAACTTCCCGACGCTCTCCTTCAAGGACCGCGTGGTGGCCGTGGCGGTGGCCAAAGCGAAGGAGTTCGGCTTCGACACCGTCGCTTGCGCCACGACCGGCAACCTGGGCAACGCGCTCGCCGCCCAGGCCCGGCGCGCCGGCCTGAAGTGCTTCATCTTCATGCCGGTGAACCTGGAGCAAGGGAAGACCGTGGGGACCTCGATCTACGGTGTAAACGTGGTCGGCATCGCGGGCAACTACGACGGCGTGAACCGCCTCTGCACCCAGATCGCTGACGGCTATGGCTGGGCCTTCGTGAACATCAATATCCGGCCGTATTACGCAGAGGGGTCGAAGACGTTCGGCTTCGAGATTCTCGAACAGCTCGGCTGGAAAGCGCCTGGGCACATTGTGATCCCCATGGCGGGCGGCTCGCTGATTACGAAGGTTGAGAAGGCCATCCGCGAGTTCGTCCGGCTCGGGCTGGTGGAGGACGCCGGTACCAGGATCCACGGCGCCCAGGCCGCCGGCTGCAATCCGATCTCGGCGGCCGTCAAGGCAGGCCAGGAGATATTCACTCCCGTCAAGCCCAGCACGATCGCGCACTCGATTGCGATCGGCAACCCGGCCGACGGCTACTACGCCCTCGAGACGATCCGGCGGACGGGCGGCTGGGCGGAGGATGCGACCGATGAAGAGATCGTGGCCGGCATCCGCCTGCTGGCCGAGACGGAAGGCATCTTCACAGAAACGGCGGGCGGCGCCACGGTCGCGGTGACGAAGAAACTCATCGAGCAGGGGCGTATCCCGAAGGACGAATCAGTGGTCGTGAGCATCACCGGAAACGGCCTGAAGACGCAGGAAGCGGTGGTCGGGGCCTTGCGCGAGAGGTTCGTGATCGAGGCGCGGCTGGAGGAGTTCGACGCGCTGGCCGCCAAACTCGCTTTCGCGGGGAAGGGGAAGGAGTAACATGCCGGTCAAGGTGCGGGTGGGAACAGCCCTGAGCAGACTGCTGGACGGGAGGCGCGAGGCGGAAGCCGAAGGAGGCACGGTCGGCGACGTGGTGCGCGCGCTGGGCATCGACGGGCGGCTGTGCGACGCCACCGGCAAGCTGCGAAGGCATTTCAACCTGCATGTCAACGAAGGCGAGGACGTGCGGCTGCTGGGCGGCCTCGACACACCCGTGAAAGACGGGGATGTGGTGACCATTCTCTCAGCGATTGCAGGCGGCGGCGCCGGGCAGAGGCTCTCGGCCGAACCGGTCGAGCTCGACATCTTGAAATCGGGGCACGAGCACTGATGATGAAGCTGGGCTTCACCGAGGAGGAGCTGGAACGCTACTCGCGCCAGCTCCTCCTCCCGGGAGTGGGCGGCGCCGGCCAGAGCAGACTGCGCGCATCCAGCGCCTTCGTAGTGGGCGCGGGTGGACTCGGGTCACCCGCCCTTCTGTATCTGGCGGCCGCGGGAATCGGAAGAGTGGGCCTCATTGACGCCGACCGCGTGGAGCTGTCGAATCTTCAGCGGCAGATCATACACCAGACGCGCGACGTAGGGCGTTCCAAGGCAGAGTCTGCGGAAAGGGCCATCCGGGCGCTCAACCCAGCCTGCGAGGTCGAGGCGTTCCACGAGCGGCTAAGTGTGGACAACATCCGCCGGATCGTGGGTGGCTACGACGTGGTCCTCGATGGCAGCGACAACTTCCCGACGCGCTTCCTGGTGGCGGACTTCTGCTGGCTGGAGGGCGTCCGGCTGGTGTCGGCGGCGGTGCTCGGCTTTGAGGGGCAGCTTCTTACGATCTTGCCCGGCGAGGCAAGCGCATGCTACCGGTGCCTCGTCCCCGAGCCCCCGCCGCCCGGCTGGATACCGTCGTGCCAGGAGGCAGGCGTCCTGGGCCCGGCCGTGGGCGTGATGGGCGTGCTCCAGGCGGCGGAAGCGATCAAGGTGCTGCTGGGGTTGGGCGAGACGCTGCATGATCGGCTGCTGGTCTACGACGCTCTGGAGTGCACTTTTCGGTCCTTCCGGAGAGTGAAGGATCCGGACTGCCCGCTCTGCGGCAGCAGGCCCACTATTACTGAACTCGTGAATTATGAGGTGAGCTGCGCGCTCGCAGAGGTGGAGGCGTGAGGTGCGGCTGACGCGACGGGTAGTCGATGAGATCGCGGATGCGGCGCGGCGCTGCCGGCCCGAGGAGTGCTGCGGCATCGTCCTGGCCGCCTCCTCCGACCCCGAGCTCGGCGTGCGCCTGCTGCTGTCCGGCAATGTCGATGGGTGCGACCGCAGGCACCGTTACAAGCTCGACCATCGGGTGCAGCTTCGCGCCGTGGAAGCGGAAACGCAGTCGAATGCTGTGATCCTGGCGTACTGCCACTCGCACCCCGCGGGGCCAGCCAGGCCCTCGCGCACCGACGCCGCACTCGCCTGCCCCGGGGTCGCCTACCTGATCATGGGCCTGAGCCCTCGCCTGGAGCTGCGCGCCTGGAGGTGGACGGGCGAGCGGTTCGACGAGGATCTCGTTCAGGTAGTGGGAGAGCCAAGCCAATGAGCCAGGACCTCACTTTCGTGCGCCTCGGCTCCGAGCCACGTCTCCGGCGCTACGAGGACCTCCGGGAACTCATCGCCAATCCCGAGAACCCGACCCCCCTGGTCCGGCTGAGGCGGGT
>CAYZJD010000095.1:0-13132 GCA_964478455.1 uncultured Solibacteraceae bacterium | reverse complement strand
GCCGTCGCGCCTTCCTCGACCACCACCGGGATGTTCGGCATCGCCCGGAAGATCGGGATCCGCTTGCCGGCGATCTTCTCGATCAGCACGATCGGCACGGCCGCCGCCAGCGAAATCAGAATCTGGTCGCCGCGCAATCCTTCGCGGATCTCTTCCAGCACTCGCGGCAGCGTCGGCGGCTTCACCGCCAGGATCACGATATCGGCCGATTCGGACGCCTCGCGGTTTCCGCCGGCCGTGACCGTGATCCCGTACTTCTGCGCAAGCTCCTTGGCCCGCTCTGGCGTGCGCACCGTGGCCACCAGATGCTTGCGGTCCGCTACCCCGCCTTTCAGAATGCCGCCGATCAGTGCCGCGCCGATGTTGCCGGCCCCGAGTACGGCGATCTTCTTCATCTCGGACATGGGTTGATTATGGCGCGCTGCCGGCTATTGCCGCCAGCCGGCCTCTACGTAACCCTTGATGCGAACGACGGGCGCTATCCGAGCAACTGGCGCAGCGCCGCCTCCAGGTGCGGGTAGCGGAACCGGAAACCGGCCGATTCGGCGGCCCGTGGGAGCACGCGCTGGCTGCCGAGCAGGATCTCCGCCATCTCTCCAAACAGCGCTTTCAGAACCAGGGCGGGAACGGGAACGAAAGCGGGACGGCGAAGACCCCCCGCCAGGGTCGCGGTGAACTCCGCGTTGCGCACCGGGTTGGGCGCTGTGGCGTTGGCGACGCCGCTGAACTGCGCCTGCTCCAGCGAGAAGCAGACGAGCTCGACCAGATCGTCAACATGAATCCAGGACATCCACTGCGCGCCGGAACCGACGCACCCGCCCAGCCCCCAGCGGAAGGGAGGCAGCATGCGCGCGAGCGCGCCGCCTTCGGTTCCGAGCACCACGCCGAAGCGGAGCTTGACGACACGGATGCCGAGTTCCACGGCGGCATCCGCGGCTTCTTCCCACCCCATGCAGACCTGCGAGAGAAAGCCGCTGCCCGGAGGCGACTCCTCGGTGAGCACCTCGTCCCCACGAGAGCCGTAAAAGCCGACCGCGGAGGCGCAGACAAGAACGAGCGGGCGCCGTTCGAGCCGTGCCAGCGCCGCAACGAGACGCGCGGTGCCCTCGACGCGGCTGCGGAGGATCCGCTCTTTCACCACCGGAGTCCAGCGTTGCGCGATGGGTTCTCCGGCCAGGTGAATCAGCGCCTCGACGCCTTCCAGGCTCGCCGCCGGCGGATCTCCCGCCAGCGCGTCCCACAGCGACCATGGCACGGCGCCCAGGCCCGCGCGGGGCGAGCGTACGAGTAGGTGAACGGAGTGGTTCGCCTCAAGCAGCCGCCGCACGAGACGGCGGCCGATGAAACCCGACGCGCCGGTGACGGTGACCTTCATGGACGCGGAGCGGACCTATTCTATCCGATCCGGATCACGGCCAGTCCGCTGAAGCCGGTCGATTCCCCGGATGTAGGCGTCAATGTCGGTCTCTCGTTTCATGCCGTCGAGCGACATGTAGCGGACCGTTCCGAACACGGGCCGCTTGCCCCACGGTCGGTCGTGCAACCCAAAGCACCAGAGGATGTTCGCGTAAGTATTCGGGTCCCGGCCGTCGAGAGCGTACCGGTCGTGAATGTAGATCATCGTTTCGAGGGCCTCCTCGCAAGCCGGCGACCACTCGATGATCTTCTTGCCCCAGTACATACGGTAATAGCCGTGGATCTTGCCGCGCAGCAGCATCTCTTTCTGAGCGGCGTTCCAGAGCGCGTCATGTGTTTCGGCGCGCTCGAACTGCGCGCGCGTGTAGATCGCCGAGCGGTTGTCCCGGGCATGGTTGCGCAAGGTGTCTCGCGCCCAGCCGGGCAGCAGCGCCAGCGTGTAAGGGGCTTCAGAGAAGCGTGCGAAGTTGAACGCCAGCTCGCGGCGCACAATGAGTTCTTCCAGAAACTCATCCGCCACCAGTCGGTGTTCGTCCGCATGCCGCCTGGCCGCCAAAGCGATTTCCAGAGATGAGATCTGACCGAAGTGAAGGTAGGGACTGAGGTTGGAGGTGGCGTGCGCGGAGGGATCGTTGCGGTGGCGGGCGTACCGGCGGAGGTTGTGCTCGAGGAAGTGCCCGAGGCGCTTTTCCGCCGCGAGCCGGCCTCCACGGAACGAAATGGAAGCCTTGACGGAATGATCGATCTCGCAGGCGGCCACCAATTCGGCGATCCCGTTTTCGGTGACCCGCGTGTGAAACGGTGGCGCGTCGCTGTAACGTATGCGGACGGCGAGCTTCCCCGCCGGCTGCAAATACTGCGGCAGCAGCCGGTGGATCTTCGGTCGAATCGTGTAGGCGGCGTACTCCCGCTTGTCCAAACGCGCCATAGGCACGATACAGCTCGCGTCCACCGCATGGTAGGCAACGGCCACCTTTCTCGGGACCGACGTATTGTGCCGCGCGGCGATGAACGTTGGATAGTCATCGGTGACGATGGCGGCCGCGTCAGCCGCGAGACGGTGGAGGATGTCGTCCGGTTCGGACCGCTTCCGGCGCAGGTAGAACACGTAGCCGATGCCGAGCTTGCGGAGACGGCGCTCAGTTTCAGGAACGCCTTCGAGGATGAAGGTGTGGAGGCGGTCGCTGGCGTAAGGGTATGTGCAGGTCAGTCCCTCGTAGTAGAGGAGCGGAAGACCAAGGCCATTGGCCAGGTCGGCTGCGTGCAGTAGGCTGTGGTTGGAGTCCACGCGGCGGTTCATCTGCGCCCAATAGAGCACGTACCGTGCGTTAGGCCGGATCGGTGCCGCGTTGAGAATCCCTACCCGGCCTCCCTCTTGAACCAGACGCTGCGCCAGGCCCAGCAGCTAGAATAAGTGAAACGCCCGCGTTAGAATGGAAGAACAACATCATGCGCGCCTGGAACCGGGCCAAGCTGCTCTGGGGCTACCTCTGCGGTTACAGCAAGTTGAACGCGCAGCCCGTGGAGTACATTGTCGAGACCACGGCGAAGTGCAACCTGTACTGCCCGATGTGTCCGCGCGAGACGTACAAGCAGCCAAAGGAAGACATGACGCCGGAGATCTTCGACCGGCTGGTGCGCGAATCGGGCTCGTCGGCCGAGCACGTGATGCTCATCGGCCTCGGCGAGCCGTTCATGGACCCGCTGATCTTCGACCGGATCGAGTACTGCTCGCGGCACGGCATCTCGACTCTGCTTTCCACCAATGGCACCTTCCTCGACGAGGAAACATCGGAACGGCTGCTCCGCTCGCCGCTCGAGCACATCACGCTCAGCTTCGACGGCGCAACTAAGGAGAGTTTCGAGTACTACCGCAAGGGCGCGCGGTTCGAAAAGGTGCGCGACAACTTCGTCCGCTTCTGCCGGATGAAGCACGAGCGCGGCACGAAGATGCAGGTGGTGGTCCAGATGGTCCGCATGGAGCGCAACGCGGGCGAGGTGGACGAGTTCATCCGCTTCTGGAGCGCGGTGCCGGGCGTGGACCAAGTGCGCATCAAGGAGGATGAAACCAACCTCATGCGGCCGGAGGCCGGTCACGATCCGGCCGACTGGCGGCATCCCTGCCACTACCTCTGGCGTGGGCCGCTGTACGTGAAACACAACGGCGACATCTATCCCTGCTGCCAGAGCTACATGCTGGGCGGCAAACCGGTGGGCCGGGTCGGCGAGCAGCCGCTCGTTGAAATCTGGAATTCCGATGAGATGAGACGCATGCGGCGGCTTCACGTCGAGGGGCGTGCCGGCGAGATCGACGTTTGCTCGCGCTGCTGCACGACGATTCCGCATCCCCTGCTCGTGGCGGCGAGCCTCGTGCTGCACGGCCGCACGGTGCGCCGCCTCCTGCCGTGGGTCGAACGGATGACGTACCTGTCGCGGCTGCCGCGGGGCCTGCTGCGGCCGCCCAAGACGGTCACCGCGCGGCCCGAGCTGGTGCGGATCGACTCGTTGAAGCAATAGGCGGACTCCCGGATCAAACAAGTGGTACACTCAAGGTGGTTCCATTCTGGAACCATTTTGGACCTATGGCCACCCTGACCTTGAAGAACATCCCGGATGAGTTATATGCCCGGTTGAAGCGCAACGCGGCGCTCCACCGCCGTAGCATCAATCGCGAGGCGATCGTGTGCCTGGAAACGACGTTGATGGCGAGAAGGTTTGACGCCGAAGCATTTCTGGCAAGACTGCGAGCCCTCCACGAATCACAAGGTGACATTTATCTGACGGATGAAACCATCAACCGGGCAAAGCGGGCGGGCCGGCCATGATCGTGGCTGATACGAACCTGATCGCCCACCTCCTCATCAAAGGCCAAGGAACCGAAGAGGCGATGAGTATTCTCAAGCGGGACTCCTCATGGACCGTCCCGCTTCTGTGGCGCTCAGAGTTTCGAAGCGTCCTCACCCTGCACGTTCGACAGCGGCTGCTGGCCCTTGAACAGGCAATTCGGCTCATGTACGAGGCGGAGCAACTTCTGACTATCGGCGAGGTTGAGGCGAACTCGGACGAAGTTCTCCAACTGGCGTCCATATCGAATTGCTCGGCCTACGATTGTGAGTTTGTTGCCGTCGCGAGGAGGCTCAGGATCCCCCTGGTCACTTCCGACAAAGAGATCCTCTCCACGTTCCCAGAGGTCGCTGTTTCGCCGTCTGATTTTCTGACCCGATGAGTGTGGGCTATCGCATCGGCGCAGCCGGCGCCGCCAGCCCCGCCGCCGCCGTGTTCCCCAGCGGATTCGGCAGCCTGTGCTCGGCGTAGTAGCCGGGCTGGACGCGCTCGACGATCTGGGCCACTGGCCGCTCCAGCACCTGGAAGAACGGCCGCGGGTAGAGTCCGATCCAGAACGCCCAGACGAGCAGCGGGGCAAACACCGCGATCTCCCGCGGCGAGAGGTCCGGAAGCTTCATGTTCTTCTCGGCGATTTCTCCGAGCATCGTCCGCTGGAAAAGCCAGATGAGGTAGGCCGCGCCCAGGGCGATGCCCAGCACCACCCAGAATGCCCAGCCAAGAGAAACCTGGTAGGCGCCCTGGAGGATGGTGATCTCGCCGATGAAGCCGTTGAGCGGCGGCATCCCCATCGAACTGAGGGCGGTGATCAAGAACACGATGGTGAACAAGGGCATGGCCTTGAGCAGGCCGCCGTACTCGGCGATCTCGCGCGTGTGCCGGCGCTCGTAGGCCATGCCGACGATCAGGAAGAGCATGCCCGTCGAGATCCCATGGTTGATCTGCTGGAGAATGGACCCAGCGATCCCAGCCGGATTCAGAGCGAAGATCCCGAGAGTACAAAAGCCGAGGTGGCTCACCGAGGAGTAGGCGATCAGCTTCTTCCAGTCCTTCTGCATCAGGCAGACGAGGGCGCCGTAAACGATGGCGATGATCGACAGCAACGCCATGATCTGGATGACCTTCGGGTCCTTGGCAGCGTCCGGCAGCATCGGCAGCGAGAAGCGTAGAAAACCGTACGTCCCCATCTTTAGCAGCACGCTGGCCAGGATGACCGAGCCCGCCGTAGGCGCCTCCGTGTGCGCGTCCGGCAGCCAGGTGTGCAGCGGAAACATCGGCACCTTCACCGCGAAACCGGCGAAGAACGCCCAGAAGACCCACCACTGGAGCGTCGGGTCGAAGTTCGTTGTCATCAGGGCGAAGATGTCGAAGGTGTAGACCTGCCGCTGGTTGTAGTGCTGGAAGTAAAGCGCCAGGATGCCGAGCAGCATCAGCACCGAGCCCATGAGCGTGTAAATGATGAACTTGATGGCGGCGTAGACGCGGCGCGCCGCTCCCCAGATGGCGATGATGAAGTACATCGGCACCAGCACCAGCTCCCAGCAGACGAAGAACAGCAGGAAGTCCAGCGCCATGAACACCCCGAGCATCCCGACCTGAAGAATGAGGAAGTAGGAGTAGTATTCCTTCAGCCGGTGCTCGATGATCCTCCAACTCGACAGGATCGACAGGAACCCGAGCAGGCCCGTCAGAACCACGAGCAACAGGCCGTACCCGTCGATTCCAAGGTGGTAGGAGGCGCCGATCGAGGGGATCCAGTCGGCTTTCTCGACGAACTGGAAGTCCTTCGTGCGGTCAAACCGGAAGACGAGCGGCAGGCAGACAAGGAAGCCGAGGAGACTGGCGACATTCGCCCAAAGCTTGATCGCCAGCGGCTTCGAAGAAGGGATAAAGAGCAGAACAAGAAAGCCGGCAAGCGGAGTGAAGAGAACGATCGAGAGGATATGATCCATAGACGCGACCCAGGGCGGGCCCAAGCCGTCTATCTTACGAAATTCAGTGACAGGCTACGCGTGCCCGCCGCCAGGGTGCGGCCGCTCGGCGCGTTCCCGGATACCGAGCATCATCTTGCGCTCCATGGCGAAGTGGATCGGCTCCAGCAGGTACTTGTTGAAGACCAGATCATACACGGTATTCGGTGTGTGGGATCTCCATCGGATGATGAGCCGCATAGCGTTCCCCGGCGCAGGTTCCAGGACGAATGCCCAGCTCACGGGCGGAATACGGTGTTCCGGAATGGCCCCTCCACCGAGGACCAGCGCCCGGTTCTTCTCCGCGATGATCACGGGCAGCCCAGGCATCTTGGGGTGGAGACGGATCGAATCGCCTGGCGTCAAGTCTTGCCACTCAGGATGAACTGTTTCGGCATTGACGATCTCACAACCCACGAGATTCTCGAGCCACGTGTAGCTGTAAAAGCCACCGCGCCCCTGGCCGATCTGGACAATCCAAGGCCACACTCGTTCCGGTGGTGCGCCGATCGTGATGGCGCGGGTGGCGGAAGAATTGGCTTGCATCACCAGGTGGTCTCCGGGGAGATTCTTCGACCGCTCGTCCGGCGTGGCCCCCCACCGCAAAAGCCACGAGCGCAGCGCCAGCGCGTAGACCGAAACACCAGCAACGCCCGCCGCAAGAAAAGACAGCGCTACCCACTTTTTGGACACCGCGGTCATTGTACTTGAACCGCCGAGGCACAGAGGACGCAAAGACTCTTCTGATCTCCGCGTCCTCCGCGTCTCTGCGGTTAATTACCCCTCCTTCGGCGCGATGCCGAGGGCCCTCATCTGCGCTGTCCCTCCCTGCCCGGCCGTGCTCACTCCACCACCTTCGCAGTAACAATGAGGACCAGAGTGTTGCTCGAGCCATCGATGTTGGCTTTGCCGACAACGACCTTCTGGCCCTCGTGAACGTCGATGTCAGTCGCAAACCCCTTGCTCCAATACCCCTCGCGTGGTTCTTGCGTGCGGAAACGCAATTTGTCAATGCGGATGAGGTTGCCGCCTGTATTGGGAGTCACCTTCACAGACTCCGCCTCTACGCTGTAGGTGCCCCTTGGCATTGCCACCTCGCCTGTTGCCATGGCGAACCGGCCGTCACGGGCGCGAAGGATCACCGTGTCCAACACGCGGAAGCCCTGGTAAGAAAACGCCGCCTTGAGCTGCTTTGTGACGGGCTCGAGTTCCTTCGGGACGTTGTCCTGGGGGGTGGCCTGTTGGGAGGCGGAAACCAGGTAGACCGTCAGCTCGATGTTCTTGGGCGCGGCCGGCGGCACGTCGAGCCGTCTGACGGCGTCTTCCACTGCCTGGACGGTGTGGAGTGGTCCCGAGACGGTCAGTACGCGCATTTGCCGCGACGTCACCATCATGGCGCCGAAGGGGAGAAGTATCCTTTCAAGCTGGTCCAGATCCTGATGCTTGACTGGAATGATTCGCGTGACCCTCTCCGGGGCCGGCGCGGCTTCTTTCGTCTCACCCTTGCGTGTCTCCTGGGCGACAGCCAGCATGGCGGCCAGGACGAGGCACATTCCAAAGCTCTTCGCTGTGTTCATATCTCTTCCTTCTTCTGGTCAATCAGCCAGATGATGATGACATTCGGATCGTCGGTAAGGAGCTTGACCACGAGCGGCTCGGACGGCTCTCGTGTCGCGACGGGCCACGCGGCTCCCTGCGTTGCCCCCTTCGGCGCCCCTGGCGCGCGGCGAACGGCGACGACCGCGGGAGGCACGGGAGCTGGCGTGGCAAGCGGCCGCGTGGCAACCTGAGGAGCAGGCGGCTGGGGAGGCGGCGCAACCGGCGGCCGGCGAGGCAACAGGCCCCAGGCCAGCATCACCGCGGCGAGCCCCGTGGCCGCCGCGTACTTCCACCGGAAGGCATAGAGCCAGGAGGGTTTCCCGCCCGCGATGCGTTCCAAGACCCGCGCGCGCACGGCCGCCAGAGGTTCCGCCGCAGAGGCGTCACCGCTGAGCCGGGCGAGCGAGGCGCGCTCGGCCACAAGCTCGGCGTATAGGAACCGGCATTCGGGGCAACCGTCCAGGTGCTCCGCCGCCCGGAGCGCATCGCGCCGGCCCAGTTCGCCACCGGCATGCAGTGCGATCAGCTTCTCCAGCCTGCAACTCATATCCTCCTCCCGAGCAGGCGTCCTGCGAATTGCCGGATCTTCAGCCGTGCGGACGAGATCTGCGAGCGCACCGTCGATTCCGAGCTTCCGAGCAGCCGCGCCACCTCGCGTGTCGAAAGTCCTTCCACATCGCGCAGGACGATGGCGGCGCGTTCCTTGTCGGGCAACCTGGCAAGGGCGCGTTCCAGCACTCTGCGCTCGTCGATTCCGACCCCAAGACAAGGCTCCGCGGCCGCGTCGTCCAGTGGCAGCGTCCGGTTCCGGCGCCTCCGCGCCTCGATGTCACGGCACACGTTGACGGTGATGCGGTACAGCCAGGGGACCAGAGCGCGAGATTCGTCGAATCGCCGCAGGTGCTTATGAAGCCGCAGAAAGGCCTCCTGCGCGGCGTCCTGCGCGTCTTCCATCCTGCCCAGGAGGCGGAAGGCGGTACGGTACACGAGACGTTCGTGACGGATCAGTATCCCCTCAAACGCCGTCGCGTCCCCGGTTTTGGCCAGCTTCAGGAGGAGGTTCTCATCAGCGCCCGCTTGCCCGTCCGTCTCCGTCCGATCGGCCGCCATGGTCAGCGCAAGTTCCGGCACCGGATTTCGCTTCCACTATGTAATACTCCGCCGGCGGGCGAAACGTTGAGGCAATCTTGATTCGCCGAGGCGCAGAGGTCGCAAACACTCTTCTGGTCTCCGCGTCCTCCGCGTCTCTGCGGTTAATCACCCCTCTTTCGGTGCGATGCCCAGCGCCCTCATCTTGCGGTAGAGGTTGCTGCGTTCGAGCCCCAGCAACTCGGCGGTGCGGGTGACGTTCCCGTTGCCACTCTGCCGCCTCCGGGCTGGCCCGGCTTCGTGCGCGCATCGCATCAGCCGGACTCAGCCCGGAGGCCGACAGCGTCGGCGCCTGTGGCTCCTAAAAGTTGAACCGCAGGCCGAATAGCACCTGGCGGGTGCGGCCCACTCGCCCCCGCGAGTAGTTCAAGTCGCTCTCCCTCAATCCCTCAGGTGCGTTCGCGTAGTCATAGTTCAGAGCCCCGAACCTGGCGGTCAGGCCCCCGTAGACGTTAGCCGGGGCGTGATTGAACAAGTTGTAAAAGTCCGCGAACGGGACGATCTCCATCCCCTCACGGAGACGGCCGAGCTTGATCGGGCGATCCAGCCTCACGGAAGTATGGAACTCGTTGTACCACGGCCACGGGTTGTTCTCGGGAACCAGCGGGATGGTCGGGACCACCGCGCCGAGCTTCCTCAGTTGTTCTTCGGTGAAGATGCCGGCCGTCACCAGCGCCTGGCCGTGCAGCGTCAGCTTGCCGGCATAGGTCGAGTTGAAGCTTTCAATGATGCGATTCAGCTCTTGGAAGTCCTTCACACCCCGGCCGAACGCCCCCGCCTTCGTACCGGGCAGAATGTCGGCGGTCGGGGCTGTGCCTCTGCCCCCGTCACCGTTGAAGTCCGTTCCGAAGAAGCCTTGAATGCCTGAGATCGCTCCCCCCAAGTTGGGCACCGTCAGGTTCTGGGCCTGCGCAGTATTGAAGTTCCAGAAGGAGTTCAGGCGGAACCCGCCGGGCACGGTCATCACCAGGGCCCACCGGAGCATGTGCGTGCGATCCAGGTCGTTCGGTCCGAAAGCATCCCTCCAGTTCCAGCGGTTGTTGTCAAGGGCAGTGGCCAGGAACTCCACGCGGCTGACGGCGCTCGCCGATTCGCCGCGCGACAGCGCGTAGCTCACGTTGTAGCCGACGTCGCGGAGCCTCCAGAACGAGCGGCCGGCGCCCCGCAGGCTCACCTGAAGCCCGCGGTAGCGCGTGAAGCCGCCGGTGAAGATGCGGGCGCGGGTGTAGTCCGGGTAGAGTCCCATGTAGATCGAGTCACTGATCAAGCCGAACGCGCCGATGGTCCTGGTGGGATTGGCCGCGATCCACTCGTCCACGGTGAGGCCCTTGAGAACGCTGTTCACCTTGGCCTGGGCCGCGGCGACATTCAGCGTTCCCGCATCGCGCCGCCGCTCATAGTCCACCAGGAAGTTGGGCAACCCGATGGCGTGGTTGTCGATGTAATCCGCGGACAATACCGTGCCAGGCGCCAGCTCTCTCTGGATCCCGATGTTGAACTGCACTGCGTACGGGATCTTGAACTGGTTGCCCGGGATCACGCCCCCATAGCTCAGGCCGCGGGCGGCCTTGAAGAACGACTCGCCGGACTTCGGATCGAACTTGTAGCCCAGGTAGGCTGCGTTAAGCGCTTCATGGATTTGGCCGAGCAGGCCAACCACGTCCTTGATGGGCGTTCCGATCAAGTCCTCGTAGTTGCCCTCCGGATGATTGCCATCGACATTGATCGGCGTTCCGTCAGGCCCGGCTACGTAAGTGATGTCGTAATACTCGGGTCCTAGCCCCGGCGGCAGCATCGAGAATTCATCGAACATCGTGTTGTTCAGGATGTTCATCTCGTAGCCCTTGTAAAAACCGCCGCGGATGACCGTCTTGTTGTCGCCCTTCACGTTCCAAGCGAAACCGATGGAGGGGGAGAAGGCATCCTTGGGGAACTCCGAGAACGTCGAAAAGTCTTTGCCCCACCGCTCCAGGTCCGGATCGCGCGGCACGTCCTTGCTGGCGAAGTAGCCGTTGTCATACTGCCAGCGCAAGCCGAGGTTCAGCGTGAACGTCCGGTGCAGCTTGATGGAATCCTGCACGAACGCGCCCGTGCGGGTGACAAAATGGCCGCCGTGCGGCAGGCCGTGGGCCGGGGCGAGGTTGAAAAACCCGTTCTGGTTGCCAGTACTCATGCTTTCCAGCGGATACTCCAGCGGGTCTTCCAGGTTGGCGCCCCGCGCCTTCAGCGCCTCGATCGTCGCCGCATCGTAGGTTCCGTAAATGGACAGCGGGCCCGCGAAGTTGGCGAAGCCGCCGAGGATGATACGGCGGACGTCAAGGCCGTACCGCAGGCTGTGTTTGCCGGCGAACCAGCTCCCTTCATAAGAGTTCTGGTAGTTGTCCTGGAATGTGGCCTGCGGCGCCAGCGAGTTCGGCCCTGCCCCGTACGGGCCTACACCCATGTAGTAAGGGATGCCCTGCGGCGTTCTCAAGAACTTGTACTTCAGCTCCTGAGATTCGATCCGGTTGTTGAAGTTCACGTAGCCGAACCGGTAGGAGTGGGTCATCCTCGCCGTACTGTAATCGAGGCCGAAGGTGGCGATGTTGGTCCAGTTGATGGTCTGGAAGGGCGAGACCGCGCTGCCGCCGGTGGCCAGGTTCCAGTCGTGGTGGAACTTGCCGAACACGCGCAACCGGGAGGAGACGTTCCAGTCCAGGCGATGGTCGGTGAAGCGGAGCCCCGCCGGCCACGATTGGCTGATGTTCAACTGCGGAAACTCAGGAACCCGCGAGGTCCTTAACTCGGTCTGATAATGGCGCTCCCAGTTGACCAGCCAGAACAGCTTGTCCTTGGCGAACGGGCCGCCCACCGTTCCGCCGGTCCGATTGCGCTTGAACGGCGGGTTGGCTCCGTCGAACTCCTCCAGGTCCTGCGCGGTCAAATAATGCGGCCTCGCGCCCATGTCCTGGTTGTAATAGTCCCAGAACCAATTGCCGTGAATGTCGTTGCCGCCTGTCCGGCCGATGATATTGATAGCGCCCGAAGAGGTCAGCGAAGTAGACGGATCGAGCGAGGACCGCGTCAACTGAAATTCGTTGATCGCCTCGGGCGAGAAGTTCGCCACAGTCGTGCCGACAGTTTCGTCCGTGACGTCGATCCCATCCACCTGAACGCGAGTGGCGGTACCGGACCGTCCGACCACACCGACGACGCGATATGCGAACTCCTTCGTGGGATCGATCGTTCCGCCGTCGCGGATCCAGGTCCCCGGGGCGAGCCCCGCCATATCCAGGAAGTTCCGCGAGAAGTACGGCAAGTTCCGGACCTCGCTTCCCGTCACCACGGTGTCGACCGTCTGGCGGGCTGTGTCCACCATGACGGCTTCGGCGGTGACCGAGACCACCTCCCCGGTCTTGCCGATCTCCAGGCTGACGTTCCCGTTGACGACGGACCCGCTGGAAACGGAGATGTCTTCCACGATCTTCGCGGCGAATCCCTGGGCTTCCACCTTGATCCGGTAGACACTGGGCAGCAGGTTGCGCACGGAATAACGCCCGTCGCCCCCCGTCGTCACTTCGATGGAACGGCCCGTGGCGATCTCGGTGACGGTCACCTTGGCGGCAGGAACCACCGCACCCGTGGGATCGGTGATTTCGCCCGCGATTGCGCCGATGGGCGTCTGCGCCCAGGCGCTTCCCAAAAACACAAAAGCCGCCAATATGGCGGCCAACACGCCTGTCCTCATATCCTTCCCCCTACAATCCGAGATATTCGGGTCGCCTAGTATCTTAGCACAACACGGAATTCCACGACACAAAAAATCAGTGACAGGCTACGCAATCCCCGGTTTCTGACCCGCCTGGAGTTACCCTCCCGGGCTGGTTCCGGAACGTTGAGGCGGGTCGCCGAGGCACAGAAGACGCCGGGGCTCTTCTGATCCCCGTGCTACTGTCTGCCGCCTTCCTTCCCCCCGCGACGATCTTCCCGACCGCTTCTGTCCTGTCTTGGTGGCGGCCAAGGCCGCCTACGCGTCCTCCGCGTCTCTGCGGTTAATCACCCCTCCTTCGGCGCGATGCCGAGGGCCCTCATCTTGCGGTAGAGGTTGCTGCGTTCGAGGCCCAACAACTCGGCGGTGCGGGTGACGTTCCCGTTGGTCTCGGCCAGCTTCTTCA
>CAYZJD010000094.1:0-13168 GCA_964478455.1 uncultured Solibacteraceae bacterium | reverse complement strand
GCGGTCAGCCGGTCGATCGAGAGCGTCTCCTCCTGCCCCTCCTCCTCGGCCACCACGTCCAGGGTGAAGCCCTCGGTGACCTCTTCTAGCACCCGCTGGCTCTGCTCGGTCTTCTTGAGCAGGTCCGCGATTTGCGACAGCGCGGCCACCTTCACCCGCAGCTTCTTCTGAAGCAGGATCGACAGTTCGTCGATGAGGTTCAGGTTGCGCGGGTCGGCCAGGGCGATTTCGAGGGTGCCATTGGCGGACTTAAGCGGCACGAAGTTGTAGCGGAACATCAGGTCCACGGGGATGGAGCGGAACAGCTCGTGGTCAATGCGAGCTTCCTTGAGGTCCACGAACTCGCAACGGTACCGCTCCGCCAGCAGGCGGGCCTGCGCGGCCTCTTCGGCCGGATCGGGCGGTCGGACTCGATCAGATGCCATACTCACCTCACAGCGGGTCGGCAGGAGGTTGGTGGTTGGTGGTTGGTAGTTGGAAGTTGACGGCAGGTAACGACCACCAACCACCCACCACTAACCACCAACCATTAACCACTGACCACTCACCACCAACCATTCCTCACCTCAACGTTTCTGCCAGCGAAAAGATGGGCAGATACAATGCCACCAGCACGAAGGCGACAAACGCGCCCATGAAGATCATGATGGACGGCTCGATCAGCGAGAGCGCCGCGGTCAGGCGCGTGTTCACGTCGTCCTCATAAAACTCGGCCACGCTGGCCAGCATGGAAGGAAGGGCGCCGGTGGACTCGCCCACCTCAATCATGTCGATGGCCAGGCTGGGGACAATGCCCGTGGCGGTCAGCCCCGAAGAGAGCGACTGCCCCTCCCTGACCTGCCGCTGGGTCCTTCCCAGCGCCTTGCGGAGCAGCCCGGAGCCGATCGATTCGGAGGCCGTCTCCAGGGCCTGCACCAGGGGGATGCCGCCCACCAGCAGGGTGCTCAGGATGCGGGCGAACTGCGCCACCTGGTACTTGATCCAGATTTCCCCGAACAAGGGGACGCGCAGCTTCAAGCGGTCCACTTTTTCCGACGCCGCCTCGCCGCGCGACCACAGCCGGAAAGCCACCGCGGCCGCCGCCAGCGCCGCCACCCCGCCCAGTACGTAGTTGCGCGCCGTAGTGCCCACCGCGATCAGGATCAGGGTGATTCGCGGGAGTTCGGCCGAGAGGCTCTTGTACAATTCGGCGAAGCTGGGCACCACGTAAGTGACCAGAAAGACCAGTAGCCCGATGACCAGCGTCACCAGCAGCGCGGGGTAGATCAGCGACAGCAGCAGCTTCTTGCGCACCGCCAGCGCCAGTCTCTGGTAGGCGATGTAGCGGTCCAGCACCTCGGCCAGGCTGCCGCTCTTCTCGCCCGCCAGGATCGAGGTCACATAGATGGGGGGAAAGACGGCCTGGCGCCGGAAGGCTTCCGAGAGCAGGGCGCCGTTGCGCACGTCATCGCGCACGGCGCGGACGTGCTGGCCCAGGCGCGGGTCGGTCAGCCGGTCGGCCAGCAGTTCCAGGCCCTTCAGGATGGGCAGGCCGGCCTTGACCAGGGTCACGAACTGCTGGTTGAAGACCAGGAAACGCTCCAGGTTCAGTCGGCGGCGCCGCCGGGGCAAAGCCGGCAGGGCTGCGAGGCCGCCCCGTCGGCGGACCGAATAGACCAGGTACCCCTGCTGGGCATAGCGATCACGCAGCTCCTGCTCGGTTTCGGCCTCCACCGTGTGCTGGTGGATCTCCCCGCGCGCGTCCGCAACCTTCAGGACCCATTCCGCCATAGGCTCACTCGTTGCCGCTGGCTCGGCGCGCCTGGACCCCAGGCCGCCTGAGACACTCCTCCAGCGAGCCGCTTCACAAAATTACAGACGCTCCCCATCCCCCAGGCGTGGAGGCCTTTTTCGGAGTCCTGTCCCGCTGATGCCAGAAGCCCCGGCCGCTGCGCCAGCAACTGCGGCCCCGCGTCGGCGACTACCCCCATGACCGGACGAAGTACGGCTGCCATTCTGGTGGGGCGCCCGAGTGGCTCGGGATTAAAAGGTGGCTCCAACAGGGACAGTCAGGTGTATACTGGAAGCCGGGTAGGAAGCCAAAATCGGAATCCGGGCTCTGGGGTAGCTTGAAATGAAATGCTTCGATTCCCCATTGTATTTAGCCTCCCTTCTGCTCCTGCTGCCAACTGTACGGGCGGACGCGCAGGAGACCCGCGGGCAGATCCTGGGGCGGGTCACGGACCAGTCCGGGGCTGTGGTGGTCGGGGCGACCGTCAAGGCCGTCAACACCGCCACCAACGTCGCCGCCACCGCCAGCACCAACGAGAGCGGCGACTACGTGCTGGCGTTCCTCATCCCCGGCACCTATAACGTCTCGGCTCAAATGGCGGGGTTCCGCGATTTCGTGCAGGAGGGCATCATTCTCCGGGTGGCGGACAAGGCCACTCTGAACATCGTCCTTCAGGTCGGCCAGGCGAGCGAGCGCATCGTGGTCGTCGGCACGGCGCCGCTGGTCGAATCATCCAGCGCTTCCCTGGGCCAGGTGATCGACAACCGTCGCATCTCCGAACTGCCGCTCAAGGACGGCAACCCCATCATGTTGTCCTATCTGGCGCCCGGCGTAATGAACCTTTCGACCGGCGGGTGGTCGCGGCCCTTCGATAACAGCTCGCCCTCCAGCCTGTCGGCGGACGGCGCCCGCACCGGCACCAACGAGTTCACAATAGATGGAGCGCCCAATACGCAGCGGGGCAATGTGGCCTACATTCCTCCGACCGAGGCGGTGCAGGAGTTCAAGATCCAGACCGCCACGTTCGACGCCAGCATGGGCTACACGCCGGCGGCGGTAGTGAACGTGAGCCTGAAATCGGGCACCAATACGCTGCACGGCGCGGCATACGAATTCCTACAGAACACTGCGCTCAATGCGAACGCCTTCTTCAACAATCTAAGCAAGCTGCCCAAGTCGCCAGTCAAGCTGAACCGCTGGGGCGCCACCGTAAGCGGGCCGCTGTGGCTGGGGAAGCTCTACGACGGGCGCGACCGCACCTTCTGGACTTACGGTTATGAAGGCATTCACGACGCGGCCATTGAAACGCCCTACTCGTTCGCAATGCCGACGTCCAAGGAGCGGCAAGGCGACTTCTCTGACCTGCTGAAGATCGGCTCGCAGTACCAGATCTACGACCCGTCCACCATCGCCCCGGCAGCGAGTGGGCGTTTCAGCCGCCAGCCGTTCGCCGGCAACCTCATTCCCTCCAGCCGCTTCAACGGCACCGGACAGAAGATCATAAGCTTCCTGCCGATGCCAAACCAGGCCGGCAGCGCCGACGGCAGCGATAACTGGTACTGGCCCGGGCCGGAAACCGATACCTTCTACTCACACTTCTTCCGGGTCGATCACAACATCAGCGACAAGCAGCGTTTCTTCGTGCGGGGGAACCTGAACCATCGCATTCAAGACTATGAGCGTCGTTTCAGTAACATCGCCGCTGGTTCGCTCTTCTACCGGGACAACAAGGGCCTCAACGTGGATGACGTCTACGTCTTTAGTCCCTCGTTCCTGATGAACGTGCGTTACAGCTACACGCGGTTCCTACAGGGCGACGACCCCATTACCAGGCAAACCGACCTGGTCTCGCTGGGGTTCTCGCAGGTTTTCCAAAGCCAGGTCACCTCGATCGACCCCCGGGGGATGAAGTTCCCGCGGGTGAACGTGGAAACAGCCGTCATGTCGCCGCACACTTACAGCTTCCGCTACGATGACACTCACGACCTGGCGGCGAACTTCACCCGCATGGTCCGCAGTCACACGCTGCGGTTCGGCACGGGATTCCGCGTGTACCGTGAAAACAACTTCGACTTCGGCCAAGCTTCGGGCAATTTCTCGTTCGGCTCGGGGGGCTGGGTGGGCGGTCCGATGGACAACTCGCCGGGCGCGCCCTTGGGCCAGGGATTTGCCGCGTTGCTGCTCGGCTTGCCGGGCAGCGGCTCCATCGACGTGAACGGCAACTATGCCGAGCAGTCGCGGATATGGTCGGCTTACCTTCAGGACGACTGGAAGCTCACTTCTAAGCTGACGCTTAATCTGGGCCTGCGCTACGAACTGGAATTCCCCACCACCGAGCGCTACAACCGAAGCGTGCTGGGCTTCGACAACACTACCCCTAGCCCGCTTCAGACTCAAGCCCGGGCCAACTACGCCAGCAATCCCATCCCGCAGATCCCGGCAGACCAGTTCCGCGTTGTGGGTGGCCTTACTTTCGCGGGCGTGGGCGGCAACCCGCGCGGGCTGTGGTCGAGCGACAGGAACAACTTCGTGCCGCGCGTCGGGTTCGCCTATGCCATCGACCCCAAGACCGTGGTCCGCGGCGGAGTGGGCCTCTTCTTTGACCAGTTGGGCATCCTTCGCCGGCAGGTAAACCAGACCGGGTTCAGCAGGAGCACTAGTTTCGTCGCCTCGCAGGACAACGGCTTGACCTTCATCGCCAACCTGACCAATCCCTTCCCGAACGGCTTTGACCGGCCGGTCGGCGCGGGCCTCGGCATCATGACGAATGCTGGCCAGAGCATCAGCTTCTTCAATCCGAGTCTGACCAACCCGTACATGGAGCGATGGCAGATCGGGGTGCAGCGCCAGTTGCCCCACCAGGCGGTCATCGAGGTCGCCTATGTGGGAAATCACGGCTCTGATCTCCGCGTCAGCCGGCAGCTCGACCCCGTGCCGCGGCAGTATTACAGCACGTCTCCCGTGCGCGACCAGGCCACCATCGACTTCCTCAGCGCGCAGGTGCGGAACCCCTTCTATCCGATGCTGCCCGGGACGAGCCTCTCGGGATCGAACGTCAGCCGCTCGCAGTTGCTGCGTCCCTATCCCCAGTTCACCAGCATCAGCCGTGACACCAATGAAGGTTACTCGCGGTACGCCTCGTTGCAGACCCGTTTCGAGAAGCGCCTCTCCGCCGGCTACACGGTGAACGTCGCCTGGACCTGGGCCAAGCTGCTCGAGGCCACCGGCTTCCTGAACGACACCGACCCCATCCCGGAGCGCGTCGTCTCAGATCAGGACCGCACGCACCGCATCGTGATCAGCGGCCTGTGGGAATTGCCGCTCGGCAAGGGACGGAGATTCGCGGCCTCCGTCAACCCGGTCCTCAACAAGATCATCGAGGGCTGGCAGGCACAGGCCATCTTCCAGGGCCAGTCGGGCGCACCGCTGGGTTTCGGCAACGCCATCTTCACCGGCGACCTCCACAACATCCCGCTTCCTAAGAACCAGCGCACCATTTACCGCTGGTTTAACATCGACGCGGGCTTCGAGCGGGCTTCCGCCAGACAGCTTGGCTCCAACATCCGTACCTTCTCCACCCGCTTCTCCGGGGTGCGCGGGGACGGCTTGAACAACTGGGACCTCTCGATCGTGAAGAACACCAGCTTTACCGAGCGTGTGCGTCTCCAGTTTCGCTCGGAGTTCATCAACGCGCTGAACCACGCCCAGTTCAGCAACCCGAATACCACGCCGACCAGCTCGAGTTTCGGCCGTGTGACCTCCAGTTCGCAGTGGCCGCGCACGATTCAGTTTGCGCTGAAGCTTCTCTTCTGAGGGCGACATACCACCGGAAATCTTCCATATGCACCCCCGGGCGGGGCTACTGGAAGTCTTCCCATCGGTAGGGGGCGAAACCTACGACCGCTCGGGGCGGGACTTGGACGGAGACTCGGGATGGACGGAGCGTTCCCCGACATTTCCCGCCGGCCGAGGCTGCAATGGCGCCACGCGGTGCGGGTACTCCGCCGTCACCACTCCCCGTCGCGGCAGCGTCGGCCGGGCAGCCCGGGCACGGCGTGTGCGCCGCCACAGCGGCGGACCGAGTAGATCAGGTACTCCGGGTGGGCGCAGCGGTCCCGCAACTCCTGCTCGGAGTCCGCTTCGGCGGTGTGCCGGTGTGTCTCCCCGCGCGTCTCGGCGACCTTTAGCACCCATTCCGCCATCTTGTGAGCTCCGAAAACCGGGAAAGTACACTCAAATCCCATTTTTCCCGGGCGGGCTTAAGCCTCAGTGACCCCGTGGGAAACCGTGTTTGCGTGTACTGTCCCGGATTTTTCATGGGTTGCCGCTCTCCACGTCCACCACCTCCACTCCCGGTGGCGGCTGGAACCGGAAGAGGCTCTCCTCCAGCGGCAGGTTTGGCCGCTCGCCTTCGAAGCGGAACTCCATTACCGAGCGGTCCTGGCCGGTGATCTCCAGCTTCATGATTTCAAAGGAGTTGTTTACCAGGAATCCCACCTCGGTGTAGGCCAGCCGGTCGGACTTCGGTTCGGCCACGATCCAGGCGTCCGGCCCCTCCGCCCTCAAGGTGAAGCGCTTGAAGTCCCGGTAAAAGTCCAGCTTGCCCAGCAAGAAGGCCAGCGGCGCCCGCCAGTCGTCACTCTCTTTGATGCGCGTGCGCTCGACCCGATTGTTGTCCGGGGTGTACAGGTAGAAGGTTTTTCCGTCGCTGACGAACAGCTTGCCGGCCGGCGCCGAGTACTGCCAGCGCATGCGTCCGGGCTTGCGCAGGAACAACTCACCGCGCTCGGTGCGGCGGCGCTTCTGGGCCGTGTGGGTCTGCTCGAAGCGCACCGCCAGTGTCCGGGCGTTGTTATAGCACCGCTCGACGCCCGCGAGGATCTTTCCCAGGTCCTGGGATAGGGCAGGCTGGAAGCCAGCCCCACAGGCGAACATGGACACGGCTAGAGCGAGTCGCACCACAAAGTTACAGACGCTCGCGCCCGCCAGAACGTGGAAGACTTCTTGCTGCTCGCTCCGCGGCCGCCCCTTACTTCGGCACGAACTTCTGCACGCGCCAGTTCTTGATTTCGGCCACGTAGATGGCGCCGGTCGAGTCCACCGCAATGTTGTGGGCGAAGTCGAACTTCCCCGGCGTCTTGCCAAAGCTGCCCAGCACCCCGAGCACCTTTCCCTCCAGATTCAGCTTGACGACGCGGTTGTTGGTTCCGTCGGCCATGTAGATCGCATCCTCGCGGGCCACATAGTAGAGTCCCCAGGGCGATCCCACGTCGGTCCACTTTCCCAGGAACTTGCCATCGGCGTCGAAGATCTGCACCCGCGCGTTGGTCCGGTCGGCGACATAGACGCGCCCGCGAGAATCCAGGCAGACATCATGCACCAAGTTGAACTCGCCGTCGCCCGTGCCCTTGCGACCCCAGTGAGTCAGGTACTCGCCATCTTTGTTGAACTTGACCACCCTGGAGTTCACATAGCCGTCGGCCACATAGAAATCGCCGCTGGGGGTGAAGGCGATTCCGGTGGGCTGGTTGAAGGCGTACTTCGAGTCGTTGTTGCCCGCTCGATTGCCCGAATTCACGATCACCATCAGCACGCGGCCTGACCGATTGCACTTGAGGACGGCGTGGCCGTACACATCCACCAGCCAGACATTTCCCTCCGGATCGATCCGGATTCCGTGGGAGCCGACGACCGGCACGTTCTCCCACGCGCTGAGCACCTTGCCATGCCTGTCAAACTGGATGACCTTGCGCGTGCCACGGCTGAAGACCCAGACGTTGTCCTGGCGGTCCACATCCACCCCGGGACATTCCGTGAAGTTCCATCCCGGGGGTAGTTGCGCCCAATCCGTCACCAGCCGGTAGGGTAGGGGAGGCCCGGTTTGGAGGTCCACCGCAGCCAGAGGACAACACGCCAACAAAGCCGCAAGCAGCCGATCGAATGATCCCATGGGGCTGAGCGTAGGGGAATCCCAGCCCTGAAGTCAACTCAACGCGCCGATGCACCACAGCGCCGCGTTGGCCATCAACTGCTGCATCGAGGGCACCTCCAGCATGGCGCGGTGGTGACCCGTGGCCAGATAGCAGACCCGGCCGGCCCCGTGCGTGCGGGTGTAGCCATTGACGTGCTGGCCGGAGGTGCGCGTAAACACCCGTATGTCGCCGGCATGGATCACAGGCCAGTGGTGTTCGTCTACCGCCGGATAACCGGTGACGCCGCGGGCGACGGGGTGAGAGGGGTCCACCACGCGCACCTCGAACTTCTCGTCGGCAGGCCCATGGCCCTTGTAACTCGAACCCAGCATGTCGCGGTAGGGACCAGGCTCGGCAGCTTTCTCCTTCAGTGCGGTGGCGTTATGCAGCGCCAGGTAGCCGCCGCCGTTTGCCACGAACTCGACGATGGCCTTCTCTTGCTCGGCGCTCATCCACCAGACGGGCTTGCCGCCCACCTCCGGGCGGTTCATACCGTCGCGCAAGATGACCAGCAGGCGATAGCCGCGGAGGCTGGCGGGGTCCAGGCGGGTCACGTCGTAGATGAAGGTGGCGGGCATGCCGATCTTCTCGAAGATGGCCTCCAGCGGCGCGCGGCTCCAGGCAGGCCGGTGGTAGTAATCGCCGATCAAGACCAGGGCGTAGGGAACGGCCGTTGGCGCGGGCGCCGGGACCGGCGAGGTGAGTTGCGCGTAGACCACCTTGAGTTGCGTCTCAAAGTGCTTCGCGTCGCGCGCGTAGCGGGATTGCTCCGGGGTCTTCACCTGTCCCAGGGCCACCTCGAAGGTGCGGCCCTGACAGATCTGGTAGCCGACTTCGTCTCTAAGCGTGGTCAGGTGGCCAGCCATGCGGTCGAGCAGTTCGGGCCCGCCGGAGGATCCATGACCCGGGCACACGATGCGGAGGTCGCGCTTGCCCAGGGTCTGCAAGGCACGGATCCAGTTGATGAGATCGCACTCGCCCATGTACATGGCGGGCATATTGAGGACCGCGTCGCCGCTGAACAGCACCCCTTCGGAGGGCAGGAGCACAAACAGGTCGGCGGGCGAGTGGGCGCGGCCGAAGCTCACCAATTCGAGGTTCCGCGCGTCGGCGCGGAGCGTGAGGCGCTCGCTGATGCCCAAAAAGTGGCCCGGCACGTTCTTCTCCTCGAACTGGCGCCGCAGGATTTCCGCGCACAGAACCGTGACGCCCTTCGAGGTGAACCGTTCCAAGCCCTTGACGTGGTCCCCGTGACCGTGTGTGAGCACCAGGTAGCGCACCGGCTTGGGCGTGACGCGGGCGATCTCGGCGAACATCTCGGCGGAAGCTTCCGGCGTGGGCGCGTCGATGGCGACCACCCAGTCGGGGCAGACGATGAAGCCGCCGTTGCTCTGCCCGCGCGTCAGGTCGCCGGTGCGGAAGTAGACGCCCGGCGCCACCTCGGCGGGGGATGCCTGCAAAGCAGATGCTTTCAGAGACGGCGCGCACGCGGAGGCGGCCAACAGTTCACGACGAGTGAGGCTGGTCATAGCAGAACTAGAAGGAAACCTTCAGCCCGAACTGCACGATGCGCGGGTCCCCGGCACTTTCGATTCTCCCCATACGGGCTGGCGCGGCGAGACTCGCGTAAGGGGTGCCGAGCCGCGGGGTGTTGAACGCATTGAAGAACTCCCCGCGGAACTGCACGCGCAGCCTTTCGTCGATGGGGAACACCTTCATCAGCCCCAGGTCGAAACCCAGCGCGCCCGGTCCGCGCATCAGGTTGCGGGGCGCCGTGCCGAAAGTGCCGATGGCGTTCAACGCGAACGCCGAAGGGTTGAAGTACTGTGCGATCAACTCGCTCCGCGACCGGTTGGTGGGCAGGAACGGGTTGCCCACCAAGTCGGCGAAATTCGAGCCGAGGCCGGAGTAGGCCCGGTCGGAGCCCGAGGAAACTGAGAAGGGCCCCCCGCTCCGGAGCGTGGTGATGCCGGTGAACTCCCACCCGCCGGCGACACCGCGCACAAGCGGGTTCTGCTGATCTAGCTTCGGCAGCGCCCAGACGTGGGAGACGACGAGGCGATGCGTGAAGTCGAAGTCCGAAACCCCGCGGTTGGCCCTGAGGTTCATCGGGATCGTCTGCGAGGCGTACTGCGGCGTCTGATCGGAAGAGACTTCGTCGATGGATTTCGAGAACGTGTAGTTAGCCTCGAACGAGAAGTTATTGGCCACGCGCCGCTCGACGGAAACTTGCAGCCCGTGGTAGCTCGACGTGCTGTCAGAGTAAGTGATGAGCACGCTGCCGAAATCCTGGTACGGCCGCCGCTGCTGTATGTCGCGCGTAGACGCGCCGGGCGCGTACCGGGCGTAGTTGACGTCGTCGGTGTAGCTCAGGTGACGTCCCAGATTCCCGATGTAGCTGGCGCGGGCGACCAGATTCCGGGCCACCTCGCGCTCCAACGTCAGGTTGTAGGTCTGCATGTAGCTGGGGCGGAAGTTGCCGGCGAATGCGCCGAAGGTGCCGAGCGGGGTGTAGAACACCGAGTCCTGGGGCGGCTTGAACGGCGCGAAGCTGGCCGGGAAGGGATTGCCTGCGGTCTCGTACGGATCCTCGAAGCGTACGCCGAATCGCGTCACCTGCGGGCTGAACGGCGCGGCGTTGACGAAGCCGTTGTACAGCACCGTGAACTGAGGGTTCCAGAACAGGCCCCAGCCCCCGCGAACCACCGTCTTCGCCCCGCCGGGGCGCCAGGCGAAGCCGAAGCGCGGGGCCACCTGGCCCAGGTAACGGTTGAACCCGCCTTGCGGACAGCCTGGGTCGCCGTCGTTGAGGTATCCCTTTGGAGCTTTGGGGAAGCGCGTTGAACTCGCGCCAGGCACGAAGCACTGTGTCCGCCCGAGCGTGTCGTGGAAGGGGAACATCGGATCCCATCGCAGACCCAGCGTCACCGTCAGGTTCGGTGTCGTCCGGTAGTTGTCCTGCGCGAAAAAGCCCCAGCGCGTGCCGTACAGTTCCTTGTACTCGCCGCCGCCCTGGTCAAACTGGTAGACTTCGCCCAGCATGAAATCGGCCATCGCGTTGCCCGTGATGTTGCCGTTGAAATTGAACAGGCCCATGGTGCGAAAGTCGTTCTTGATCTCGTTCTTCGATCTCAGCACCTCTCCGCCGAACTTGATCTCGTGACTGCCTGCCATGCGAGTCGAAGTGTTCGAGATGTGGAAGTCATAGTCCGGCTTGTCATAGTTCCAGCCCGGCCGCGATAGAAAGCCGCCGGACACGTTGACGTATAGCGAGGCCGGATCTTTCACTGCGACGCCTTTCACCCCAGCATCGCGGAAGTTGATCGGCAGCTTCACCGCGGTCCAGTCGTTGAAGGTACGCCGCCACCGCAGCGTGAATGTCAGGCTGTTGATCCATTGCGGCGACATCGTGAAGATGTCGTTGACCGTCAGTTGGTGGTACGGCTGCCGCGACTTGCCGACTTCGGAGGCGTACATCGAGGCCAAGTCGTCCGGCTTGCCCGTGAACGGCCGCCCGAAGCGCTGCCAGAAGTATCGCCCCATCAGCCGGTGCTTGCCCAGGTTCGCGTCCAGCTTCGCCGTGAGTTCATCTTCGCGGGTCTTCAGCGGCACGCCGACGAACCGCTGGCCGTCGGGGGTTCCCGGGTCCGGCAGGTACTGAAGCAACTTGAGCGTCACCGGGTTAAGGCGGCTGGCTGGAATCTGCCTTCCGGGGAACGGCTGCCTGGTGGAGGGATCGGTGATGTCGCGCGTGAGAGAGGTGAAGTCGCCACGGCGCATCGCCGCCGTGGGCAGAAACTGGCGAGTCAGTTGCGGGTCGCTGCGGGTGCGGGTCCCCTGGTAGGCGCCGAAGAAGAACAGACGATCTTTGATGACCGGGCCGCCGAGCGTGCCGCCGAACTGAGAGCGCTTCAGCGAGTCGCGCCGCGCCGCGAAGAAGTTCCGTGCGTTGAAGACGCCGTTTCGGAGGAACTCGAACGCCGAGCCGTGAAACTCGTTCGTGCCGGACTTGGTCGCCACGCTCACCACCGCGCCAGTGGCGTTGGCGTACTCCGCGCTGAAATTGCTCTTCTGTACGCTGAATTCCTGGACAGCGTCCGGATTGGGAAACACCCCGCTGTAATTGCGGTAGGAGTCCGTGTTCATGCCACCGTCCATGAGGAAGTACACGCCGCTCTGGCGGCTGCCGCTCACCACGAAGGCGTCGCCCTCGCTGGTTCCCGAGGCGCGCTGGATCACGCCCGCCTGAATGGCCATCAGTTGCGTGATCTGGCGGCCGTTGAGCGGCAGGTCAACGATCCGCTGCTGGTCTACCAGCCCGCGGATGGTGCCCGTCTGGGTCTCGAGCAGCGGCGCCGCTCCCGTCACCGTAACCGATTCGGTAAGTGAGCCCACGGCCAGCGTAACATCGATCGTCGCGTTGTCATTCACCGCCAGCGTGATGCCCGACTGCACGTAGCGCTGGAAGCCTTCCTTCTCGACCTCCAGGCGGTACTGCCCGACAGGAAGCAGCGGCAGCGAGTAGGTGCCATCCGGCCCCGACTGGCGCGCCTGCCGCAAGCCGGTTTGCACATTCACGGCAGTTACTCTGGCCCCCGGAACCGCGGCACCCGTGGCATCCTTCACCGTGCCGACGAGATTTGCGGTCGCCTGGGCGAAAAGTAGTGCGGCCAACAAGAGGCCGCTCAGGCAAGCCCACGTCCTTGTCATAGGATCCTCCCACGTGTCTCACAATTCTATCGCATTCCCGGATAGGACCGGCTTCTTGGCGGTGACCGGAGCGCCCTTCAGGTCCCCACCCGGACCAGCGCTTCGATCCAGTCCCGCAGATCCCACGGGCCGAAGCGGACGTCGGCGGTGATCACTTGAAGACCCCGGGCCGGGGCCGGAACGTGGAAGCGGAATCGTGCGGAGGCCTCACCGCGCGGAGGAGCCTTGACGACCATGGGCCTGGGCGCCGTCCTCCATTCCGCTGGGAGGTGAGGAGTCACAGTGAACGCTCGCGCGTTGGCCGCGTGGTTCAAAATGGTGATCTTCATCTCAATGGTCCGGCCCGGCGCGGTCTCGAGGCCGTAGGGATCGAAGCGCGCCCACTGCTCGTCGAGGCCGAAATTGGGGTCGTCCCACGGCAGCAGCTCTTTCAAGATGGCGATGCGCCGCTCCAGGCTGCGCCGCATGAGCGCCACCTGCGCGGGGGTGAAGCGGAACGTCAGGCTGATGTGCTGGTTAACCAGCAGGTCCGGCCGGAGCTTGTCGAGCAGGTCGAGGCAGTAGAAGTAGCCCCGGCCCGGCCCCAGAAGATTCCGGTTCAGGAGGCAGTAGTCGTCCAGTCCGGTGGGAGTGAAGGAGTCGCCCGCCAGCAACACGCGTTCGGCGCCATCCTTCTCGACCAGGATGGCGTCGTGGTAGAGGGTCTGGCCGGGGA
>CAYZJD010000093.1:7927-13207 GCA_964478455.1 uncultured Solibacteraceae bacterium | reverse complement strand
CGGTGTCTCGGTGTGCCGGTGTTCCGCGATGGCCGGGCCGTCGCTGCGATCAGCGTCGCCGGAAACACGGAACAGATCACGCCGTCTGGGTTCGGAGGCTTGCTCGAAGAGCTTCGGGCCGCGGCCCTGGCGATTTCACAGGCGGGGTGAATCCCGTGCGCGAGAGGTCGGCCTGGCCCGAATGCGAGCGGGGATGGAACTGCGGAGCAACTCTGCGCAGAGTCCGGGTATGAGCGGGATCTATGGAAGATCTGCGGAGTTCGAAAGAGTCATCTTGGACGGTCGGCAGTGTTGACAGCCTGGCGACTTGGTGGCCATGATCGAGTTGTTTGGTTCCTTGGGAGATATCCGGATGCCCTATTCTCGGTTCGGATTTCCGAATTCTCGTGCCCTGTCAACAGCCATTAACAGAATTTATGGAGAATTGGTTCGAAACTCGACTTCTTGGGGAGCCACAGCGGTTGACAGGTTCTTCAAACCGGAGAGGTTTTCCGCAGTACCCGATTGATCGCGGGGAAGAACCCGCGCTCACCCAAGCGACGGGGTCGCGACGCCGGGAAGCCCGCCACCATCCCCGGCAAGCCTCCCACCGCCGGGTGCAGCCTTCTCGCCAGGCGCGCAGATGGCAGCGTGGCGGAACTACCGAGCCCGCTCCATTACCGTGCGCAGAATGCTGTTGATCCGGGTCGAGTAGCCTTCACCGTACTGCATGAGCCAGTCGTAAACTTCTCGGTCAATGCGAGCAGCCACCAGCACTTTTGGCGTCCGGCGGAATCGCGCCAGTTGCTCGCTGGTCAAGGGAGGGATGTCTGAGTAGTCGATGCCGGAATCGTCTCCGGCCGCCTGACGCTTCGCAATCCGGGACAGGACGGCTGTTTGCCTCTTACTCGGCGGCTTGCTGAAGATAGACTCGGCGCTCACGCTGATTAGCTTCGCGGGCCGAGATGATGCGGACGGTTTCTTCTTCACCATTTTCATACTCCATGCGATATGCGTGGGCGACCAGCAGCACCGCGCCCTTTGCGGCTCCAATAGCGTGCCACCGCTGTTCGCCATCCACGATGCGGTCCTTGCGGAGGATGACGTGGGGATCATCAAAGACCAGTGCCGCGCTCTCGAACGCGATGCCACCGTGCTTCTTTTGGTTCACGCGGTCCTTTTCGCTGTCCCACTCAAATCGCACCGTTATACGATATGTATAACATTCAATCCCTGGGAAATCAACTGCTCCGGCTGGCTCGGCCACCTTCGATCCCACGACGGGCTTGGACCGTATGCGCTTCTCCCGCATGCGAATCTAGAACTGGTCGTGCCTTGTGCGAGTCGCCGCAACCGAGTCACATCCGGCCCGAGTCCCGACTTTGGTGGCGGGAAAAGTGAAGACGGTGTCTGCACCTTCTCTCGCGGGGCCGGAGACGCACATCTCTGGGCACCTCGGACCGGCGTCCCGATGCGACAGGCAAAACTCCGATGTCGGCATCCAGCGTCCGAGTCGACCGCAGCCAGATTCACCGGATTTATGGTTCGGTGATGCTTTATTGGCAGAGTTTATGGAGAGGTGGTAGTAAAGTCGCACTCTTGGGGAGCCACCTCCTTTGGTCGCAACATTTTAACCCCGTTTTGTTTAACACCATCGCGTCCGGGCACCCGTTCCATATCCCAAACATTCCGCACGTACTTTGCGCGGGCCCCGTTTCTCCGTTTCGAAAACGCGCGGCCTGGGGTGCGCTCTCAACCATGATGGTTGAGCCCGGACCCCCAGGTTTTCGCGTGCGAATTCTCCGTCTTCTCCGGTTGACACCCGGCCTTATTTAACACTCCGGTTGAGAGAGGACCCCAGGCTGAACTCTTTCGAACTGGCGATGAGAGATTGGCTGCTTTGCGTCCACTATCCTCCAGGGGTAGTCCGGCACGGAACCACCACGGGCGCCATCTCCAAGGCCGATCCAGTCTGCCATCTACACCCGCCAGTCAGTCGACCCGTTCGAGCTCGCATTCGGAAGCGTGAGGTGGATCGAGTGGTCGTTCACCGGCTGGACGTCCTCATGTCGTTCGCCGAGTTTGAGCGCGAGTTGATCGCTTCGCGCGTCGCGGAGTCCCGTGCCCGGCTCAAGGCTCGGGGACAACGGATCGCCGGTGCCGTGCCCTTTGGCTATGCGGCTGATCCAAGGACCAAGCAGTTTGTGCCCAGTGCGAGTGAGGCGGCGGTGGTGAAGTGGATGTTTGACTAGGCCGCAGCCGGCAAGATGACGGCGGAGATCGCCGATGCTGCCAACGCCAAAGGCTGGCGAACGAAGCAGACGACGGCGCGCCGGACGGCCGAACGGCGCGGCGGGAACCTGTGGACGGCGCGCCAGGTGCTCGCGACGTTGCGGAACCCGGCGTATCTTGGCCTGTTCCGAGACAAGAAGAACGTCCGGATCGGCCATCACGAGCCGATCGTCACACATGAGCTCTTTGCTGCCGTCGCGCTGCAACTGGACGCGCGTCGAACGCGAACACCGGGCAAGCACTACCAGATCGATTGGCCGCTTAAGGGGATTATCCGGTGCCCGATCTGCACCAGACCGATGACGCCGCACACTATCCGCTACCGGAAGTGGCTCTACCGCTACTACAGGTGCCGCTCAACGGCTGGCGGGCGGCGGGCGTGCGGGTACCAGGTCTCCGCGCACGAAATGGAGAGCTTGGTCGCGCGACATGCGTCCTCCGTACTCGGTGTACGGCTTGATCTGAAGGACATCCGGAAGCATGTCGAGAGCGTGACCTATGACCACCGCGATGGTAGTGTGACAGCACATTGTTTCGACCGGAACCAGGCGGCGATCCAGCGTGCGGTCCCGCTACGCAAAGTTGATGTTGTTCTGAATACCGCTCTCGCCAGCGCGCTCCAAGAGTCGAAACAACGCCGCCTTCTCGGCCGCTCGTGTTCGACGCCGGATCACGATAACGATCCCGCAATGAGGCAGCCTGGCTGCAAGCTCGAGGAAATCGTCACGGTTGCACGTCAAGAGGACACAACCCGTCTCGTGCGCAAACTGAAGGACGGCTTCGTCGGACGCGTCTGTCGGGAGGGCTTTACGCAAGAGCGTCACATCGTGACCGAGTTGCTCGAGCAAATAGCTCAGATCCTCGGGCACGTCATGATCGAGCAGGAACTTCACTCTGAGGCCTGCGCCATTTGTCGGGCAACCAGCAAGTCGATCTCCCCTCGGTGGTCTTCATAGTAGGCAAGACACTCGTAAACCTGGGCCCGTGTGAGCTGCGGAAAGCATTTTGCCGTCAACGTGTCAACCGTTTCGCCATTCTGGAGCAGGCCAATGACGTCGTGGACACCAATCCGGGTACCCTCCACTATAGGATTGCCGCCCCGCACGCCCGGTGAGCGCACGATGTAGCGGTAGGTTTCCGAGATCTGGCCCATGACCTGATGTTACGGTTCATTTGCAGAAAGTGTCAACGCTGGCCCTCGCTCCTGAAGCCAGTCTGACGCCCCGTCGGCTGCAGACTGTCCCACGCTGCATCCTCCGCAAGGGGTGAGCCAGTCCTTCGCGAGTGCGGATTCAGCCGCCAGCGTCGGCAGAGCGCTTTCGGCACGCGCCTAGTTCGAGCGACCGCAGGAACGCCAGAACCTTGTCCCAATCCTGCTCCAGGAGGCGGTCCAGTTCGCGGGCACGCGTTGATGGGCGGCCCCCGTTGTGGATTCGAACTGCCCGGCTCTCCGGCCTTCGGGGTATGCTTCCACTGGAGACGTTCCGTTAACACACGCTGCGGAACCTTCGCCGTGGCCCCAGCGTACTTTTGGAAGTGAGGCACTGAGCCGTGAGACGAAGGGATTTTCTGTCGGGAGTGGCGTTTGCGGGTCTCGTTCGTGCGCTGGATTCCTCCGCGCCGATCGAGAGCGACGAACTGGTTGACATCGGCGGCCGGCGGCTCCACGCCCGGATCTGGGGGGGAGCGGAGCTCCTGTGGTCGTGATCGATGTCGGACTCGCGGACCCCATCGAGGTGTGGACTTCCGTGATCAGCCGGCTTGCGGTACAAACCCGCGTCTGTGCGTACGAACGCGCCGGATACGGCAAGAGCGATGGCGGGCCGCTTCCGCGCACGGCCCACGCCGTGATCGGCGACTTGCGCCTGCTGCTGCACAAGCTCTCGCTGCCGACGCCCTACGTCCTGGTCGGCCACTCCCTCGGCGCGGTGCACATGATGTTGCTGACAGCGGAGAGTCCGGAACTCGCGGGAGCGATGCTTTTGCTGGACCCGCCGCCCCGCGGCTTCATCACTGGCAATCGGTTCCCCGCGCTGTTGAAGCTGGCGGCGCAGCAAACTGCGGAGTTACAGCGCATGGCGAAGGAGGCCAGGGGCGAGAACGCGGCGGGCAAGGCGTTGTTCTTGGAAAGCGTCGCCTCGGAACATGAGGCGCTGTTCGGCAATACAGCCGCTCAAGTCGCACGCGTTCAATCCCTGGGGAAACTGCCCCTGACCGTGATGGCGTCCGAAGTCCCCAATCCCGCGTTTGGGCCGGATGCGGAGGCCTTTCAACAGTTCTGGATTGAATCCAGCCGCCAAGTGGCGACTTTGTCCCGACGGGGGAAATTCGTGCTGGCCACCAAGAGTACACATCACATCCAGCGGGACGCGCCGGACCTGGTGACGCGGGAGGCCCTGGAATTGGTGTCGGCATACCGCAAAGGGCGGCAACGGGCCGCTAAATCGCCAGGAAGCGAGAGGCCCAGCAGCGGTCCTGTCGAGGTGCCCTCCGAGTGATCCTTCACGGACGCGCAGGCGGCTCCTCAGCAACCTGCAAGCTCCTGAATTTGAACGAATAGCGATCTGATCGCCGCCGGTAGGCCGATCACCAGAGTTCGAAACGCGTCCACGACGGGGAGCCACACCGTCTACGACCCAACTCCAAGGCCCATTATCTTGACAGCAGCGCGCGCTGCCGCTCTCGCGCGCCGAATCCCGTGCCCGCCTGAAAGCTCGTTGCGGAACCCGGCATGCCTGGGCCTGTTCCGAGAGAAACACGACTTTCGGACCGGCCACCACGAGCTGATTGTCAACCAAGACTTGTTCGCCGCCGCGGCGGCTCAACTCGAGGCCCGGTGAAATCGGGAGCCGGGCAGATGCTACATGATCGACTGGCCGTTGAAGGGCCGGATTGTGTGCGCTGCCTGCCTACGGCCCGTGAGCCCGCAAACGATCCGGTATCGGAACCTGCTTTACCGTTACTACCGATGCCGGTCTACGGCCGGAGGCAGGGCGCCGTGCGGGCATC
>CAYZJD010000093.1:0-7827 GCA_964478455.1 uncultured Solibacteraceae bacterium | reverse complement strand
TTGCACGAACTCGCGACAGAAACATGCGACAGACCCCACGACGCCTGAATCAGAGGAGCACGGTAGGTGGCATGCGCTGTGTTTACAGCAAGTCAGACCAGGGCTGTGAATCGCGCTGTGGCAGGTGGGAATTGAGCCAGCCCTTTTTCCGGAACATTTTAGGGCTGTTTTGGTTGACGGATTGGCTTCCGGACATCCGCACCATAAGCCAGTCTAGCGCCCCGCCGGCTCCAGACTCTCCCAGGCTGCATCCTCCTCAGGCGTGACCCAGTCCTTGGTGAGCGCCGACTCGGCCGCCAGCATCGGTGCGGCAGTATCCGCGTGCCTCTCCTTGAGCAATCGCGGGAACGCCACGAGCCTATCCAGGTCCTGTTCCGGAAGGCGGTCCAGCTCCCGGGCGATGAGGTCGCGCTTGGTCATGTGTCATCTCATCCTAAAGACATTCTGGTTCGCGGCGCGCCGAGCCTCACCTTCTCTGTTGCGCCAACTCCTTGCGTATCAGATGATTAGGATCACATGAGAAGCGCACTGTGGCAGGTCGGAATTTGCCCCAGGATGGAGTTGCGAACCGCTGTCAATCACCCTGTGGCAGGTAGAGATTGAGCCAATTCTTGACCCTCCATGAGTCGACTTTTCAGATCCGCTGCTCTTGGTTGACGGTGCGGTGTCTTGCCGGCGGGGCCCGAAGTCCGGAACGTGCGACTCGACTGGCGCGCTCGTTGCCGCCCGGAACGCTGTTCCGTTCGACGGTCCGAGGAGAAACCCGCCGCGCGGGTGCTGAACACCGCAGAGGTACAATTGACCATTCAGCCGGCAACTGGGAGAAGCAACGTGGACTTGATCAGCCTCAGAGATACACCCCCTTGGGAGTGGCCCGCAAATGCTAGAGAAACGCTCATGAGGGTCCTCCGGGATCGCCGGAGCGCCGCATCGGATCGGGTCCTCGCCGCCGACCTGGCGGGAGATGTTACCGTCATGAACGACGAGGTCGCTGATCTGTTGCTGTCGATCGTCCAGAGTGCCGACGAGCCGGGGCGGCTGCGCGCCAGAGCCGCGATCTCTCTGGGTCCGGCGCTCGAAGAGGCGGATACCCAAGGATACGACGACGATTTCGTGGAGCCGTCAATCAGTAGTGCGATGTTCAAGCGGATCCAGGCAACGCTTCGAAGAATCCATGATGATGAAGACGCTCCCAAAGAAGTGCGGCGGCGAGTCCTGGAGGCGTCGGTGCGCTCTCCGCAGGATTGGCACAAGGATGCGATTCGCGCCGCTTACTCCAGTGACGATGAAGATTGGAAGCTGACGGCGGTCTTCTGCATGGGGTGGATTCGTGGTTTCGACGCGCAAATACTCGAGATGCTAAAAAGCCGGAATCCCGACATTCACTGTGAGGCGGTCCGCGCGGCTGGCAACTGGGAGCTGGATGCGGCCTGGCCGCACGTGGCTGCACTCATCGGTTCGGAAACAACCGAGAAGTCCCTGCTGCTCGCGGCCATCGAGGCGGCGGCCAGCATCCGTCCGGAGGAGGCGAGGCCGGTCCTCACCGGATTGGCCGCCTCCGAAGACGGGGAGATTGCCGAGGCAGCGAGCGAAGCGTTGCTGGAGCCAGGTTACGACGAGGATGATGACGAGGACGAAGACGAGGATTCGCGATTCTGAGGCGCGAAGCTCCAAGCGGCCATGAAGAAGAAGCCGGATCAGAAGATGCAGGCATGGATCGATGCACGCCGGCGGCACCACCTGTCGCATGCGGAGGTTCAAATGGCCCGCGAGTTGGGATTCAACCCAAAGAGACTGGGCGGGAAGGACAACCACCGGCAGGAGCCGTGGAAGATGCCGCTTCGTGAGTTCATCCGGCACCTCTACTTCAAGCGGTTCGGCAAGGAACGACCCGACCTGGTTGTGTCCATTGAAGAGAAGGTTCGTCGCGATAGCGAAAAGAAGGCTCGCAAGCGCGAGGCGAAGCGGCAACGAAGGCAGAGCGGGGGGGACGAACCGGGGACTGTGCAGGCGAGTGAAGGCGTTGACCAGGAAACGTTCACAACAGGAATCCACCAGTGACAAAGGCGGCAAAGGCGACGTCCTCGGACGGTTGAGCGGCGCGGAGGCAGCGGCCGTCCTGAATTGCCTCCTGCGACGCCACCCCGAACTCCGGTCTGAGGCGGAGACTGTCGCCGCGGACGTGCTCGGCGACGTTTCATTCTTGGCGGTCGCGGACGACGTTGAGAGTGCGGTCCTCCAGTTTGACTACGGTGACCTGAACGCTCGCGCAGGGGGCCATTCCTGGGGATATGTCGAACCGACCGAGGCCGCGTGGGAATTGCTTGAAGAAGCCGTGGAACCGTTTCTGGACGACATGAAACGTTACCTTGAACTCGGACTGGAAGAGCCGGCGCAGGGATTATGCCAAGGCATCCTCTTGCGCCTCTACCGTGTCCGGGATGGGAGCAAGAACGACATTCTGGGCTGGGCCGCAGACTTCCCCGGCGAGGCGGCAGGCAATGCATTCGAGGTTTGGCGCGAGGCAAGTCCGAAGGGGCGCCGGCAGTTGCCGCGCTGTTTTGTCGCCGAGCACATTCCGGAATGGGAGTGGGCCGCCAGGCCAAGCCGCAAATCCAAATGAGCGAGTACCAATACTACGAATTCCGGGTCGTTGACCGGCCTCTCACGAGCCGTGAAATGGCCAGCCTTCGGGCCATCTCCTCGCGTGCCCGCATCACCTCGACGAGCTTCGTCAACACGTATAACTACGGCAACTTCCGCGGCGATCCCCAGGCGCTCATGGAGAAGTACTTCGACGCGTTCGTTTACGTGGCCAACTGGGGCACGCACGAGTTCATGCTGCGGCTGCCAAAGAAGACATTGGGGCGCGCCGAGTACGCGCCGTTCTGCAAGGGCCATTGCCTCCGTGCCTGGACCGAGGAAGAGCACGTGCTGTTGAGCTTCTGCGCCGAGGAACTCGAAACGGACTGGGAGGAAGGAGAGGGTTGGATGGATTCTCTGTTGCCCCTTCGAGCGGATCTCCTGGCGGGCGACTTGCGCCCGCTCTATCTGGGTTGGTTGCTCGCCATCCAACATGAGGAAGTCGATGACGACCATCCGGAACCGCCGATCCCTGCCGGGCTGCGCAAGCTCTCGGAGCCTCTGAACAGCCTGGCGGAGTTTCTCGACATCGACACAGATCTCCTCGAATCCGCGGCGGAGGCCAGCGCGGACCTGGAAGTCGCGTCCCCGCCCAAGGATCTTCTGGAGCGATGGATCGCGGGCCTGCCGGAACGCGAGAAGGATGCCTTGCTGCTTCAGGTGGCGGCAGGAGAGAATCCGCACGTCCGCGTCGACTTGCTGCGCCGCTTCCAGTCGACTTTGCCGGCGGCGCCTACTCATGCGCTGACGGCTCCGAGGACCGCCGGCCAATTGGGCACCGCGGCCGAAATGCGCTCACGGGAGAGGGCGCGCCGTGAACAAGAGCGGCAGAGGCTTGAGCGGGAACGCGAGGTACAGCAGAAGGCCGCTGAACGGACGAAGCTCCTGGATGCCCTGGAGAAGCGTGAGGAGGCTGCGTGGGCCGGCCTGGATAACTTGATCAACACGAAACGCCCGGCCGACTACGACCGCGTGGTCCTTCTCCTGGTGGATCTGCGGGACGTGGCGTTACGCGGCAACCGAGATGACGCCTTTCAACTGAGATTGCGCAGTCTTCTCGAACGTCACGCTGGTAAGCCCAGCTTCCTGCGGAGACTCAAGGAAGCCAATCTGGAGGTCAGATAGGTCACATGAAAACCAGAACTCCACGGAATCAGCAGGGCAAGAGACGATCCAGATGGACCAAGGCGGAACTCGACCACTTGGTCGAGGAGGCGACAGTTGACTGTTACAACGAGTCCGAGCAGTTGACCGGGCTCTATACGATGATCGACGAGAACCTGGCGGTGCCCTTCGAGACGCAGGCCCTTGGGGTATCGGTCGTGGTCGAACGGGTCGATGTCACCAGTCGCGATGAAATCGTGGCCGTTTGCCGGCGTGGTCGCAAACGGCAGCGCATTTCCCTTCTCGACCTCGCGCTGCCTTCCCCGCCTCCGGCAGGCTCGGAGTGGATCGCGGCGTACCGACGTTGGGTGCATCCCAGCGGCAAAAATGTGAGCGCGTAGCCTTGGAATTGACAGGGCTCAGACTCACCACGGCCATGGAGTGGCTAGGTTCCATTGGCGAGCTTTATGGAGAGGTGGTTGGAAACCACGCTTTTCGGGGAGCCACACTCCAAAACCGCAACTTCCCGCCGCCCGATTTCATTGACAGCATCGCCGTCTGAACCGACGCCCGTATCCCAAACATTCGCGGGCATTTGCGTTCCGGTGCGGTTCTCCGGTTGGAAACGCCTCCAACCGGGCCACGCGCTCAACCGTCATGGTTCAGCCCGTTGGCCTCGCTCAACCCTCCGAACTCTCCCGTTTCTCTGTTGACAGCCTGCGTTTTGTTGACAGGCTGGTTGAGAGCGGACCCCGGTTGATCTTCTCGAACCGCTCTCGGGTGGTTGACAGCCTGGCCCACCTGTTATACCATTGTCCTACCATTGGATGTACGGAGGCGCCATGGTGAAAAAGCTGACCAAACACGGCAACAGCCTGGCTCTGGTGATCGACAGGCCGATTCTGGACCTGCTGAAGATCGACACAGAGACTCCGCTCGACATCAGCACTGACGGCACGCGGCTCATCATCGCGCCGGCGGAACCTTCCGCGCGCCGCAAAAAGTTTGAGGCCGCCCAGGAGTGGGCACATAAGAAGTACGCGCGCGCCTTCAAGAAGCTGGCCGAGTAACGCGGGAAAGACGAAGGCGTGGAACCGCTCTTTCTGACCCTCGATGAAGTCCTGGAGATTCGCCAGCAGCAGATCGAGCGTTACGGAGGACTCGGATAGCTTCGCGACCCGGGCGCCCTTGAATCAGCCGTGGCTCAACCACAGAGCACGTTTGAGGGCGAGTATCTTCACCGCTCCATTCCGGCAATGGCGGCTGCGCACCTGTTCCACATCTGCCAAGACCATCCATTCCTTGACGGCAACAAGCGCGTCGGTGCCAACGCCGCCATCACCTTCCTGCTGATGAACGATTGGGAGCCGCTGTTCGAGGAAGACGAACTCGTTGACTTGGTTCTGTCGGTCGCATCTGGATCCATGGAAAAGGCTGCCTTGATTGAACGCTTCGAAACCCGATGTCGCCCCATCCCTCGCTGAGGGCCGTTCCTGACATTGACAGGCCGATTGAGAGCGGACCCCGGTTGGACACTTTCGAACTCGCGTGAGTATCTATTGACAGAACCGCGAGATGCGGTTCGCCCAGATCACCGGACAGCGCGTCAGGCCGCCAAGCGGAAGCCGTTGTGGGTGCCGAACCCCAAGGAACGGCATCACTCATGGACTTCCGTGACCGAGTCACCGGCGAGGCCCTGGCCGACATCGCCAAGCTTCTGGCCGCTGCCCATGTGCGCTACCGGCGCGCCCGGCGCATTGAATCGGACACCCGATTCGCGCAGGAAACTGTCAACAGAGAGCTTGATAACCCGCGCCCGGAGAGCCTTCATGTCAGTGAGGTTGACGCATGAAGAACACGCTCCGGGACGCGCAAACGCTTCCGTTTCCGTTCGCGACGGACGACTCCAGAAGGCCATCCCCGGTTACCCCAATAGCATCGGTGCAACAATCCCCGCATCCGGGCACCCCGTTGGTCGGCGCCGGGTTGCACGACGATTCTGGAGTAGACAAGACATCATTAGGAGCCCGCCACTCAGAAGTGCCCAACCGAGTCGTGGGAGATCCCCAGACTGAACCCAAGCGCCAGCTCGATCCACTCTTCCATTTGCGTTTGAGCAGGAACCCGGAGCGCAGGTTCCTCCGCTTCCTTGCCGCTCTCCTTCAGCTCGGTAAGGAGCCGCATCGCTTGGACGATGAACGGGCTGGATGGGTCGACCCATGCCGTCTTCCCCATGGCTTCCAGATCCCGATGAAACTCCTCGGCGATCGCGCGCCTGGAGGCGCCGGCAGGAAACACCGGTCCGATTGACGGCATGCAGACTTCCCGGAACCGGTGATCTTCAAGAAGCTCCAGTTGTCTGAATACCTCCATAGGCCAGGACTGGTCGAACTCGACGAGTTCACTAGTTCACCTGAAGCCACGCATGTTGTCGTAAACCCGGGAAGCTTTGAAGAAATCAGCTTGAAGCCGTCCAGCATTTCGCCTGGCGGAATTACATTATGGTCGCTCCGGTACCAATATACATACCGGCCGCGGGGGACCCAAGGAAAGAGCGGCTGGGACGCAATAGCAATGCGAGTGGCCGTACCTCCCCACGGCTTGCGGTAAGCGGTCGGCTGGTGCCGAACCTCAAGAGCATCGATTTGAGCGGGGACCACTAAACCGAACTTCCCGACCGCATCCCGGGCGTCCCCACGGTTTCGGATTGAATAGGCACAGGACAGCAGGCCTCCTGAGCGGTCCAACGACACGGAAATGACCGGCTTCAGGTCGTTTCTCAGCGGCACGCGGACAGACTTCTTCGGGCCCTTGATGCCAATCTCGGGGTCTTCTGGAACAAGCACGACGATAGTGTGACGATCCTGGGTCAGATAGACGTACCTACCGTCCTGGCCGGAGGGCGGAACGCCACCTTCCGGCCAGATTGGGACGGGAAGATCGGGAACGTCCTGGGCGCTGAGAAGCGACAGCACGAAGACGCAGGCGATGGTGAGCGACGTCAGTGAGGCCATGTGGGTGCTTTGAATCCGCAATGTGCGTGGTTCCCTTCGTTGAAAGAGTATGCCGCGAGAGCTCCGTTTTCCACACAGGCGGTAATGAACGCCGCGACATCCACACCCGATCCGCCGGCGTTGGCGCATTGCGCGCTGCCGATACCCGCCACATCAGCCGCTGTGCCGCGGTCGTGCTGTGAATGCGGCGAAGTCCAGTTCTGGGATATGTCGAACTTGCCTCCGAACGGGAGGGCCACGTCGTTCGTGCAGATTCGGCTGATTTCCGGATGTTGGTCCAGGTAGTCCAGGGTCGCGTAATACAATCCGTACGCGGCGGCGGACTTCATGTATCGGTTGTAATGCGTAGAGCCGTGGCCGGTGCCGCCGCCGGTCTCATCACCGCCAATCCTGACCCAGATTTCCGGATGGTTGTTATAGTAAACATCATTGTAGCCGACTGCGTAGTCGGTATTCAGAGTCCTGCCGCCGCCGTAATAGGGATCCTGACACGAAATGCTCAGCACTTCGGCCTGACCGATGAGCGTCGCTGTTCGCCTGAAGCTATACACCCCGTTGACATTGCCGTAGCCCTGCGTCGCCGAATAGCAATAATACGACGCATCTGTGGTGCATTGTACCGACGACTTGGGCCGATTAGTGTTGTGAAAGTGAGCGTTGGTGTTCGCGTAGTAGCCGGGAATTGTCGTAAAGAGCGCGTACGGGACTGGCGTGGTAGTGCCCTCGGTGGTCGGCTGATCCGGCCCCGCCCCGCGCCGCCGCAGAACTCCGGCTGCTCGTCAGATCTTGGCGGTATTCGGCGACAGTTGGCGTCTGAGGTTTTCGAGCAGAAGCCCCAGCGAGCTGCGGGACGCCGCGTAGGCCGGCTTCGGCTCCTCAAAACCCTTGAGCCTGACGGTGTACGGCTCGAAGACGTCCTGGCCCACACCCTGGGCGGCCAGAAGTTCATAGGTCGTCTGCCCCAAGGCCACGTCGCGGCCGATTTCTTTGGTGGCCGATTCGAGGCGAAACGCGAGGTTCACCGCGCTGCTCAGCCGCCTGAAACTGCCGCCGTAGGGGTCGGCCA
>CAYZJD010000092.1:0-13259 GCA_964478455.1 uncultured Solibacteraceae bacterium | reverse complement strand
GGCGGGATGACATTGCCTTCGAAAGGGTTGCCTGTAAGAGGATCCGTAATGATTTCCCCCAGGGACAACAGTTGTGAGAAGTCTCCCTTGCGCATCTGGACGGTGGGCACATTGGACAAGTAATTGAACCCGCCTGGCACGCGCTCGCCGTTCCACAAGGCATAGAAGAAGGTTTTGTTCTTGATGATCGGGCCCGAGCTGCTGAGGTTGAACGTATGGTAAATCACCTTAGCCTTCTCGGCGGCGAAAAAGTTGCGGGCGCCGAGAGCTGAGTTTCGGTGATAGTACGAGGCCTCTGTGTGGTAGTCGTTTGTCCCGCTCTTGGTGATGGTGTCGAAAAAGCCGGGCCGGGCGTATTCCGCGGTGTTGTTTACGGCGACCGCCTTGAGCTCCGCCACCGCCTCCATGTTGACGGTCTGGCTGTTCAAGGTCTCCTCTTTGACGCCGTCCTGGGCCATGTGGACCTGGTTCCCACCCTGTCCCGCGAATCTTGGACTGCCCCAGTCGCCCGGCTCCCGCTGGACATCGGGCAGAACGGCCAAGACGGCATACGTGCCCGAAAAAGCGTTGCCCGGAACCGGCAAATCCCAGTACCGCTGAGCGGCATTGAAATCAGCCCCGATCTTCCCTTGCTCCGTCTGGATCGCCGCCGCCGCCGCGCTGACCGTGACCTCGGCTGTCACGTCGCCGACTTCGAGGACTGCGTCGACCCGCCGGACTTGATTGCTCTGCAAGATGACGTCATCGATCACGAACTTCTTGAAGCCCGTCATCGTCGCTGTCACCTGGTACTGGCCGGCCTTCAGGGCCGGCATCTCATAGTTGCCCTGCGCATCGGTCTTCACCGTCCGAGCCGTGATGTTGGTCCGCACCTCGCGGGCAGTCACCTCGACAGCCGGTACCACCGCGCCCGTGCTGTCAGTCACCGTTCCTCGCAAAGTCGACAGGCCTTCCTGGCCAAACAGACACGCAGAGAAGACGGCGGCCATTAAAACAACAACGTTGAACACTCTGCCGACACTGCTACATATCTCGGAAGTCGCGGTTCTCATTGATCCCCCCTGGCATCAACGACGCATTCACCAGATGCTACGATGCTAACCTGAGTACCGCGGGCAGTCAATCCCACAAGCGGCAGTCTGCGGTGAACATTCAGAGGACTGAACACCGTTATGCGCTACCTCACCACGTCTTAGTGGTGCGGCGATGTGGCGAAGGCTGAACAGACACCTGCGTACACGGAAGACGCTTGGCGAAACCGCCACTGCCCAGGGAGCGCTGCCGGGGACGACTATCCCCGGGAGTGTTCCAGATGCGGATGGGGTTGCCGCACTACTGGGAGCCTCGAACTTGCGGCTCGCGTCCGTAAAGGTCAGAACTCGATACGACCTCGCAACTCGACCATGCGCTGTCCGGCTCTTTCACCCGAGTACAGGCCGTGTGTCTCACCAATCACGCCGACCCCGCCCGGTACTGAGATGTTGTTGTCCGGGAACAGGAAGTTCGGGTGGTTGAAGAGATTGGAGATCATCCCCATGAAGTCGAAGTGCACCTTTTCGGTTATTGGAAATCGCTTGAGAATGGTCAGGTTGTGGACGTGGAGCCCCGGACCTTCCAGGATGTTGGCTCCACTGTTGCCGAACCTGCCCACGGGCGGGACAGCGAAACAAGCGGCATCGAACCAACCATTGATCGAGCGTTGCCCCGCCGGCAGGTTCCCGTCGCAGATGCGGTCGGGCACCCCACCGCGAGTGTTCGTGTTCGATGGGTCACTGCCGGAAAACGCGGGCGAGAAGTACTGCCCGTTTTGCAGATAGGTCACCCACACAAGTCTCCACCCGCCAATCACCTGGTTCGCTGGACCCGGCACGGTGCTGAGGTACTGGCGCCCCCGGCCAACAGGCAACTCCCACACCGTGTTAAAGACCACCCGGTGCTTGGCGAAGAAATCCCGGCTCCAGAGCAACGGGCTATATGGATTCTCCAAGTTCAGCATGTTGTTCATGCCGTGAGCCCAGGTCCAGTGGGCGTCAAATGTGACCCATCCTATGCGCCGGTTGGCCTGAAACGTCATGGAATCGTAATTGGTTGCGCCATCCGTGCGGTAGACGGTCGTGCGGACGAACTGAGGGAAGGGCCGGCGGCCGCTGGTGAACGGAATCAGGCTCGGCTCCGGTTTGTTGATGTTGAGACTATAGTTCAAATCCCGGTTTCGCGAACCGATGTACGACAGGCGGAAGCCGACATCCCCTACCTGCCGCTCCACCGTGGCGTTGAACTGGTGGATCACACCGTTCTTCGTGTGCAAAGGAACCGCCGTGACGCTTTGGGAAGGGACATCCGGCGAAACGCCGCCGGACGGGAACGGATCCGGCATCTGGAACAAGGGCACTCCGTCCGTGATCTCGTTGTAATACGTCTCGCTGACTGCGAACGGCCCGCCTCCCTGTTGCCGGGCAAACGCCCCCAGAAACTCGTTGTATATCCCGTAGCCTCCGCGAACCACCGTCTTGTCGGTCAGCCGGTAGGCGACGCCGATTCGAGGAACGAAATTGCGCTTGTCGGGGTCGGGTACGACCTTCCCCGTGACGACATGGATCGCCTTGGGGTAGTAGGGGCTCACTTTCGACTGCGCCGCCTCGGGCACAACCACGTTGCCGGTCTTCGGATCCCAGTTCAGCATCAGCCCGTCGTCATAGGTGGTGGCGCTGAAGCGATCCCATCGCAGGCCGACGTCCAGCGTAAGTTTCGGCGACGCTTTGAACGTATCCGTGATGAAGATCCCGAGCTCTTTGGTCGAGAACTTCCGGTTCAGGATCGGGTTCAGCCGCGTGCTGCTGATGGGCAACCCGAGCAGGAAGTCGGCATATGCATTTCCGGTCCAGGTGCCGTCGAATTCGAAGTTCCCATAGTTGTCATTGGGGACCCTTCCATCGAAGCGGAAGTACGATCTCTGCTCGAAGCCGAACTTGAGGACATGCTTGCCGGCCGCCCGGGTCACGTTGTCGGCGTACGTAAAGCTCCGAGGCCATATCGAGAAGCCGCTTGCACCACCTTCTCCAAGAAAGGCCATTTCGGGGTAACCGGTGATAAGAAAAGTTGGAGATCCAGAAACGTCCGTAACGCCGGCCGCATTGACACCCCGAAGCCCCAGCTTCTCCACGATGGCCGCCGCCGCTGGGGGCTGGATGCCTTGCATGGATATGCCGGATTTGATCCCGTCCCGGTTGCCGCCGAAAGTGAAGGTGTTGACGGTAGTTGGGGAGAACACGTAAATATCCGTCGCAACCCATGAGTGGCTCTGCCGGTTAGATGGCGAGGTCATCGTTGGGTAGGACCCCGCGAGGATGTAACGCGGCAAATAGCCCTGGAACCTGCCGTAGAGCGAATGCTTGTCGTTCAGCCTGTGGTCCACACGGACCGACCAGACATCCGCGCGGAACTGGTCGTCGGGATAGGGGTGGATCCAACCGAAGTTGTCCACCAGCCCGGGCCGGTTCGCCCGAGGAACGTAGTCCTCCTGCCACGTCGTGGCGACATTGCTGAGGCGCTGAGGATCAATCTTATTGTCGGGGAACGAAAGTCCCGTGAGCGGGTCGACAATAGCGACTGCCGGACTGGAGGTGAGCAATTCCGAAAAGTCACCGGCTCGCATCTTGTCAGTAGGTGCGCTCGTAAGGTAGAAAGTCTTTCCCGGGACCCGCTCGCCGTTCCACAACCCATAGAAGAAAGTCTTGTTCTTAACGATCGCTCCGGAGGCGCTGAGGTTGATGGTGTGGTAGATGACCCTGGCCTTCTCATCCTCGAAGAAGTTTCGGGCGCCCAAAGCCGAGTTCCGGTGATAGTACGACGCTTCGCCGTGGAGCTCGTTTGTTCCGCTCTTGGTGATCGTGTCGAAGAACCCCACTCTCGAGTACTCGGCCGTTTGGTTGACGGCGACGAGCTTGACTTCCTGGACAGCCTCCATGTTCACAGTCTGGCTGTTTAAGGTTTCCTCCTTGATTCCGTCCTGGCCCATGTTCACCTGGCTTCCGCCCTGTCCGGCGAAGGTCGGCGAGCCCCAATCACCTGGCCGGCGCTGGACTTCCGGCAGAATGGCCAGCACCGCGTAGGTTCCCGAAAACGCGTTGCCCGGGACCGGCAGGTCCCAGTAACGCTTGGCTGAGTTGAAATCCACCCCGATCTTTCCCCCCTCGGTTTGGATTGCCGCCGCCGCTGCGCTCACGGTCACTTCCGTGGCTACCTCGCCGACTTCCAGAACGATGTCAACGCGACGCACCTGGTTGCTTTGCAGGATGACGTCGCCCACGACGGATTTCTTGAAGCCAGGCTGCGTTGCGGTCACCTGATAGTTGCCCGCCTTCAGCCCCGGCATTTCAAAGTTGCCCTGCCCGTCAGTCGTCACCGTCCGGGCAACCACGTTGGTCAGGACTTCACGAGCTACAACGGCGACTCCGGGAATAACGGCGCCAGTGGTGTCGGTGGTAGTACCCCGGAGAGTCGAGAGCCCCTCCTGTCCCAACAGGGAACCAGAGAAGACAAGGGCCGCCGCCACCAGGTAGGGGGCTTTGCGCCAATCCCTGAACATATCGACCGCTGTGACGAACATGGCTTAACGCCTCCCGCGAAAAGTTGTAGTTGCCAGCACCACTCCCAGCTTCCGCAAAGCAGCAGAACAAACCTCAAACCGCGAGACTCGCGGCTATGTTAGTATGCTCGTGCTGAAGAGGCAATCGCTGAGAGGCGTTCCCCGAATCACAGCATCCATTATGCTGAACGCCGTCTCCACCCGGCCAAGCCACCTCCGCTATGTGGTGCTTGGCCTCGCGTCTCCCGGCTACCTCGCCAAGCCAACATCAGTGCATTCCCGTGGTCATGGTAAGATGTCATCGTTTGTCCATCCCCGTGGACGGAACTAACCCTGGGGACCAATGCCCGGCCTGAAGACACCATCGGTGCCCGCTGTCGACAGGGCGCTCTCTATCATGGAGGTTCTGGGCTCCGCCAGGCACGGCCTGACGCTGCCCGAGCTGAGCCGGAGCCTGAACCTGCCGAAAAGCTCGGCGCACTGTCTCCTCCTCACGTTGGAGCGGCGCGGATACCTCTACCGGAACGGCAGAACGAACCGCTATGTCTTTGGACGGAAGCTGTTTGGCCTTGCCAACACAGCGCTCAGCGGGCTCAAGTTGCGAGAGCAGGCAGCCCCGTTTCTCCGTGAACTGATGCAGAACACACGCCTCACCGTTCACATGGCGATTCTCGAGCAAGGCGAGGCGGTACTGGTGGAGAAGATCGAACCTCCGGGGCTCCTGAGACTGGCAACCTGGGTCGGCAAGCGAATGGACCTCCACGCCACCGCTGTGGGCAAGGCGTTGCTGGCGTACCTCTCCGATGAGCAGATGCAACTGGCCATCCGGAACCACGGCCTTCCGCGTTACAACGACAACACCATCACTTCCGTGCGTAAGCTGAGGGAAGAAGTTGCAGGGATCCGAAAGGCCGGCTACTCGGTGGAGGACCAGGAAGGCGAAATTGGGTTCCGATGCATTGGCGCCCCCGTGTTCGACCATGGCGGTGAACTTGCCGCGGCCATCAGCGTGGCTGGGACCACCGCGCAGATCACTGACGAGAATTTCGCCTCGCTGGTGAAGTCGGTAAAGTGCACGGCCGCCGCCGTCTCTCGGGCCCTCGGCTTCGATTCCGAATCATCGCCTCAAGCGGCTGGCTGACTGGGGCGCCGCCCGGAGTTACCGCCCGGTCGTCCGGCCGGGCGGGGGAGTTCCGGCGGCAGGTGTGCCGGTTCCTTCACGCAACTCGATCTGGCAATCGGCCTTCGCGACCCGCCACATTTCCTTCGATCCGTTCGGCCAGACGACGAGAATGCTCTCCAACTCCGCTGACCGCAACTCGGCGTCCGTCCCCAATCCGAAATGGACGCGGGGATCATTGGCGCTGAGGTAGCTGCCGTCGGCGGCCGCGCGGCGCCAAAGCGGGGGCCTGCCCTTGCGAAACAGCGCCACGCGCGCGCCATAAGCGTCCCGGTTGGCCTTCACCCCGACCAATCGCGCCTCCAGCCAGTGGTTTCGGGAGCCGATCTGATTCAGCAGCAGCCGCGCCGGTCCGTTCGCGTTGTTGACCACGATGTCGATGTCGCCATCGTTGTCGATGTCGCCGAAGGCAGCGCCCCGGCTCACCTCGGAGAAGTCGAACGCAGGGCCCGCTTCGGCCGTCACATCGCGGAAGATCTTGCCCTCGTTGTGAAAAAGCAGGTTCTTCTGGTCATACGGGAACGGCTTCCCACGCCGGGAATCCATCATTCTGACCTCTCCATTGGCTAGGAACAGATCGAGCTGGCCGTCGTTGTCGTAGTCGAACCACAGAGTGCCGAAACCTGTATAAGGCACGGTGGTGTGGCCGAGACCGTAAAGCCTTGTCGCATCCCGGAACATCCCTTTGCCAAGGTTCTGGTACAGCATGTGGGTTTCGCCCGTAATGTTGGCAATGAAAATGTCCTCGTCCCCATCTCCATCGAAGTCCCCCGCGGTGACGCCCATGCCGGCGTGCTCTTTTCCTTGTTCGTCATAGGCCGTGCCCGACAACAAGGCCATGTCCTCGAAGGAGCTGTTGCCTTTGTTAATCCAGAGGTGGTTGGGCGTCTTGTCGTTGGCCACGAAAATGTCGACTAGGCCGTCGTCATTGAGGTCAGCCGCCACCACTCCCAGCCCGTTGCCGGACGCCGAGCCAATCCCTGCCTTTCGCGTGACATCCACAAAGTGGCCGCGGCCGTCGTTACGGTAAAGCCTGGCGGGGACCGGCCGATAATCACCAGGGCCGCAGTACTCGCGGCCTCCAGCGTAACCAAAACACTCTTTGTTGCTTCGGACCGTGAACGAGTTGTAGCGCACCGCGAACAGGTCCAGGAATCCATCCTGGTCGTAGTCGATGAAGGCCGCGCTCGAGCCGAATGATTCCTCAGCAGGAAGAGCCTCTCGGGTGATATCCCGGAAGGTCCCGTCGCCGTTGTTCCGGAACAACATGTCCTGCCCATAGTTCGTTACGAACAGGTCGGGGTGACCGTCGTTGTCGTAATCACCGGCTGCCACTCCCATCGCGTATCCGCCGTTGCCGGCTACACCGGCCCGTTCGGTCACATCCGTGAAGTACAGCTTACCGTTCGGAATTAGCTCGTTCCGGAAAAGCCGGTTGCCCGGGAAATGCTCTTTCGGAGGCGGGAAGATGGCATCCTTCAGAGACTTCGTCTTGTCAAGAATCGTGCCCTGAAGAAGATAAACGTCGAGATCTCCATCCCCGTCGTAATCCACCACCGCGACACCCGAGCCGAAGATCTCCGGAACAAAATAGGAACCGGTGGCTCCAATGAAATGACGGAAGCGCAGGCCACTGTTTTCGGCGGCATCTTCGAAGAGAATCGTGGTCGCGTACGCCGCCCCGCACCCCATGAGGGCGACCAACGCCCACGTCAGCAGGCCGCGACGCGCTCCGGCGACGCGGAGCCTGCGAGCGTCCTCCTGGGCTCGTGCCATCAAGGGCGTGCAGGCTCCCGGCTCAACTGGTCCAGGTCCCGCTGGAGCCGCGAAGCCAGGTCGTGCATTCCAAGAGATACCGCCCGCTGCCGCGCCTGCCGCAGGTAGTAAAGCGCCCGTTCCCTGTTGCCGGCGCGCTCGTAGGCAATGGCGAGGGTCTGCATGCAAACAGGCGTCCGGTCGTCTTCCATCCGGACTGTCTCGAGGAGGTGTTTGATTCCCTCCTCGGTCCGCCCGCCCTGAAGCAGGTTGCGCCCGAAGAAGTAGTGGGCCTGCCGGTGGTTCGGATCAACCTCGAGGGCGCTCTCGTAATAGGCGGCGGCTTCCTTCGAGCGCCCGGATTCATCCAGCAGTGACGCCAGTTGGACGTGCGCATCGGCATACTTCGGATTGACCTCGACCGCCTTCCGGAACATTCCTTCGGCTTCCACCTTCCTTCCGTGCTGGACGAGGAACATCCCCCAGTTGTAGTAGGTCTCCACCCAGCCGGGATCCAACTCAACCGCCGCCCGGAAGTGCTCCTCCGCCTTGTCGGCGAGATCCAGTTGCCCATACATCGCGATCAGGTTGATGTGGGCCATGACCAGCCGCGGATTCACCGCCAATGCGGATTCAAACTCAGCGGCGGCCTCCCGCAGCTTCCCTTGCTGAGCAAGCTGAGATCCCTTCGCAAAAAGGGTAAGACCTCCGGAATAAAGCGAGTTCACTTCATCCATTAGGGGGTCATCGGAAGGCTGCTTGGTTTGCCTCGCCCGCTGGTGGCGTTCGAGGTGCTCGCGGGCTCTCGCCAGGTCGCCCGTCTTCCTGTAGGCCATCCCGAGCGCGTAGTGAGCAGCGGCATAGTTGGGGGATATTTCACACGCCCGGCGGTACGACTCAATCGCCGCGCCCCAGTCTTCACGCGCCGCCAGAATCTGGCCCAAACCCAAGTGAGCAGAAGCCATGCGGGGATTCTGCTCGACCGCCTCACGATAGATTCTGGCGCTTTGCTCGATGTCCCCCGAATCGAACAGCAACTGCGCAAGCCGGACTCGCGCGGGCGCATAACTGCCATCCATCTTCAGGGCCTCCCGAAGGTGTTCGATAGCCTGCCCGTGCTTTCCGAGCCAGCCCTCCACGTTGCCGAGATAATATGTCCAGCGGAAGGAACGCGAGTCCAGAGCCTGGGCCCTCAAGTAGCAGCTCTCCGCCAGCTCGTATTTCCCATACACCTGGAGGATCATTCCCAGCTTCCCCGCCAGCGCTCCGTCCTCGGGCTTCTGGCGAGCCTCCTCGTAGGCGCGGCTGATCTGGTCGCGCACGGCTGGCTCGAGTTCATCGAGATTGATCTGTTGCGCGGAGATGAGATCGGGCAACTGCTGCGCCTGTGGGGCCGCGGAAGCGGTGAGCAGAGTCAGCGAGCAGACCACACAGAACCTTGATGCCCGGTAGCCCGCTGGCCCCGGCCATCCGAGGTGAGGATCGTGGAAGCACTCGCTCATACGTCGGTGCTGATGCTATCCTCGCATCCTGGCTTCGCGAATACCACCGCCGCCGGACAGCGCCGCGGCCGCGCAGCCGCCGGTGACCGATCACGCCGTCAAGAAGAGCTTTCGCCTGTACATCCAGTAGAAGATCAGCCATTCGACGAGGAGGGCCGCCATCGCCTGAAACAGCGGGCCGAACGATCCAAGGTCCGGCGCCACTCCCCTCGTGAAGATACCCACGATCCTGTCCAGTGGGACAATGGTCCGGGACATGTAGATCGTGACCGCGTTCATTCCGATGACCACAAACGGGAAAGCCCACCTCCGGTAGCCGCGAACGTCGATGATCCAGTAGAAGGCCAGAAACAACAGGCAGGACCAGCCCGCCGAAGCCAGGCCGTAGGAGGTGGTCCAGAGCTTCATGACGATCGGGACGAACGGATCCATGGCCAGTCCCAGGACCACACCGCAGAGTCCCGTAGCGGCGATGATCAGGACTTTGCCACGCTGCGCCCGGTCGCTCTTGAGAAGCCTCCCGATCAACAAGCCGAGGATCGTCGTCGCAATCGTGGGGATTGTGCTCAGGACGGTCCCCCATCCTTCCCGGTGGGTCCGGCCCAACACCGCGACATCGACTGCGGCCACAATGTTGGCGCCTTCCTGGTAGCTGCCGGCGGGAATCCCAGGCGCCGGGACAAACGCCAGCAGAAGCGCGTAATCGGCGAGGATCAAGCCGCCGGCGGCGGCTTGGAACTTCCATGATCTGCGCACGATAAGAAAAGCACACAGGTAAGCGATCGCGATCGGTTGCAGCGCGCTGCTCAGTTCCACCAGGTACGGATGATTCAGGTGGATGCTTTCCCTGAGCGAGCCGAGCAGGAAGAGCACGGCTACGCGCCGTAACACCCTCAAAAGGATTTCCTGGTGCGTCTGGGTGAGCGAGCGTTTGGCGTACGAGAAGGGCAGGGACATGCCGGTCATCAGCATGAACGAAGGCCAGATCAGGTCGTAGTACCGCAACCCTTGCCACGGAGTGTGGTCCAAGTGATACACGACGGTGTCGATCACCGGGTTGTGCCCCAGCGCTTGCAGGCCGGCCATGATCGCGCCGCCACCCACGATCCAGAACATCGTCCAGCCGCGAAACGCGTCCAGCGATACAAGGCGTCTTGCGGCGGGCGCGGGCGCGGCGACCGCGCCCGCGATGGATTCCTGCGGCTTTGCCTCCGTTCCCATCAGACATCCTCCTATTGCGTGGGCTGTCCGACACGCATGACGTGCCGCCCCAGGCCTTTCGGGATTGTGACTGTCTGCCGCTCGGGGACCGCAGTCTTCAGTTCCCGGCGCGTTTCATCCGACAGGTGCAGGATCCAGCTCGACTCATGCGAAGCGAAATACCGGCAGTAGTGTCCGTCGTAATCCACCACCAGGGAGACTGCCGGACCCGGTGCGTCTTCCGCCTCAACGCGCGCGTGCAGATACCCGCAGTATTCGCTCGCCGTCATGTAGCGCACGCCCTCTCCGAGACCGGTCAGCAAACGCTCGGCCGCGTTGATGTCCAGGGAGATGTCGCGGTCGTGGAAGACAAGGAAGTACGGCCCGTCAACGGTCCACGGGATGTCGGCTGCGACCAGCTTCCGGTCGTGCGCCCAGGAGCCGTGCAGAACCACCGGCTGCATGGACGGGATGACGAGGTCCTTTCCAAGGTATCCGGCCGATTCGAAGTGGGACAAGCCAAGACCCATCTCCGCGGCGATGCGAGGGCTGCTATTCGGATAGGAGCGCGACCACGCACTGCCGCCGTTGATGACGAACAGCGGTGTGACCCCGAAATCCTTCCGGATGTACTCGAGCCCTCTCTCCAGCAGATACTTCTGCGTGATGGCCGGAACCTCCTTGTCCCGCAACCGGTCGCCGAATTCCTCGTCGAAGCCAAGCGTTCCGGCGCCGTCCATCGGCGCCGTCCAGAAGGGGCCGGGGGGAGATTCCAGGTCCGGCAGCATGTGGGTATAGCCGTGGCACTGGATCTCAAAGACGCCTTCACGCAGGCCGGCGTCCAATCCTCGCTTGGCCGAGACGTAATCATGGAGCGTCTTGCCGTCGATCTCGTCGATCACCTGCTGTTTCCAGGGGTTCGCGATCCTGCGCCCTTTGCGGTCAACATAGCCGGTAAGCACGTCCTGCGTCAGCACCGCCTTGTGGCGCTTCAGCGGCTCGATGAGGCCCTTCCGGATGTCCTCTTCATTGAGGGTGCGGTAGTGCCAGTACGGGAGATACGTCCTGTCGGAGGTGCCGAAGTCGTCCATGAACAGGATGATGCTCCTGGGGTATTCGGCATACAGGGCGTAGCCCTGCGCCCATACCAGGCAGCGTTTGAACAGGTCGCGCACGAGTTGCTTGCCGATCTGAATGCTCCCGCGGTGCGCGCCCAGCCAGGCCACGCGGCCCCCTCGCGGAAATTGCCGCACGGTCAGAAACGGCAGATGGGCGCGCCGTGCCAGCACCGTCGCTTCCTTGGGCGAAACCTTGCTGCCGGCTATCTCCCACCCTGTCCCGGCGAGGAATTCCTTCTCCCTCCCGGCCAGACCGTGGGTAATGAAGTGTTCGCCCGCAAACGAGAGCCCGTCGCCCAGCCGGTACTCGCTGATGTAATCGAGGCCCGCGAGCGCGGCGGCTTCCGGCGCGGCGATCGTGTCGCCGAGGACGACGAGGTTGACGCCATAGTCCTTCACCAGGGAAGGCAGCAGACTCAGGTCCTTGCCCTGCAAACCGGAGGGAGCTGCATCCCAGACGATCGTGCCGTAACGCGGGCGGCCCTCCCTGTCCAGAAGGTAGTAGCGGTCGAGCAGTTGCTGATCGAGCCGCAGGATGTCGAAGGGCAATCCCCAGGTCTTGAGCAGAGTCGCCACCACCTGAAACTCTCCGCCGCCCTCAATCAGATAGCTGGCCGGATCTTTCCACTGATCGGAAATCACCACCAGGAAGCGATACGCCAGCGGAGGGCGGTCCTCCGACGCTTCAAGCGTCAGTGCCAGGCCCATGGCCGCCAACAGCATTAGCGGCCGGAGACGAAGCCTCGAGTTTTGCATGTGAAAAGTCCCCCCAGGTTCAGCCCAACACTGCCAGCTTCCGCGGGCCCGCCAAGGCACGTGAATCCGCAAGCACAGTCTCTGGCGCGCGGCTGCCGTTGGACGCGGGCGAAAGCACGGCTTCCGAGGCCACAACACTATACGACCCGCACTGGTTTCGTCAAATGCCGGTAGAAACAGTTACCCGGCTACAGACCGTTCCCGCGCGTGGATCTCCTGGAGGCTCCAGACGCGGATCGGGTCGCGGCGACGCGAGGCGACGGCATCGGCGGCGGCCTTGGCGCCGCTGAGGGTGGTGATGCACGGAACGCGGTAGGCGACGGTCGTCCGGCGGATGGCCCGCTCGTCGCTGAAGGAGTGGGCGCCGGCGGCGGTGTAGATCACGAGCTGAATCGAGCCGGCCTTGATCAGGTCGACCACGTTGGGGCGCCCCTCGTTCACTTTGAGCACGGTGCGGCATGGGACGCCGGCGGCCTTCAGCGCGGCGGCGGTGCCGCGCGTGGCCACCAGATCGAAGCCAAGCTGCGCCAGCCTGCGGCCGACTTCGACCGCCTCCTGTTTGTGGCGGTCATTCACGCTGAGGAACACCCGGCCCTTCTCGGGCAACGGCGTCCCGGCGCTCAACTGCGCCTTGGCGAACGCCTCGCCGAAGTTCTCCCCGACGCCCATCACCTCGCCGGTGGACCGCATCTCCGGCCCGAGCGCGGGGTCCACGCCCGGGAACTTGTTAAACGGGAAGACGGGCGATTTCACGAAGAACTGCGGCACGGGCAGGCAGCCTGAAACCGCGCCGCCGGTGAGGTGCGCAAAGTCCTTGAGGCGCTTGCCCAGCATCAGGCCTACGGCGATCTTCGGTAGCGGCACGCCCGTCGCCTTGCTCACGTAGGGAACGGTACGCGAGGCGCGCGGGTTTACCTCCAGCACGTGGACCGTGCCGTCCTTGATCGCGTACTGGACGTTCATCAGGCCGATGACCTGGAGGGCGCGGGCCAGGCGGACGGTGTAGCTTTCGATCGTCGCCAGCTCTTCCTGTTTGATCGAGGTCGCCGGCAACACGCACGAGCTGTCGCCCGAGTGCACGCCCGCTTCCTCGATGTGCTCCATGATGCCGGCGATCAGCACGTCCTCGGAATCGGAGAGCGCGTCCACGTCCACCTCGA
>CAYZJD010000091.1:0-13305 GCA_964478455.1 uncultured Solibacteraceae bacterium | reverse complement strand
GCTAGTCCACCTTGTTGCGGCGTGGGTGGTATTGCGGCTGCCGCATAAGGCAAGTGTCTTCAGCAGGTTACCGGTGCTTATCTGGGTCGCTGCGGTGCTGTTCCGGCTGACGGTCTGGCCCCTGGCGCCGGTCTTGTCGGACGATGTGTACCGCTACCGGTGGGAGGGTAAGCTCCAGGCCCGCGGCGGCAATCCCTACCAGGCGCGGCCGAACGACCCGGAGTGGGCGTCCTTGCGCGACGAAACCTTCCCATCCGTCGGCAGCAAAGATTCCAAGGCCGGTTACGGACCACTGGTGGAGATACTGCAATTCGGCATGTACCGCGCCACTTCGGCTCTGACGAAGGATCCTTTCCTGCAAGCGTTCTGGTTCAAGGCGCCATACGCCCTGTTCGATCTCGGGGTGATCGCGGTCCTTTGGGCTCTTCTGCGAAGACGCGGCCTCCCGCCGGAGCACGTCTTGATCTATGCGTGGTCGCCGCTGCCGGTGATGGAGTTCTGGGCGACGGGGCACAACGACTCGGCGGCCGTGCTCTTCGTCCTGCTGGCCTTGCTGGCCGCGTCGAAGGAGCGGTGGACGTGGAGCTTCGCCGCGCTGTCACTTGCGGCGGCGGCGAAATTCTGGCCGTTGGTCCTGTTTCCGGCGTTCATTGGCTGGAAGGGATGGCGACCGCGGCGATGGCAGCAGTGGCTGGTCCTCCTGCCGATTGCAGCGCTGCTCGCGTGGCCGTACCGGAGCGACGTCACCGAGAACATCCGCTTCATGAGCGGATTTCTCGGGGGCTGGCGCAACAACGACAGCCTACACGGCTTGCTGCTTTGGATGACGGGCGATGTCTACCGCGCCAAGTACCTCGCGTTCGGGGTTGTCGCGGCTGCAGCGATCGCGGTGAGCTTGCTCAAGTGGCCGCTCGAAAAGGCCTCGCTGGCGGTGATTGCGATCATGCTGATCGTCTCCTCCAACGTGCACCCGTGGTATCTGACGTGGCTGCTTCCCATGCTGGCGTTTTATCCGGTGCCGGCCCTGCTGTTGTGGACAGCGCTCGTGCCGCTGGCTTACCACGTCCTGATTCGCTGGCTCGAACTGGGAGAATGGCAGGGTTCGACGCCGCTCCGCTGGTGGATCTACGGGCCCGTGTACGCGATGCTGCTTCTGGGATGGCTGGCGCGCCGGCAGCGTATGATGAAGTTGTGGAGCCGCGTATCCGAAATCTGATCGCGATGGTCGCCTGCTTCGCCCTGGCCGCCGCGGCGGTGGAGCCCACGCCGGAGCAGGCGCGGAGGATCGAAAAACTCGAGAGGTCGCTGGTTGCACCTTGCTGCTGGTCCGAGCCGGTTTCGACCCACCGCAGCGAGGCGGCGCTTCAGATGAAGGTGGAGATCCGCCGGATGGTGCTCGAGGGCAAGCGGGACGAGGAGATTCTCGGCTTCTACAAGCAGCGTTATGGGATGCGAGTGCTGCTCGAGCCCGAGGGCTCCCGCTGGTGGTGGCTCCAGGTGATCCCGTGGGTGATGCTCGCCCTAGGTGCGGTGGTAGCCGCCCTCGTGTTGCGTCGCTGGCTCAGGCCGCTTCCTTCATCATAGCGACCACGACGTCTTCGACCTCTTGCGCGACGGGATCGAGTTCGGGGCTGGAGAACAGCTTCATCAACGCCGTCGGCAGGATCGTCGCGAGCACGTGGGTGGTGCCACTGCCATAAACCGAGATGCGGCAGGGCAGCGCGGTGGAGACGGCGCCATTGGCCTCCAGCACCTTCTTTGCCTGCTGCGGGTTGCAGACCTCGTAGATCATGCACTCCCCCGCAAAGTCCACGCCCTTTTCCTTCATCTTGGCCTTGAGGTCATGCACGGCGATGACGCCGAACTTGTGGCGGGCGGCGGCCTCCTGCAAAGCCCGGCCGATTTCGTCGAGCGACTTGGTGGAAGAGACTTCGAAGATCATAGCCTACCAGTGTAAGATGCAGCCGCCGGTTTCAGGTGACAACCGGGAACTTTCCTGGCCGCCGAACGTACCTGTTGTAGAATGCGTCCCGTCCAAAGGAGGGTGCATGCGCGATCACGTTCGCATTCTGGCCATTCTTAACATCGTGTTCGGCTCCATGTTCCTGCTCGGGGCACTGATCATTCTGCTGATCTTCGGCGGGGTGGCCGGCATCGTCGGCATGGCTGCTCACCATGACCCGGAGGCCGCGGTTGCCATTCCCATCCTGGGCCTCATAGGAGTGGTCATTGCCGTCGTGCTGGTCGTTCTTTCGTTGCCGGGCATCATCGCGGGGATCGGCCTGCTGAAGTTGCAGCCCTGGGCCAGGATTCTGGCGATCGTGATCTCCGCGCTGAATCTTCTGAACGTGCCTATCGGCACGGCCCTGGGCGTATACGGGCTCTGGGTGCTTCTCCAGGCTGAGACGGAGCGCCTGTTCGCGGCGCGGCCGGCTTAGCGCATGTTTGCGCGTTCTTAAACGGTTACGAGCCAAGAGCGCAAAGCTGCGCCAGCAGGCGTCCCGCTGCCTGCTTGCCGCGCTCGCCCACCTCGCCCACTGGGCCAACACAACTCGGGCAGCCGGACTGGCAGGGGCAGGCGGCCAGCAGCTCGGCCGCGCCCGCTAACATGCGCGGGGCCAGCTTGAACAGGGGCGCGCTCTGCCCGATGCCCCCGGGGTAGCTGTCGTAGAGGTAGAGATTCGGCTCCCACATCCTCAGACCGCCGGCGATGTCCTCGGTGAGAGCCACACCGAGGTCGTGCGGGTCGCACATCAGCAGCAGCGTCGCCACGGCGCGGAGCAAATTCCCCAGGCCGGTCAGACCGCCCTGCCTCTCCGTTGGAGACAGATCCGGGAATCGCGCCAGGAAAGCCTCGGGGAAATGGATCCAGAACGCGGTGGTGTGCATCTCCTGTTCCGGCATCGACAGGTTGCCGGCTCCAACGTTCTCCAGGGTATAGAACTTCACTTTCTTGAAGCCGACGATCTGGCGGTTCACCCGCACGTCGCCGTGGGCCGCAAGCGCACCGGCCAGCGGCGCCGACTCGAACTGCTCGAGCACCTTGACCTGCGTGTAGTCGATGGCGTCGGTGAAGTAGTCGCAGTCGATGCGGCGCACATAGGCCTTGCGCGCCTCGTAGTCAAACTTCTCCACCTGGTACTGGCGGGCCTCATGAAGGTAGATCGCTTTTTCGTGGAGGCTGGTGAGCGCCGCGGGGAAGGAGACTTCGGCGATCACCTCCGGCTCGCCGGTGGTGTCGACGACCACAAAGTTGTCGCTGGTAACGGCGCGGAGGCTGATGGCGTCGGCCGGGTAGGTGTCCGAGGTCCAGTGCCAGGCGCCGGCCGAGTGATGCAGCACGCCGGTTTCTTCGAGGAAATGGCAGAGATCGGCTGTCGTGTGCGGGCCGAACTTCTCGCCGTCGCGAACCGGCAACTCGAACGCAGCGCACTTCAGATGGCTGACGAGGATCTCCAGATTGTCCGGGTTGATGAAGGCGTGCTCCACGGGCCGGCCGAAGAAGTACTCCGGGTGCTCGATGATGTATTGGTCGATCGGCGCGCTGGAGGCGACCAGCAGGGCGAGCGAGACGTTCTGCCGGCGGCCGGCGCGGCCCGCCCGCTGCCACGTCGAGGCGACGGTGCCCGGATAGCCCGCCATCACCACCGCATCGAGCGTGCCGATGTCCACGCCGAGTTCGAGCGCGTTGGTGGCGACCACCGCCCGGATCTCGCCGTCGCGCAGCTTGCGCTCGATCTCCCGCCGCTCACGCGGGAGATAACCGCCGCGATAGCCGCGCACCGCCTCCACCCCGAGCGGGCTGCGCTCCATTGCGTCTTTAAGATATGTGACCAGGACTTCGGTGGCGAGCCGGTTGTTGCAGAAGACCAGAGTCTGGTGGCTGCGGTCGATGAACTCGAGCGCCAGTCGCCGGGCCTCGTGCAGGTAGCTCCGCCGGATGCCGAGCTGCCGGTTGACAACCGGCGGGTTGTAGAACACGAAGAACTTCTCGCCGGCGGGCGCGCCGTTGCGGTCGATGAGCTTGAACGGCGCTTCCACCAGCCGTTCGGCCAGCTCCAACGGGTTAGCGATGGTGGCCGAGCAACAGATGAATTGCGGCGAGGAGCCATAGAACGCGCAGATCCGCCGCAAGCGGCGAATGACATTGGCCAGGTGGCTCCCATAGACTCCGCGGCAGTAATGCAGCTCGTCGATGACAAAGTACTTGAGGCTTTCGAAGAGCTTGGCCCAGCGGGTGTGGTGCGGGAGGATCCCGGCGTGCAGCATGTCGGGGTTGGTGAAGACCACGTTGGCGCGCTCCCGGATGGCGCGGCGGGCATCCTGCGGCGTGTCGCCGTCGTAGGTGAACGCCCGAATGCCCGAACCCATGGCCTCGACAATCGAGTGGAACTCGTGGAGCTGATCCTCGGCCAGCGCCTTGGTGGGGAACAGGTACATAGCCCGGGCTTCCGGCTCGCGGAGCAGGAGGTTCAGCGCCGGCAGGTTGTAGCAGATGGTCTTGCCGCTCGCCGTGGGTGTGACCACAACGACGTTCTCTCCCGCGGCAAGCCGGCGGAACGCCTCCGCCTGGTGGCTATAAAGCTCCCGAATCCCTTGTTGCTCGAGGGCACGCCGGAGGTCAGGATGCACCTGTTCGGGAAACGGCTCGGACTCGCCGGCGCGCGCCGGAAGCTGCCGGACAGCGCGAATGGGGGAGTCCGGACCTGCCATCTGTGCAAAGCGCGTAATCGCGGCCTCGAGGTCGCCCCGGCGGCTCAATCCGGTTTCCGAGCCGAACTCGGGAAAGCCCAAGCTCAGATTCATCGTTGTATTTTCGCCTTTTCTTTGCTATGGTACGTCAGGCGGGAAGGAACGCGCAAGACGCGTAGGAACACTCTGGCTGCGCGTCCAAGACCTCTAAGGCACTCCGCTTGGAGGACTATCCGCGCGCCGGGGGCATTCAGCGCTTACCCCGGTTGAATTCGTACCGTTCCAAAGTAGCCGCAACCACTGCGAGAGGTCTTCCTTCGGGCGAATCGGCTGAGGAAGACTCGAGCCGCACCACTTTTCCAAGACAACGGAGGTTCACACTGCCCCCGTCGATGGAGCCCGTCGGAAATGTGATGACGTACTCGATGGGATCGCCCACCTCGACATCCAGCGGAGCGGCGAACAGCACGCCTCCGGCGCTGAGGTTTTTCGTCTCTCCCGCGCTGGAAGTCGGCTGAAAGCTCCTGCGCACGACCTCCACGGGAAGCCTCAGGTCAAATCGTTTGCTTTTGCGCTGCTCGATCACCGGCACCTCTACTCTAGTGCTAATCGCTTAAAAGGGTCAAGTACGGGCACGCATTTGAGTCTTCCTAAACGTAATGGTACGATCTTCCGGCACTTGCTGAGCGTCGTTGGCGCACGCCGGTTTTCCTAGAACTGCTAGCAGCCAGCAGGACGATGAAAGACGCTGTTTGTGGGATCGTGGGCGGACAGGTCGGGGACCCGATGCTACAATCGAGGCAACGAGCCGTCCTTGCGCAAGATCATCCGCACCACCATCGGAGTCTCGCTCGTCGTTATCGGCGTGTTGGGACTCATCTTGCCGGTCATGCCGGGATGGATCTTTCTGATACCGGGACTGGTCATCCTCAGCGATCATTACCCCTGGCTGCGGAGGCTTCTCGGGTGGGCCCGGAAGAAGGCAGAGCCCTACTTGCACCGGGAAAGCGCCAGGTAGAGCGGTACGGGTACGCGTCTCTTATATTCCAGCGCGGTCGTCGAAACCACCCGTGAGTCGGCCACGAACTTCCGGAAGCGGCTGTACGTGTTCTCCTGCTCGACGAAGTAGCGCCTGAAAAGTCCGATACGGGCGGAGGCGACGTACCAGACGCGCCGCGGCAGCCAGACCTCGCCATTCACCCGGACCTGCTCCATTTCCACTCGCGCGCCTTTGGCGACCCTCAGCAGGATCCATCCGAAGTGGAAGTTGTCAACCAGTTCGGCAGCGGTTCGCACCCAGTGAAAATCGGACTTGCTGATCCAGAGAGCGCCCCTGAGGTGAGGGAAGAGCCTGGCGTACCGGCTTCGGGGCTTGTAGCCTGGGCGCGGCGTGGCCTCGATCACCCAGACGGCGTTCTGGTCAATCTCCTCTTCCCCAACGAGGCGGAAGCTGTAAGCGTCCGGGATCTCGCGGAGCGCGTCGCGGTACTTGTTGCGCTGCTTCTCGAACTCGGCGATTCGCTTTGCACGCTCGGAGGGCGTCTCCTTGCGCCGCGCCTCGATGCTCCCTTGCAGCAGCTCTTCTTGCCGTCGCTCTTCTTCCGCCGGGAGGCTCCTGTCGTCGCGGGCGACCAGTCGCCGGTACGGCGAGCCCTCCACCAGCGTCACGTCGTAGGTCTTCACGGACCTGGATCTTGCGCTCCGGTCACCCTTCAAATGCTTCGTCTCGACCCGTTCCAGGAAGGTGTAGTTCCGCGCGATCGTCCAGTTCTCTCCCTCGTTGGCCTCGACGGACCTCCGGACGATCTCGCGAGGCTCAAGATCGGCGGCCCAAGCGCCGACGGCCGCCAGGAAAAGGACGAGCCACACGATCACTATCATGCCCCGCGTCGAACTCCGTTTGCATCCCCCCTGTTTGACCGGCCCGTCCGCCGCGCAGGACAATAAAGGGTTGGCCTGAGCCCGCCGAAGCCCACCATGCTGGATCGCATCAGCGTACATGGCGCGCGCGCGCACAACCTGAAGGACATTGATGTCGAGATCCCGCGCAATACCTTCACCGTGATCACCGGATTGAGCGGGTCGGGGAAGTCCTCCCTCGCCTTCGACACCATTTATGCCGAGGGTCAGCGCCGGTACGTGGAAACGCTCTCCCCCTACGCGCGGCAGTTTCTCGACCAGGTGGAACGGCCCGAGGTGGACTCCATCGACGGACTAAGCCCGGCCATTTCGATCGAGCAGAAGACCACCGGACGCAGCCCCCGATCCACGGTCGGTACTATTACCGAAATCTATGACTACTTGCGGCTCCTGTACGCCTCGATCGGACTTCCCCACTGCCCGAACTGCGGGCGGGAGATCTCCCGGCAGAGCACCGAGCAGATCCTACAGCAGGTGCTGTCCATCCGGACCGACGAGCGGATCATGATCCTCGCCCCGGTCGTGCGGGGCCGCAAAGGCGAGTACAGAAAGGACCTCGAGAAACTCGCGCACCAGGGGTTTCTGCGGGCGCGGATTGACGGCGAACTGCGCAGTCTCGAAGACGACATCCGGCTCGACAAGCGCAGGAACCACACGATCGAGGTTGTCATCGACCGGCTGCTTCTCAAGCCGGGGCTGGAAAAGCGGCTGGAAGCCTCCATCGAGACGGCCGCGAAACTCGCCGGCGGGCTCGTGCTGGTGGCCGTGGTTAACGGCGAGGAACGGCTCTTCTCTCAGAAGATGGCCTGCCCGGACTGCGGGACCAGCGTTCCGCAGCTCGAGCCGCGGTCGTTCTCCTTCAACAGCCCGTACGGCGCCTGCGAGACGTGCACGGGACTCGGCAGCCGGTGGTCGTTCGATCCGGCGAAGGTGATCGTCGATTTCTCGAAACCGCTCCTTGAGGGCGGGCTCGGACCCGGGGGCGCCGCCTATTTGATCCACCAGGTGACGGAAGCCGCCCGCCGGCTCAAGATCGACGTGGCGCGGCCATTCGAACAAGTGCCGAAGAAGATTCAGTCGCTGCTCTTGTTCGGGAGCGGCGACTTCCCGGGAGTTCTCGGCATCCTGGAGGACACGTTCAACAGCGCCTCCGACGTCTACCGGGATTGGCTGATGGACTACATGTCGCCGGTCGAGTGTCCCGACTGCCGGGGCAAACGGCTGCGGCCCAGCAGCCTGGCCGTCCAGGTAAAGGGACTGTCGATCGCAGAGTTCACCGGACTGCCCGTGGCGCGCGCCTTGCCGCTCGTCAAGAGCTGGAAACTGGAGGATCGGGAGGGGTTGATCGCCGGCCGGATCGTCGAGGAGATCCGCAATCGCCTCGAGTTCCTCCAATCCGTGGGGCTGGACTACCTGAGCCTGGATCGCTCAGCCGCCACGCTCTCCGGCGGGGAAGCCCAGCGCATCCGGCTGGCGACGCAAATCGGCTCGAAACTCCGCGGCGTCCTCTACGTCCTGGACGAGCCGAGCATAGGGCTGCACCCGCGCGACAACAGCCGCCTGCTTGACACCCTCGCCCGGCTGCGTGACATGGGCAACACTGTGCTCGTGGTCGAGCACGACGCCGAGACGATCGAGCGAGCCGACTACGTGATTGACCTTGGGCCCGGCGCCGGGCGCCTGGGAGGCTATCTTGTGGCGCGCGGAACGCCGCGGGAGATCGAGCGCAATCCCGGCTCGCTGACCGGACAGTACCTCTCCGGCGCCCGGCGCATCGAGGCGCCCACGGGCCGCCGGAGCGGGAACGGCAAGAAGCTCGTGGTGTATGGGGCGCGCGAACACAACCTCAAGAACATCACGGTGGAATTCCCGCTCGGGCTGTTCATCGTGGTGACGGGCGTGTCGGGCAGCGGCAAGTCCACGCTGGTGAACGACATTGTGTACCGGGCGCTGGCCAGGGCGCTCTATAGCTCGCGCGAGGAGCCGGGCGGGCACGAGCGCATCGGCGGCCTCGAGCACGTCGACAAAGTCATCCAGATCGACCAGTCGCCGATCGGACGCACCCCGCGCTCGAATCCGGCCACCTACACCGGGGTCTTCACCCCGATCCGCGATCTCTACGCCATGTTGCCCGAGTCCCGGGAGCGCGGCTACAAAGCCGGCCGGTTCAGCTTCAACGTCAAGGGCGGCCGCTGTGAGGCATGCCAGGGGGACGGGCTGAAGCGAATCGAGATGAGCTTCCTGCCGGATGTCTATGTCACATGCGACGTCTGCCGCGGGCGGCGCTACAACTATGAGACGCTCCAGGTGAGATACAAGGGATACTCGATCGCGGATCTGCTGGAGGCCACAGTCACAGACGCCCTCGCGCTGCTCGAGAATATTCCCCAGATCCAGACCAAGCTCCAGACGCTGAACGACGTCGGGCTCGGTTACATCCATCTCGGGCAGCCCGCCACCACGCTGTCCGGCGGTGAAGCGCAGCGCATCAAGCTGGCCCGCGAACTCAGCCGGCGCCAGACGGGGCGGACGTTTTATATCCTGGATGAACCGACTACCGGCCTCCACTTCGATGACGTCAGGAAACTGCTCGATGTGTTGCAGCGGCTGGTCGAGTTGGGAAATACGGTGGTGGTGATCGAACACCATCTCGACGTAGTGAAAACGGCGGACTGGATCATCGACCTCGGCCCAGAAGGCGGGGAGAAGGGCGGACACGTTGTGGCGGCGGGAACGCCGGAGCAGGTCGTCCGCAGCCGAAAAAGCTACACCGGGGAGGCGCTGAAGAAAGTGCTCGGCAACGGGCGGGCCGCATGAGCAAGTACAAGGAACAGCCGCTGGAGTTCGGCGACCTCAAGACGGTTCCCATCCGGGAGCGCGGCGGCAAGGTCCGCGTTGAGGATTTTGCCGCGCTGTACCGCAAGGGCGCCGGGCTTGGAGCGTGGCTCGATGCGCTGCCCCACATCCTCGCCGGGGATTCATTCCGGACCGTCGTGGACTCGCTCGCGCAGGCGCGCGCGGCCCCCAAACCGGTCCTGTGGGGGATGGGCGGGCACGTCATCAAGTGCGGCCTTGCCCCAATACTGATCGACCTGATGCGGCGCGGCTACGCCACCGCCTTTGCAATGAACGGCTCGGCTGCGATCCACGACTTCGAGATCGCCATCGCGGGCGCGACCAGCGAGGACGTCGAGGCGGTTCTGCCGGACGGGCGTTTCGGCGCCGCCGAGGAAACGGGCCGGGAGATGAACCAGGCGATCGTCGAGGGCGACCGGGACGCGCTCGGCATCGGCGAGTCTCTGGGCCGCCGGCTTTCGGAGATTGCCGATCCTCGGTTTGTCGGCAACAGCCTGCTTCTTCAAGCCTGGAGAGAATCGGTTCCGGTAACAGTCCACGTGGCGATCGGGACGGACACGCCCCACACTCACCCGGCAGCGGACGCGGCAGCCATCGGCCGGGGCACGCACCGCGACTTCCGCCTCTTCTGTTCGCTTGTCAAGGAGTTGAATGCCGGCGGCGTCTACCTGAACGCAGGTTCGGCAGTGGTGATGCCGGAGGTCTTCTTGAAAGCGCTCTCCGTCGTGCGCAATCTGGGCCATCCGCTGGCGGACTTCACCACGGTGAACCTGGACTTCCTCCAGCACTACCGGCCTCGGGTCAACGTCGTCGAGCGGCCGCACTCGAAGGCGGGCGGGCGCGGGATCGCGCTCACCGGCCACCACGAGCTGATGCTGCCGCTCCTGGCCGCGGTGCTGGTCGAGCGGGACGAATGACCGAGCCGGAAGCCTTCAGCTCGCCGCAGCCAGTGGACGAGCGCAGTGAGAGCTACCCGTTCTGGGACTATGGCGATCTTGCGGTCTTCATTGTCGGGCTGATCGCCGCGTTCCTGGCATCGGCCATCGCCGTGGGCGCAGCCTTCGGCGCCCTGGGCGTGGGCAGATCGCTGAGAACTCCGGCGGTGCTTGTTGCCCAGTTCCTCGCCTACGGGTTGGCCTTTGCGCTGTTGGCCGTCTTTCTGCGACTGAAGTACCGAAAGCCGTTCTTCTCCTCGCTCGGCTGGATCAGTCCGTGGGAACGGTTCGCGCCCCGGGTGGCGGCCGGAGTCCTGCTGGCCCTTGGAGTGGCGCTGGCTGGCGCGTTGCTGAAGACACCTGACATTGACATGCCGATCAAGGAGCTGCTCAAGGACCGGCTGTCCCTCGTACTGGTGGGCGTGTCGGCGGTCACCATCGGCCCCGTGTGCGAGGAACTCGCGTTCCGCGGTTTTCTGTATCCGCTTCTGGCACGCTCGGCCGGCCCGGCCGTGGCTATCCTCGGTTCCGCGCTGCCCTTCGCGCTGCTGCACGGCCAGCAGTACGCCTGGTCATGGCGGCACGTGCTGTTAATCACGGTGGCCGGTGCCGGGTTCGGGTGGATGCGGTACCGCTCAGGTTCGACCGCCGCCTCCGCGGTAATGCACGCAGCCTACAACGGGACACTGTTCACCGCCTATCTCGTTCAAGGGAAGGACCTGCCCGCGCAATGGTAGAAACCATCGTCTGGACCGACGAGGGCGTCGTGATGATCGACCAGCGGCGCCTCCCAAGAGAAGAGATCTACGTCACCTGCCGGGACTATCGGGAGCTGGCCGAGGCGATTCACGCGATGGTGATCCGCGGCGCGCCCGCCATCGGCGTGGCTGCCGCCATGGGCGTCGCCCTCGGCATGTTGAGGGCCGGCGGGAGCGACCTCGATAGGGAGCTTGACGCCATCTGCGACGCCCTGGCCCGTACGCGCCCGACAGCGGTGAACCTCTTCTGGGCGATCGACCGCATGAAGCGAGTGTACACAGCCATGCGCGGCAGGCCAGTTGAGGAGATCCGGGCGCGGCTGGTCGCCGAGGCCCGGCAGATCCGTCTGGACGACATCGCCATCAACCAGGCGATCGGGCGGCACGGGATGGACCTGGTCCCCGACGGGAAAACGGTATTGACGCACTGCAATGCTGGCGCGCTGGCAACCGCCGGATACGGCACGGCGCTGGGGATCATCCGGGCCGCCGTGAGCGCGGGCAAGAAGATCGATGTCTTCGCCGGCGAGACCCGCCCGTTCCTCCAGGGGGCGCGCCTCACCGCCTGGGAACTTCAGCACGATGGCATCCCTACGACCATCATCACCGACAACATGGCCGGGCACTTCCTCAAGAGCGGGCGCATCGGGTGCGTGGTGGTCGGCGCCGATCGGATCGCGGCCAACGGCGATGTGGCCAACAAGGTGGGCACGTACTCGCTGGCGGTGCTGGCCAGAGAGAACGGAGTCCCTTTCTACGTGGCGGCCCCCGTCTCGACGCTCGACCTCTCGATTCCCTCCGGTGACCGGATCCCGATCGAGCAGCGTCCCCCGGACGAGGTCACCCACGTCTTCGGCGTCCCGGTGGCGCCGGAAGGCGTGCCGGTCGAAAACCCGGCCTTCGACGTCACGCCGCACCGGTACGTGACCGCCATCATCACCGAGCGTGGCGTCGCCCGCCCCCCCTACACCGACTCCCTAAAGGGGTCAGCCTGATCTGCCCTATTTTTCTTGTCCGCATGTTGTTCCGTGCTAGGGTGAAGGATATGCGCTGCTTCTTCTTGCTGCTTGTCGCCAGCCTGCTGCCGCTATGGTCCTTGCGGGCAGCCGGAGAACTTTCGGGCCGGCGGGCGCCGGGGTTTTCTCTGGCGGACTCGAGCTTCCAGCAACACGATCCCCAGGATTACCGTGGCAGGATCCTCATCCTCGAGATCATGCAGACCAACTGCCCGCACTGCCGCACATTCGCGAAAATCCTCGAACAGGTGAAGGCAAAATACGGCAACAAGGTTGCGGTGCTGACTATCGTCAATCCGCCCGACAACCAGGCAACGGTCGCCAGGTACGTTGCGCAAACCGGGACCACGGTGCCGGTTCTGTTCGATTGCGGCCAAGTGGCGGCCTCATACTTTAAGGCAACCCCGCAGAATCCGGAAATTCATGTGCCACACGTGTTCCTTGTGGACGCTGAGGGAATGATCCGGAATGATTTCGGCTACACCCCGGCCACGAGGGAAATCTTCGAAGGAACGGCCATCTTTGTGGAAATAGAAAAACTTCTCCCTCCGCAGGCCAAGCAACAGAAGAAGTAGATCCGCTTCAGCCAGAAGGAGACACCGCGCAGGGTGTCATGGCTGAGAAGATCAGCAAGTCCAGCCAGCGTCGCCGAAGCCAGTCGTAGCCTCTGCCCAATCTGCCCAAGAATGCCTCCTCAGCCGGAAAACAAAACTGGCAGGCCGGCTGGGCGCTCCGACGAGTTCTCCTCCGCCACCGACCTCCGGCCTGCCGGAAATCGCATTTGTTCGGGGGTGAGGTTTCCGGATGCCCTGGTTGGGCCGCCTGGCCCTCACCCCGATTTCTTTTGGCAACCCGGCTGGGCGTCGCAGACTCGCCGGTACCCACTATTCAATTTCAACGCCAATCAGGTTGCCGTGGCTCAATTATTAAACCATCGACACTACCGGTCAATACTGAAAATGGGTGGCAATTTCCTACTATCGAAGGTTAATAAGGTCCCAATAAGCGGCGGCGTACGGGTCCGCGCAGCCTAAGAGGATGAGGAAGAAGGCCGAAACATCCAGCTTCCGGCAGGCGAAAGCGCCTGCCCCACCGCCGTCAAGCGGGCTTCTGCGTTGCCTCCGGCTC
>CAYZJD010000090.1:0-13417 GCA_964478455.1 uncultured Solibacteraceae bacterium | reverse complement strand
GTCGAAGTCAAAACCGGTGACAGGCAACGCTGCCACTCGCAAGGAGCGCAAGCCATTGAAAGAACTGAACGTGGGCTCGGGGCAGCGAAGCCTGCCACCGGATTTTGACTGAAGTGACAAGACGGAGTCTTATCTTACGGCTGAATCGGCTCGATTTTGCCCGCGCGTCCAAGGAGAACCATCGCCGCCACGTAGGCCAGGCCGGCGGCGGCGAAGGCGGGGCCATAGCCCTGGGTGTCAACAATCCGCCCGATGAGAGGCTGCGCGACCGCGCCCGCCAGCGTCCCGGCCGCGCCGGTCACGCCGTAGAGGACGGAGACGTGGGCCCGCGGGCTGATCTCCGTGATCGCCGTGTGCAGATTCGACGACCAGGACTGGTGGGCGAAGAGCGCCAGGCTCGCCAGCGCCAGCGCCGCCGGCGGCCCGGGCGCGAGGAAGACAAAGGCCCCGAGCGAGGCCAGCGCCGCAGACGGAAACAGCACGGTCTTACGAGCACGGTCCGAACTTGCTCCGGCCCGCATGAGCCGGCTGGAGAACCAGGCGCCCACAATGGCTCCGGCGCCGGCGCTGAAGTACGGAATCCAAAGGAAGCGGCCCACCATGGCCGGATCGAAGGCGCGCACATCCTGGAAATAGCCGGGCATCCAGAACAGGTAGAAGTACCAGGCGGCATCGCTCATGGACCGCGCCGCCAGGATGCACCAGTACTTCGATGACCGGAAGACATCCGCGAGACGGAGGGGAGCTTCGCCGACGGGCTTGGCCGGCTTGCCTGGCTCGGTGCGGTTCGTCCGCCGCCCACGGTGGAGCCAGAGCCACGGCGGCAGCAACAGCAGGCCCGCGGCGCCCGTGGCGACGAAGGCCGCCCGCCACCCGTAGTGAATCAAGATCCAAGCGGCAACCGGCGGGGTCAGCAGCGTCCCCACGCTCAGACCCGCCAGCAGCAGGCCGATCACCTTCGCCCGTTTCTCCGGCGGAAACCACACCGTCGCGCATTGGATAGCGGCTGGATAGAACCCTCCTTCGCCGACGCCGAGCATGGCGCGGAATATGCACAGGCCGCGCAGCCCCTGCACCGCGCCGTGCAGCATGTTGGCCAGGGACCACACCGTGATGCTCCAGATAACCGTGCGCCGGTAACCGAACCAGTCGCTGAGCCTGCCGCCGAGGACGTAGAAGACGGCGTACATCGTCAGGAAGGAATTCACCGCCAGCCCGTACTCGGTGTTGGAAAGTCTCAGGTCGCCCCTGACCTGCGGCATCAGGACGCCCAGCACCGCACGGTCGACGTAGTTGAGCACGGAGGCCGCAAACAGCAGCGCGGCGAGCGCCCACGCCAGCCGCTGCCGCTCATCCGCGCCGCTCGTTTCGGACATGCCGCTCCGTGTTATCGTATCCCGACGAGGAGAGCCGTGACCGACCGCCAGCGCATCCTGGCCGCCATCCGCGGCGAAGCCGTCGATCGCATTCCCTGGGCGCCGCGGCTCGAGTTCTGGCACCGCGCCCGCAAACGCTACGGCACGCTGCCAACGGAGTTCCGGGACCTGCCGCTGGGAGAGATCGTGCGGCGCATGGGCGTCGCCCAGTATGGCGTCATTCCCGACTACACCGACATCCGCGATGAAACGCACATGATCGACCGCGCGCTCGGGGTGTTCCAGCTTCCCACGCTCACATACAGGTACGAGTTCGAGGGGACCGAGCGCCGCGTGTGCCGGCGCGGGCGCGAGACCGTTGTCGAGTATCACACGCCGGCCGGGTCGATCCGCACGGCGTACCTGTTCACCGACGAGATGCTCGACGCGGGCGCCTCGATGCCCTGGATCACGGAGCACGCGATCCGCGAGCCCAAGGACTTCGATGTCGTCGCGTGGATCTTTTCGCACGCCGCCGTGGAGCCCCAGCGCGAAGGCTACGCAGCCCTCAGAGACGAAGCCGGCGAGCGCGGCATCGTGATCGGCTACACGCTCGGCACTGCCTCGCCGGTGCAGCACATCATGAAGGAATTCATGACGCTCGAGCAGTTCTTCTACGCGTGCGCCGATTATCCGGAGAAAGTGGCGGCGCTCGCCGATGCGATGACGCCGTTTTACGAGAGCATGAAGCGGGTGGTCGCCGATTCGCCGGCCGAGGTCGTGCTGCTGGGCGCCAATTACGACGACTCGATCACCTACCCCGCTTTCTTCCGGAAACACATTCTGCCGGCGCTGCGCGATTACGCAGAGGCGCTCCACCGGAGGGGCAAGTTCCTGGCCACGCACACCGACGGGGAGAACCGCAGGCTGATTCCGCTGTATCTGGAGGCCGGGTTCGACGTCGCCGACTCGGTTTGTCCCGCGCCCATGACCAGCATGAGCCTGGAGGATTACCTCGATGCGTTCCGCGGCCGGGTCGCGATCTGGGGAGGGATCCCGTCGGTGCTGCTGTGCGCGGGCAGCGCGACGTTCGAGGATCTGCGCCGCTTTGTGGACGAACTCGTCGAGCGGCACGGCCGGTCGACGCGCTTCATTTTGGGCGTGAGCGACATGGTCACCGCCGACGCCGAATACGACCGGCTGTGCTACATCACGGACCGAGTGGCGGCGTTGGGGTGAGCATGCACGAGAGCTACTTCGGTGGGCCGGCCTGGGCAGCCGGCTGGCGTGAAACAATCGTAGACTAATGCCGACTTCACCGTCCCCATTCCGCGCCGGACTCGTGCAAATGTCGTGCTCGCACGATCCCAATCAGAACCTGGCAAAGGCCGAGTGGCGCATCCGCGAAGCGGCCGGCCGGGGCGCGCAGGTGATCTGCCTTCAGGAGCTGTTCCGCTCACAGTACTTCTGCCGGGAGGAGAACGCGGCCCAGTTCGCGCTCGCGGAGCCCGTCCCCGGTCCGACCACGGACGCGCTCTCGCGCCTGGCGCGGGAACTGGACGTGGCGATCGTCGCGCCCGTGTTCGAGCGGCGCGCCGCGGGCGTCTACCACAACAGCGCCGCGGTGATCGACGCGGGCGGGGAGATGCTCGGCCTCTACCGCAAGCTTCACATCCCGGACGATCCGCTTTACTACGAGAAGTTCTACTTCAGCCCCGGGGATCTCGGTGTTCCTCTCTTCGACACGCGCTACGGCCCCATCGCTGTGCTGATCTGCTGGGACCAGTGGTTTCCCGAGGCGGCGCGGCTGGCGGCGCTCGGCGGCGCCAGCGTTATCTTCTACCCCACGGCGATCGGCTGGCACCCGTCGGAGAAGGCGCAGCACGGCGCGGGACAACTCGACGCCTGGCGCACCGTCCAGCGCGGCCACGCCATCGCCAATGGCGTTTATGTCGCCGTGGTGAATCGCACCGGGTATGAAGGCCCGCCGGAGCAGGGGCTGGAGTTCTGGGGCGATTCCTTTGTCGCGGGCCCGTTCGGCGAGATCGTCGCGGAAACCGCCCCGGACCGGGAGGAGACTCTGATTGCCGAGATCGATCCGCGCCGGGTGGAGGAGGTGCGCCGCCAGTGGCCGTTCCTCCGCGACCGCCGCATCGACGCGTATGCGCCGGTGCTGAAGAGGTGGGTGGACTGAGACTGGGGACAGGCCGCTCACGTGACTTGTGGGCGGTCGCCGGCTGCGGGACGGGCGGTTTCGGCTGTCCACGCAGGCCAAGGGCCTGCGCCACTCCATGCCAGAGCCCCCAAGTTGGCGCTTGTGGGGACAGGCGGCGAGTCTGTCCTCGAAGCCTGCTAGGATGCTTCCATGCACCGCCGCAGCTTTCTTCGCTCGCTAGCCGCCCTGCCCGCTGCCGCTGCTGCGCAGCAGGAGCGCCGCCATGACATCCTCATTCGCAACGGGGAGGTGATCGACCCGTCGCGCGGTTACCGGCGCCGCGCCGACGTCGCCGTTCTGGACGGGAAGATCGCCGCTATCGAGCCGAGCATCCCGGCCGGGCGCGGTCTCGACGTGATCGACGCCAGTGGACTCTACGTCACGCCCGGTCTCATCGATCTGCACACCCACTGCTACCACGGGGCCTCCGGGCTGAGCATCGAGGCCGACCCGCTGGCCGCCCGGTCCGGCGTGGCCACGTGGGTGGATGCCGGCAGTTTCGGCCCGGAGCAGGTGGCGGGCTTCCGACGCTTCATCGTGGCCCCGCAGCAGTCGCGCATCTTCGGCTATGTGCACTTGTACTCGAATCTGCGCAACCCGGATGTAGACGTGGTGAAGTACGTTCGGGATGGGATGAGCCGCACCGCTCAGGCGGTAGTCAACAATCGGGACATTGTGCTGGGCGTGAAGGTCTACGTTGGCTCGAACATGAACGGCCGCTACAGCCTCGATTTCCTCAAGATCGCCCGCGAGTGGGGTGACACGTTCAAGATTCCGCTGATGGTCCACATCAGTTCCGCCCCACCCGAGACGCCGCAGGTGATGGAATTGCTGCGGCCGGGAGACGTGGTGACGCACTGTTTCAACGCGCACACGCTCGGCATTCTCGACAAGGAGGGGAAGCTGAAGCCCGGCGTGCGCGAGGCCCGCGAGCGCGGCGTGCTGTTCGACGTCGGCCACGGGCTCGGCAGCTTCAACTTTGAAGTCGCCCGGAAGGCGATCGACGCCGGCTTCCTGCCCGATTCGATCTCGACGGATGTCTACAATCTCAACATCAATGGTCCGGTGTACGACATGCCGACCACGCTCTCGAAGTTCCTCTATCTCGGCCTGAGTCTGGAGGACGTGCTCGCGCGCGCGACGGCCAAGCCGGCGGCGGTGGTCAATCGCATTCCGAAGCTCGGCACGCTCGAGCCGGACGCGCCGGCCGACATCGCTCTGTTGGCGATGGAAGAAGGGCAGTTCCAGCTCGTCGATTCCCAGAAGAACACCGTCACCGCATCGAAGCGCCTGGTAAGCCGGCTTACGATCTGCCGGGGGAAGCGGATGGCGACGCCTCTTTGAAGGGGCTGTTGTATGCTTGCATGGACACGAATCATGTCAGTGAGAACTCTGCATCTTGCCCCGGCGGGCATGGCTCTGTTGCTCGCAGGAACCCTCGCCTGTAATCCGAATCGCTCCTCGCAGCCTGCGCCGCGCACTATCGCGGTCGCCCAGTCGGGCAGCGCCCATGTGATGGGCTCGGACAACGCCGCGCTCCAGAAGGCGGCGGACATGCTCCGGCCGGGTGACACGCTGGTGATCGGGGCCGGCACGTACTCGATGGAGAACAGTGTATTCATTCCCTCCGGCGTCACCGTGCGCGGAGAGCCCGGCAAGACCATTTTGCAGAAAGGGCGCGGCGTCGAAAGCGCGCTGGCCGAGGACGGCGACTACGGCGAATCGCAACTGCGCGTCGCCGAAGCCGCGAAGTTCCGTCCGGGGATGGGCGTCACCATCCTGGATGATGTCGAGCGGTCCGGCTGGGACGTGAGCGTGACGACGGTGACCGCCGTCGAGGGGAACCTGATCCGCATCCATCCCACCACGCTTCGGGATTACAACCTCGAGGAGCAGCATGCCCGGATCCAGAACACGTTTCCCATCCTGTGCGTCGTGAACGCGGAGAACGTCGTGCTGGAAGGCGTCACCGTGGACGGCAACAAGGACGAGAACGGGTACATCGACGGGTGCCGCGGTGGAGCCATTTATATCTACAACTCACGGAACGTCACCGTGAGGAACTGCGTGGCGCGGAACTACAACGGCGACGGCATCTCGTTTCAGATCACGGACAACATCCGCGTGCTCGACTGCGAGTCGCACGGCAACACCGGCCTCGGCATCCATCCCGGCACCGGGAGCAACCGGCCGGTGGTGAAGAACTGCCGGACGCACCACAACGGGCAGATCGGCCTGTTCCTGTGCTGGCGGGTGCGGCACGGGGAGTTCACGGACAACGTGATCGAGGAGAACGGCCAGTACGGCATCTCCATCGGCCACAAGGACACCGACAACCTGTTCGTCAACAACACGGTGGCGCGCAACGGGATTGCCGGCGTGCACTTCCGGCGGGAGACCTTTAAGAACAGCGGGCACCGCAACACGTTTCGCGGCAACACCATCATCGATAACGGGAACGCCCGCGAAGGCTATGGTTTCCTGATCGAGCCGCACGCGACGGGGATCGTGATTGAGAACAACCGCATCGCCGACACGCGCACGGACAAGCCGACGCAGCGCCACGCCATCCACAGAAAGGGGTCAGCCTGATCCGGGACATTTTTTGCGGCGGCGGTTCGCGGCGGAGGCGGGGTGGACGCAGAGGCGGCTTTAGCCGCGACCAAACGCTCGGAGGCTGCGCCTCGGGCCGACTGGGTCTAATCCGGGTGGCCGCCGCGAGAGGCGAGTTGCGCAGCGAGTAGCGGGCCGGGGAAGATCTCGACCAGGGCGTGCGACAGGATCAAGTCTTGCTCGACCTGAGCATCGGTCGACCAAGGCGCGTTCGCGGGCCACGCTGTAGAGCCCACCTCTCGCAGTCGGGGATGCGGCGGCTTGGTCAGTTGCCGTCTCGGCGATGATGGGGTTTGCAAAGACCAGATTTCGCATACCCTGGATATGCCAACCGCCATTGATTCGAACTGGACGCTGGTTTGAAAATACGGTAGTATGCTTACCGTGGGTGAACAAGTTCAAACGAAGTTGAACTGGCTCCAGCACAATCTGCCGAACGGCTTGGTGGTCGATGCAGCCTGGCTGGAGCAGAAGGGATACTCGCGGGGGCTGCGGAGCAAATACGTTTCGAATGGCTGGCTGGACCAGATCATCCGGGGAGTCTATCGCCGCCCGCCTGCACGAGTCACGCCCTCCGGCAACGGAGGCTTGCGCTGGGAGGCGGTTGTCATCTCTCTCCAAACGCTGCTGGAACGCCCGCTCGCGGTGGGTGGACGAACGGCACTCGAATTACAGGGATTCGGGCACTACCTAGGCGCCGCCGGCCCACGGGAGGTTCACCTCTATGGGGCTGTCACGGCGCCCGGTTGGCTGCACAAACTGAAACTGACGAGCCGGTTCGTTGTCCACAACTCACGACGGCTCTTCCCAGCGCACGCCCTTGACGCTCAAGCCAACGGTAAGTCCCTTCCGGAAGGCTTCACCCGACAGCCTTGGGGCCACGAAGAGTGGCCGCTGATCATGTCCACGCCGGAACGTGCGGTCCTGGAACTTCTTGATGAAGTTCCGAGGCGTGAAACCTTCCATCAGGCGGACGTGTTGATGGAGGGTCTTCGCAACCTCAGCCCGAGGCGGCTCCAGCGATTGCTTGTCGACTGTCGCAGCGTCAAGGTGAAGCGCCTCTTTTTCTGGTTCGCCGAACGGCACGGCCACGCGTGGCTGAAGAGGCTCGAACGCAGCGGGATTGACCTGGGGCGTGGCAAGCGGATGCTGGTCCGGGGCGGGAAGCTCGACGCCAAGTACAACATCACGGTGCCGGAAAATCTTGATGCCGGTGTCTAACCTTTACCGCCGGCAGGCTGCACTGCTTGTGAGGGCCATCCCCATTGTTGCCTCCGAAACCTGCTTCGCTCTCAAGGGCGGCACGGCGGTCAATCTGTTTATTCGGGATATGCCCCGACTCTCAGTCGATCTTGATCTGACCTACGTGCCTGTGGCTCAGCGGGCGGAGTCACGTCGAGAGATTGACGCCGCCATGCGGCGTATTGCGAATCGCATGCGAAGGGGCATTCCGGGGTCGAGTATAAGCGTGGCCGCCCTTGAAGGCGAGGATTGCATCAACAAGCTGATCATGCGGGCGGACGGAGTTCAGGTCAAGATCGAAGTCACACCAGTCATGCGTGGCTGCGTCTACGAACCTGCGGTCAGACCCGTCTCGCCTCGCGTAGAATCCGAATTCGGGTTTGCCGAGATTCAGGTTGTCAGTTTTCCGGACCTCTATGCGGGCAAGATCGTGGCAGCGTTGGACCGCCAACACCCGCGTGACCTGTTCGATGTGCGCGAGTTGTTGGCGAACGAGGGCGTCGATGACGAACTGCGCAAAGCCTTCATCGTCTACCTCATCAGCCACAACCGGCCCATGGCCGAAGTGCTGGCCCCGACGCGCCGGGACATTTCCGAGGAATTCACCCGAGGATTCGATGGCCTGTCGGAGCAGCCAGTGACACCAGACGAATTGCTGGAGGTGCGCGAAGACCTCATCCGGATTGTCGTGGGGAAGATGCCCGTCGAGCACCGCCGCCTCCTCCTGTCGATTAAGGCGGGCGAACCCAACTGGACGCTGCTCGGACTTCCCGGCGTGGAACTGCTGCCTGCTGTCCAGTGGCGGATCGAGAACCTAGGGAAGATGGATGAGAACAAGCGAGCCACCGCTCTCGCAAGGCTGAGCGAGATCCTGGAACTCGGCGGCTGAGCGCTCCGGCGAGGCCACTGGGCGAGGATCGCGGCGGGACACGCGTTCTTCGAGAGAGGCGCAGGACGCGGAGATGCCCCGGCTCTTGCGGTGGTGTGGGACGGCACGGATAGCCCGGTCAGTGGCGGGCCGCCTCGACGTCGCGGACGAACCCGGTGAGCCGGGCGAAGTATTCTTCCTGCGCATCCCACATCGTGCAATGGCTGCCGCCCTGGAACACGGCGACGTGGGCGTTCGGGATCAGTTGGCCCATCCGCTCGATGTCCGCCACGCGCATCGTGTCAAACTCGCCCACCAGCAGCAGGGTGGGCACGCTGATCCGGTGCAGGTCATTCCAACGGTCCCAGTCCTTGAATATGCCAGTAATGACGAACTCGTTCGGCCCTTGCATGGTGTTATAGACCTGAAAGTTCATGTGGCGGAACATCCTCATCATCGGTTCCGGCCAGGGATCGATCCGGCACAGGTGCTCGGCGTAGATCCGCTTGAACAGAATCTCCTCGTACTCGGGGGCTGAGTACTCGCCCCTGGCTTCGTAGATCGCCATGGTGTCCTGGATCTCCGGCGGCAGCCGCCGGCGGAGTTCGTTGATGTGGTCCACATAGGAGGGGATGCTTGCCGTCATGTTGGAGATGATGAGGCCCCTGAGGTGCTGCTGGTACTTTAACGCATACTCGATCGCGAGCATGCCGCCCCAGGACTGCCCGTAAAGGTAGAAGTCCTCCAGACCCAGTGCCGCCCGGACCTGCTCCACCTCCTCGCGGAACCGGTCCACCGTCCACAGGGCGGGATCATCGGGTTGATCCGAGTAGTGGGAGCCGAGCTGGTCATAGTAGTAGAACTCGATCCCCTGCCGAGGCAGGAAGTCCTCGAAGCATTCGAAGTACTCGTGGGTGCATCCGGGACCGCCGTGCAATGTGAGCATCTTCACCGGCCCGGAGCCGACCTTCTTCGTCCACACCTTGTGCTTGCCGTCCACCGGGATCATGCGGACACCGCCCGTTTTCAGTTCGGCCATAGCATCCTCCTCTTGTTCGCACGGCAACCAAACCCATTCACCGCAGAGGGCACAGAGATCTTCGCGGAGATCCTACTACAGATTGCCGGCCCGCCGCAGGCGTGCCCCGACGTGTCAGAATCTCCTCTGGAGACGCCCATCATTCTAGAACGAGGTGAATGTTCATGCGCTGGACTTTTGCCATGGCCGCGTTCCTTGCGATGCTGCCTTCAGTCGAAGCGCAGCCCATCCGCTACCTCGCCGACAAGCAGCTCTGGGTGCTGGAGTCCGGCGAATCTTCCTACGTCGTAGGCGTCAACGAGCTGAACCGCCTTCAGCACGTCTATTGGGGCAAGAAGTTGGCGCGCAACGAGGACTTCGCGCCGGCGCGCTCGGCGAGAGACTTCGCGTTTGAATCGCGCGAAGGCATGACGACCGAGGAATATCCCGGCTGGGGCGGCATGCGGTTCTACGAGCCGTGTCTGAAGGTTACGCGCGAAGACGGGGTGCGGGACCTGGCGCTGAAGCACGTCTCGCACGAGATCCGGGGCGAGACGCTCGAAATCCGCTTGCGCGACATCAATGACGACATCCGCGTCACCCTGGTCTATCGCGTCTGGCCGCGCACGGGAATCATCAGCCGCCACGCCGTCATTCACAACGGGACGAAGCAGCAGGTTGTGGTCGAGAGCGCGCAGTCGGCGGTGTGGTACGTCCCCGCGGGGGACGGTTACCGACTGAGCCACCTTGCGGGCCACTGGGCCGGCGAAACACAGCTCGTTCGCGAGGAGATTCAGCCAGGCAGGAAAGTGATCGAAAGCCGCCGCGGCAACACCAGCCACCAGGCCAACCCGTGGTTTGCCATCGACGAGCGCGGCGCCGCCGACGAGGAGCACGGCCGCGTCTGGTTCGGGGCGCTGGCCTGGAGCGGCAACTGGAAGTTCGTCGTCGAGCGGACCCCCTATAGCCAGGTTCGAGTGACCGGCGGGTACAACGATTTCGATTTCGCCTATCCGCTGAAGCCGGGCGAGTCGTTCTCGACGCCGGTGTTCTACGGAGGATTCACCGCCGCCGGCTTCGGCGATGCCTCGCGCCGCATGCACCGCTTCATTCGCGACGAAATTCTCCCGGACCGCGCCGCGCCCAGGCCGCGTCCCGTGCTTTACAACTCCTGGGAGGCGACCACCTTCGACGTGAACGAAGCCGGCCAGAAGGCACTGGCTGACAAGGCGGCCAAGATCGGCGTCGAGCTGTTCGTGATGGACGACGGCTGGTTCGGCCAGCGCAACGACGACCACGCCGGTCTCGGCGACTGGTACGTCAATCCCAAGAAGTTCCCTAACGGTCTCAAGCCGCTGATCGATCATGTCAACAAGCTCGGGATGAAGTTCGGGTTGTGGGTGGAGCCCGAGATGGTAAACCCCAACAGCGACCTGTACCGCGCCCACCCGGACTGGGCCATTCACTTCCCCGGCCGCCCGCGCACCGAGGGCCGGAACCAGCTCATCCTCAACATGGCCCGCGACGACGTGAAGGAGTACATCTACGGCCTGCTCGACAAGCTGCTGGCCGAGAACAACATCGAGTTCATCAAGTGGGACATGAACCGCCACTTCACCGAACCCGGCTGGCCTAATGTTCCACCCACCGAGCAGAAGAAGATCTGGGTGAAGTACGTGAACAATGTCTACGAGATTTTCGATCGTTTGCGGGGGAAGTTCCCGCGCGTGGAAATTGAATCCTGCTCGGGCGGAGGGGGCCGGGTGGACCTCGGCATCCTGCCGCGCGTGCACCAGGTCTGGACGTCGGACAACACGGAGGCTTTCGACCGCCTGCGCATCCAGGAGGGCTTCAGCTTCGCTTACGCGCCGAAGGTGATGATGGCCTGGGTGACCGACGTGCCCAACATGAACGGCCGCAGCACATCGCTCAAGTACCGATTCCTGGCGGCGATGCAAGGCTCACTGGGGATCGGCGCGAATCTCAACCACTGGAAGGAGGATGACTACAAGCTGGCGACCGAGATGATCGCGCTCTACAAGCGCATCCGCGGCACGGTACAGCACGGGGACCTTTACCGCCTGCTCTCGCCGTCCGAGAGCGATGTCACCGCCAACCAGTACGTTTCCGAGAACGGCAAGCAGTCCGTGGTGTTCGCCTTTCGCCACTCGCAGCAGTACTTGAGGCCGGCGCCGACGCTGTATCTTCGGGGCCTGGACGAGAAGGCGCTCTACCGCATCCAGCCGATCGACGACAAGCTGATCGGCGATCAGCGCACCGTCAGCGGTTCGTACCTGATGAACCGCGGCCTGAACCTCAGGCTCGGCGGAGATTTCGACGCCACGGCGGTGGTCGTGGAACGCGCAGAGTGAGAAGCCGTAGGGGGGACGAATGAACCGGCGGGAGTTCATTGCGACTTGCTGCTCACTCGGGGCGGCGCGCGCCGCTTCGATCCGAGATGCCTCCCGAACCGGTCCCTGGGTGCTCGGCATGCCGGGGCTTTATCCCGCCCGGGTCATCGGAATTGAACACAAGCATTCGCTGGCGGGGGACCTGCATTACCCTCCGGTCATCCAGGCGATGTTCCGCGCGGGCATGGAACTGCTCACAGGAGCGCCGGACTGGCGGGACGCGTGGCGGTTGTTCTTCGAGCCCGGCGACGTAGTCGGGATCAAAGTGAACCCGGTAAGTTACCCCTACCTCATCTCCTCCGGCGCGGTCCTGTGGGAGATCATCGCGGGTCTGGAAGCCGCGGGCATCCAGCGGGGCGACATCGTTGTCTACGACCGCTATCGCCAGGAGTTCCTGGCCGCGGGCATGGCCGCGTGGGCGCCGCCGGGTGTGCGAACGATGTTCGCGGCGGAGCAGTGGGACGCCATTCAGCAGTCCATCGACGGCTACGACCCCGACCATTTCATGGAACTGCCTTATGGCATGCCGGGCCAGGACACGTCACAGCCGTCGGTCCGGCGCTCCTACGCGGCGCTGTTCATTACAAAGACGATCAACAAACTGATTAACCTGTCCCTGCTCAAGGACCATCAGGCTGCGGGCGTGACGCTGTCCTTGAAGAACCTCTCGCACGGCCTGGTGAACAACGTCAACCGCTCGCATCCGGATACGACGCAGAACTACACCGGTACGTTCATACCGGCTTCAGTCTCCATCCCGGTCATCCGCGATAAGGCGGTGCTCCATATTCTCGACGGCATCCGCGGCCTGTATCACAGCGGCCCTCACGCCAGGCCGCAGTTCCTATGGGATCACCACACCATGTACTTCGCCACTGACCCGGTCGCACTCGACCGCATCGGCTGGAAGGTGATCGACGAGAAACGCATCTTCGCGGGCATGAAGCCCGTAGCCGAAGCTCCACCCGACGAGTTCAGCACGTGGTTCAGCAGGCAGCCGGAACACATTGTGATCGCCGGCCAGCTCGGGCTCGGCGAATGGCAACTGGACCGCATCAACTACCGGCACGTCCGGCTGGACGACGTGCGGAGTTACCGGCCGGGCCGCGATCTGGATCCGGTCCCAAGCGTCTCCAAGGTGAGGTAGCCGCGGAGGCTTCCGCTACGACCGCGTCCTTTTTGGCGGCGGCGCGGCCGAGGGCGGCGCCGGCTTGCCGTCGATGGTTTGCGGCTCCATCAGCTCGATCCGGGTGCCGTCAGGGTCAAAGAGGTTCAACTGGCGCTTGCGGTTCGTGCCGACCCGCGTTTCGATAGCCCGCTTGTATCCCTTCCGTCCCGGGCTCTCCTTGAGCAGGGCCGCGGCCTGCTCGACATCCGGTACCTCGAGACACACGTGGTGGTGGCTGCCCCGCTCTTTCGGCAGCGGGAGCTTCTTGTACAGCATCAGCTCGATGTAGTCTTCTCCGTCGGGGACCTGCAAGTTCACCCAGGACAGCTCGGTTCCCGAGCTGCTGCCGCGCCAAGCCTCACTGAAGCCGAGGATGTCGCGATAGAACCGCAGTGACGCCTCGAGGTTGCCGCAGAGGATTCCCACGTGCCGGAGCCGCGTCGAGATGCGGCGGTTCCCCAGGTGCTTTCCCATCACGCGCATCGTCTCGCTGCCGGCCGCGTACTGGCGAAACTCGACGCCATGCC
>CAYZJD010000089.1:0-13695 GCA_964478455.1 uncultured Solibacteraceae bacterium | reverse complement strand
ACAGACGCGGGGCTGCCAGGTCATCTTGCGGTCCGCGAACAGCATGTGGCCGTAGCGGCGCTCGCGCTTCCAGAGCGAGTATTTCTCGTCGATCAGGCGCTGCGCCTTGTCGAACCAGTCCGCCGCCCAGGCGGCGCGCGTGTGCTCGAACACGTTGAGCGCCGCCACCAGAACCTCGTTCAGCGCCCAGAGGGGCTTCATATAGAAGTATTCGCCCCGGCCGCGAAACTCGAGGCTCGTGCCGACCGGCCGCTCGACCGGCCATTCGTAGTCCCCGCGATCGACGTTGACCCACTGCACGATGCCGCCGTACACATCGTCCCAGCCGACCTCGATGTGCCGCCGGATCCGTTCCGCGGCGGTCTTGTACAGCGGCTCGTCCTTGCGCCGCAGCGCCTCGTCCAGCACCATCCACAGGCTCTCGATGCTGTGCCCGATGAGGCACTTCGAGGCCTCCTCCGGCGGCCGGCTGAAGTCGAAACTCAGCATCTCGTTATTAAGGCCGATGTCCGGGTTCCAGTGGCGGTGGATGATGGCGTCGAGGCAGCGGTCCGCGATGGCGGCGATCTCGGCGTCGGGCCACCGCTCGAGCATCTGCGTAGCGACGCGCAGGTTCACCATCCACAGGCCCTGCGCGCGCATGCCGGGTGCCCCCGTGCCCATGAAACGGAAGTCCGGCCGGTCGATGTGGCGGAACAGCTTCTTGGCGAGGTCGAAGGCGAGTCTCCGCGCGTCCTCGTCACCCGCGGCCCAGGCATACTCCTGGAGGCCCTCGGCGCAAAACAGCATGCCGTAAATGTCGCCGCCGAATGGCTTGAGCACCTTCCCATCCAGCGACAGCGACTCGGCCCACCAGCCATCCGGCTGCGGCGCGTGGCGCAGGACGAAGTCCTTAGTCTTGCGCGCGATCTCGAGCCGGCGCGGCTCCTTGCCGAAGTGGTTGTAGAGGAAGCTGTAGATCCACACCCCGCGGCCCTGGAACCAGAGGAACTTGTCCGTGCCGTACCGCGTGCCGTCGTAGTCAAGCTGGTGGAAGAAGCCGCCGCGCTCGTGGTCGATGCCATGCCGGTCCCACCACGGAAGGCAGCCCTCGAACAGTTCCTCGCGACAGCGCCGGCTTAGTTCGGCGAGACTCAACTCGACTGACGGTTCAACTGAAGGCGCCGCCGGTGCGACTGCGGCGCCGGCCAGAAAAGCCCGGCGTTTCACGCCCGCATCGTATCATGCGGGCGGCGCTAAAACCTCAGCCTCAGCGCGAGCTGGATCTGGCGCGCGGGCGTCGCCGCCATCGTGATCGTGCCGAATTGCGGCGTGTTCACGAACCGCTCCGGCGTTCCGAAGTTCGTGCGGTTGAAGATGTTGAAGAATTCACCGCGAAACTCGATCTTCTTGGCCTCCGAAAGCGGGAACTGCCGCTCCAGCGCCACGTCGGTCTTGTGTAGCGACGGCCCGATCAGCGTGTTCCTGCCCGCGCTGCCGAAGGTGAAGGCGCGCGGGACGGCGAAAGCCGCCGTATTGAACCAGCGCGAGGCGCTTCGCTCGCCGGAGGGGAGCTCGGCGGAAGCGCCCGCCACAACGTCGGCGCGGATCGGGTTGATGTTTAGCAGCGAGCCGGCGTTGGCCGTATCTCCGAAGACTCCGGCCGTGAACGGGAAGCCGCTCTGGACCTGCTCGATGACGGCTAGCTGCCAGTCCGCCGCCAGGTAGCGAATGGCGCCGGCGAGGCCGCCGCCCGCGTGCCGCGACGACAGCGGAAGCTGGTAGACCACGCTCGTCACGAACCGGTGGCGGATGTCGCAGCCGGCCAGGCCCCACTCACTGCCCAGATCGAAGCTGTTCTGCGGCACTTCGGATTCCATCGCCGGCGAGCGGAACGCTGGCGCATCTGTCAGGCTCTTGGCGAAGGTGTAGTTCGCCAGGAAGCTGAGCCCTCGCGAGAAACGCCGCTTCGCCGAAACGAAGCCCGACTGATAGGACGAACTCGCCGAGTTCTCGAGCAGATTGATGGCGCTCACGGGCACTACGGTGCTGAGCGCAGGGACGTCGGCCGGCAGCCGCGTGCCCTCCACGAACGGCACCTGTTGGAACGGCCGCCGTGGCTGAACCGGACCGGGGGACGGCGCCGCGTTGTTGGCGAGCCGCGCGCGGTCCAGCTTCTTGCCCCAGGCCCCCACGTAGCCCACTTCGAGCACGGTGCTGACGCCCACCTGACGCTCAATGGTGAAACTGGCCTGCTGGATATACGGGGTGCGCGCGCGCGGATCGAGGGCGGCGTAACTCACCCGCGTTTTCCCGAGCACGGGAGGCGCGAAGCCCAAACCCTGGATGGCGGGGATGAAGTTGTTGCTTTGAATCGCCTCGGGGAAGACGAGCGGCACGTTGTGCACCTGGTTGCACCACATATTCATGTCCGGATAGGAGTAGAACACACCGTAGCCCGCCCGGATCGCGTAAACGCCGCCGCCGGGTGACCAGGAAAGCCCGACGCGGGGCGCCAGGTTATTGCCGTCGGCGTAAGCCAGGCCCAGGGGATAGCCGGCCTGCCCTCCCGCATAGGCCACCGGAGTGCTGTTCACCCAATCTAGGTTCGTCAGGATCTTGTAGATGTCCGCCAGCGGCGTGGAGAATTCATAGCGCAGCCCGAGGTTCAACGTCAGGTGCTGGGCCACGCGCCAGTCGTCCTGCACGAAACCGTCGAAGTGCGTCTGCCGCATGTTCATCGAAGGAATCCCGGCCTGCCGCGAGGCGAGCACGGGCAGCCCGAGCAGGAAGCTCGCCAGTGCATGGCCGGTCCCGTCGTTCGTGGCGGTGCGTGTCGTAAACCCAGGCGTGAACTGGAAGAAACCCCGGTTCTGGAAGAACCCCAGCATGTTCCAGCGGAAGCGGCGCACGTCGCCGCCGAACTTGAGCGAGTGTGAGCCGCGCGTCCAGGTGAGCCGGTCGCCCCACTGGAACACGGTGTTGAAGTATCGGGACGGCGTAGCCAGCAGCGCGTCGCCGAATCCTTCGTACCCCTGCACCACCATCCGCGGCAGCCCGTGGGCCTCCGGCCCGCCGAAACCCACGCCCGGGATGCCGAACTCCTCCACCAGGTCCGGCCCGTTGGCGGTCTCCGAGAACCGGTGCAGCCGCATCCTCTGGAGCCCGAAACGGAACTCATTGACGCGATTCGGCGAGAACGGATGAATGTGGGTGAGCGTGAGGTTCTGCACGCGGTTGTCGTGAAACGCGCCGAAGCCCGGCAGGTTTTCCGGCGTAAAGCCGCGCTCATCGCTGATGCTGTAGCGGCCGAACAGCGTGCTACCGTTGCCCCAAGTGTGGTCGACGCGCGCCGTTCCCTGGTCGAACGAGTGGCGGTATGCGCGCGTGTCGAGGTAGTTGTTTTCCTCGCCCATCATGTTCGGCTCCGGAACGAATCGCTCCAGCACCGTTCCGGTCACCGGGTAGACCCGGTCGCCCGGAATGCGGTTGTCCGGGAAGGGATTGCGCAGGAACCGCGAATTGGCTGTGCTTTCCGGGTGACTCGGGTCGAAGCCCGGATTCGCGCGCGTGCTCGCCGGATCGTAGACGAGAACGCCGGCGCCGCTGAAGTCGCCCCGCCGGATCTCCGGCCCTGGCACGGACATCATCATCGACTGACCCTGCGAGCGCCGGAATCCTTCGAAAGCGCCGAAGAAGAACGTGTGCTCTTTCCATATGGGCCCGCCCAGCGTGCCCCCGAACTGGTTCTGGGAGAAGTGCGGCAGCTTCTCCGGGCTCGTGAACAGCCGCGCGTCGAAGGCGCTGTTGCGCAGGTAGTTATAGGCCGTGCCGTGAAGCTGGTTGGTGCCGGACTTGGTTACAACATTGACCTGCCCGGTGCCCGCGCCGCCCAGCTCTGCCGTGTAAGTGCCGGTCTGAATCTGAAATTCGCGGATGACGTCCGGCGCCAGGTTGAGGACATATGTGTTGAAACTGGGATCCGTGTTGATGGTGCCATCGAGCAGGTAGGTGTTCGAGTTCGGACGGCCGCCGCTGATGCTGATGGCCGAACTCTGTCCCGGGCGCCAGTAAAGCGGGTTCGTGTCGCCCGCCTGCGTGCCGTGTGACATGTGAACTCCGGGCACGAGAAGAGAGAGCTCCAGGAACTGTCTGCCGTTCAGCGGCAGTTTCGACACCTGTGTCTGGTCGACGACTTCGCCGACGGTGGCATCGCTGACATGGAGAAGCGGCGCGGCCTCGGTCACCTCGATCACCTGGTCCAGGTTGCCGACGATGAGCACCAGATCGAGCTGAGCGCGCTGGTTCACCTCCAGATGCACCGTACGTTCCAGGCGCTGGAATCCTTGCGCCTCGGCGGTGATGACATATGCTCCCGGCCGCAAACCCGGAAACTCGAAGGAGCCGTCCGGTCCGCTCGTCAACGTCCGCTTCAAACCGCCGTCGGTCTCCCGGATCGTCAGCATGACGTTCGGCAAGGCGAGCCGCTGCTCGTCAACCGTCATTCCCGCAAGCGAACTGGTGTTGCCTTGCCCGAAGACCGGCGCCGAAGCGTACAACAGGACCGCCGCACACAACAGTCGAATAATGACTCTCGAATTCACTACGTTCCCCCTGAAGAAGCTTGCTTGACTCCATCCCAGTGGAGTTGTCCCCCATGTTACTGGTAGAAAGGCACGATGACAATAATCGAAAAATGCTAGGTGCGTGGTGGGATACGTCTCCGGACTTGTCCTGGGCGGGACGACGCGGGAACGGAACAAGACAGGAGTCGTGTCCTACCCCGGCTGGTGTACGATCTGAAGCGTGACATTGCGCTACCGGCTAGCGCCGGCAAAGCAGGATGGGGAAAAGACATGAAATTCTGGAGACTGAAATACGCAGTCGCTTCTCTCCTCCCGGCTCTCTCTCTGCTTTTCGTTCTGATGACAGCTTCGTTCGTGGGGCAGACCGCAGCGCCGGGACCGCAGTCCCCGAAGTTCGCCGGTGTCCGCTCGTCCAGTTACGGGATCAAGCCCTTCCCGTCCCCTGAAGGCTGGGGCAACGCCATGAAAACGATGGCGGGCTACTTTCCCGGCTCGACGCCGGTCGCGATATGGATTGTGGGTCGCCTGAATGGCCGCACCACCGGCGTCACTCTGGAGTTCCCTAGTCCGCACGACGGCGTGGACTACGGGCCTCTGTTCACCTTCTCGGAGACCGACGAGCACGAGCCGTTCCTGGATTACTTCGACGCCAACGGGATCAAAGTCTTTCTCCAGGCTGAACCCGGATACGCCGCCGTGGACACAGCCATCGACCTCATTCTCAGGCGCTACAAGCACCACCCGTGCGTGATCGGATTCGGCATCGACGTGGAGTGGTTCCAGAATGCCAGGACCGACGGGCCGAACGCCCCGGCGACCGATGGCGTTGTGAAGGCCTGGGAGGCCAGGGTAAAGTCGCACAACCCGGACTACAGGCTCTTCGTCAAGCATTTCCACATTAACAACCTGCCGCCCACGTACCGGGGAGACGTGGTTTTCGTTGATGACAGCCAGCAGTTCACAAACGTTGAGAGTTTCCTCGCCGAGTACAAGGAGTTCGCCGACTTCTTCTATCCGAATCCAGTGATGTTCCAGATCGGGTATCGCGACGACAAGAAATGGTGGAGCAGCCAGCCTGCCCCGATTCCCAAAACGCTCGGCGAGAAGCTGGCTGCCCAGACCCGGCAGGATTCCGGAATCGTCTGGGTGGACTTCACCCTGCGGGATGTGCTGCCTACGGACGGCTCCGCCGAGTCGGTCGCGGCGGCGGGCACACAGGGATCCTCGGCCAGCTCGTTTGACAAGCGCGAGATGCGCGGCATCCGCTTCCGGCTGCCGGACCTTTTCAATGAAGCTGCGCCGCGCGAGATCGTCGACAACGTGGCATCCGCCAACCTCAACACGATCCTCGTCTCGGTTTCCTCGGCGGAACTGAACGATCCGCGGTTCCGTGAAATGCTCGACGCCGCCCGCGCCCGCGACATCGCTGTCCACGCGGTGATCGCCACCATCGTCGCCGGGGAGATTGGGACCTCCTCTCCCTCGAAACCCGATCCCGCGACCCACGCAGTGGACTCGTCGGGCAACTTGTCCGCGGATTGGCTTTGCCCGTCCAAGCCGAAGTTGCAGGAATGGGTGTTGGATCTGGCCGCCGGCATGGCACGCCTGGGTGTGGATGGGGTGCAGCTCGATTACATCCGCTTCGGGCCCCCGGACTTGTGCTACTGCGACGTTTGCCAACGCGATTCGCACCGCTGGCTGGAGACGCATCCGGGGCGTACGCGGGAGGATTGGCGAGACAGCGTCATCTCGGACCTTGTGGACAAAGTGCGGAACTCGGTCAAGGGCGCACGGCGCGACGCCGTATTCTCGTGCTCCACCTGGACCGTCGGCCCCGGCCAGCAGCGGACGAACCTGACTCCCACGGGGGAGGGTTTCGGCTGGCGGCAAGGGCAGGACTTCCTGCGGTTTCGCGAGCAGGCGGATTTCCTGCGCCCGATGCTGTACTCCTGCATGTTCGACCGGGATGGCGACTGGATCGTTGACATGACGCGGCTTGCCATCAAGAACGCGGCGGGGAAGACGAAGATCATTCCCGGTGTTGCTCTCTCGGTGGGACATCTTCATCTCGCGCCTGGCGACATCGCCAGAGTTGTTCCCAAGCTTCGAGCTGCCGGCGCGGCCGGAGTGGTGTTCTTTGACTATCGCAGTATCTTTGACCCTCGCAACGCCCGCTTGGGATACCTGGACGAGCTACAGCGCGTGTTTTCCTCCGCACGGTAGAGACACAGCGGAGGACGGAGCGGCATAGGCTTGCCTCGCGCCGGCTGAGTTATCATTTCCGTATCGCTCGAACCGTTTACGCCGCGACCATCTTCCTTAGCTCGCTGCTGTTGTTCCTCATCCAGCCGGTGATTGCCAAGGTGATGCTGCCGTGGTTCGGCGGCTCGGCCGGGGTCTGGACCACCTGCATGCTGTTCTTCCAGACCATCCTGCTCGCCGGCTATCTCTATGCCGACTGGTCCGTACGGCGGCTGTCTCCGAGGTTTCAGGTCCTGCTGCACGTCGCCCTGCTGGCGGCCAGCTTGAGCCTGCTCCCGGTGACGCCCTCGTTAGAGGCGCCATTGCTTGAACAGTGGCCGGTCGTGCAAATCCTCGTGCTGCTGACGCTCTCCACCGGCCTGCCCTGTCTTCTGCTCTCCACGACCGGTCCTCTCGTACAAGCCTGGTACGCCAGGACGCAGGCCGGCGGCTCGCCGTACCGGCTGTTCGCGGTGTCGAACGCTGCGTCGCTCGCGGCGTTGCTGGCTTACCCGCTGGCCATCGAGCCGTTCCTCGGTCGGGCGAGCCAGCTTCGTGGCTGGTCCTTCGCCTATGCCGCGTTTGTTGCGCTGGCCACGTGGTCGGCGCTCCAAAGCCGTCAAGGCAGCGCGGTTCCCGCTATTGAACCGGGTGTTCCGGCCGCGAGCCGCCTGCTCTGGGTCGCCCTCGCCGCCGCACCCTCGGCCCTCTGGCTGGCCGTGGTCAACCAGATAAGCCAGAGCGCCGCCGCAGTCCCGCTGCTCTGGATTCTGCCGTTGAGCCTTTACCTGCTCAGCTTCATCCTCTGCTTTCACAGTGACGCCTGGTACCGCCCGGGCCTGTTTCGCTGGCTGTTGCCGGCGGCCGTGGCCGCGCTCATTGCTGCCATCAAGCTGCATGACTGGAGCGGCACCATCCTCTGGGGCTTGCTTTTGTTCAACGGCGGCCTGTTCGTCTGCTGCATGTTCTGTCTCGGCGAGCTGGCGCGCCGCCGCCCGCAGGCGCGGGAGCTCACGGCGTTCTACCTCATGGTGGCGCTCGGCGGCGTGCTCGGCGCGGTGTTCGTCGGCCTGGCCGCTCCCGTGCTTTTCTCCGACTACCTTGAGCTGCCCGTCTCGATTGCGGCTTGCGTTCTTCTTGCGCTGGCCTTGCTCTATGGACGTGCGCCGCGGCACGTGGCCCGCCTGGCCGTTATCTCCCTAGCCGCCTTCGCCGTCGCCGTCCCATTACAGAACCGGAGCGCGTTCCGGACGCGAAGCTTCTACGGGGTGCTCGAAGTGCGCGAGAAGGACAGCGGCGCTGGCGCGTATCGCGAGCTTTATAACGGAACGATTCTTCACGGCTCCCAGTTCCTTGCGGCGGAGCGGAGCCGTGAAGCCACCACCTACTACTCGCGCGCTTCCGGCGCCGGCCGCGAGCTCTTGTACATAACTCGCAAGGGCCGGCGCATCGGGGTCATCGGTCTGGGCGTGGGAACCCTCGCCGCGTACGCCAGGGAAGGGGACTACTTCCGCTTCTATGAAATTGATCCGATGGTGATTCGCCTCGCGCGCTCGCGGTTCCGCTTCCTCAGCGAGTGCCGGGGCAAGGCGGAGGTGATCGGAGGAGATGCGCGGCTGGCGCTCGAGCGCGAGCCTCCTCAAGAATTTGACTTGCTCGCGGTGGACGCGTTCACCGGCGACGCCATCCCGGTCCACCTGCTCACCCGCGAGGCGTTCTCGGTCTACCTGCGTCACTTGCGCCCGGGCGGCGTGCTCGCCGTCCACGTTTCCAGCAAGTACTTTGACCTCGTGCCGGTGGTGCGCGACCTCGCGGCCGCATCCGGACTCGAGGCGGAGGTGGTCCACAACAGCACGGACTCGTACCGCCAGGCCGCGGCATCCACCTGGGTGATCGTCAAAGGCGGCCGCGCGCCCGGGCCTCCATCCCGCCGCTTGTGGACCGACGACTACACCAACCTGCTGGCCTTGCTGAAATAGTCTGATTGGTTGAGATGGGCTCCGCGGAACGCCCTCGATTCAACTGCAGCCGCCGTCATCAGGACCCGCGGTCTTGCCACTCCTCGTACCAGGCCATCTGGATGGCTTCGAGCGCCCCCTCCGAGGAACCCTTAGGATCGTCGGCGAAACCCGGCAACTCCGTCACCCAGCGGTGCAGGTCAGTGAAGCGGATCGTGAGCGGGTCCAGGTCCGGGAACCGCTCCATCAGTGCGAGGGCGATGTCTTCGGCGTCTTCCCAAGTGAGCGTGCCCATGGTGTAGCCTCCCGGGTGTTCAGGCGGCGAAATCGGGGATTGCGTAGCCTGTCACCGGTTATTCGATCTTCGTTCCTTTGAGCGCGGCCTTGACGGCCGTATCCATCATCATCTCGGCGAGCTTCATGGTCACCCGGTTCAGGTAATCGATCTGCGCTCGGATCAGCAGGTGGTCGTCGGAGTGATAGGCGAGCAGCAATTGGTTCTCGGCCTTGGCGATTTCCGCGCGCTCGCCGTCCGAAAGCGCGAACCAGGCGTCGTTCTGCTTGGCTTTCTCGAGCGCGTGCAGAATCGCGTCCGCCTCGAGCCGCGCCTCGCGCACCTGGCGCTCGGCGAAGTCGGCTTCGGCCATCTCGTAAGACTCGCGGATCATCGCCTCCACTTCCTCGTCGGTGAGCCCGTAGGAGGGTTTCACCTCGACGCTCTGCTCCTTGCCGGTCCGAAGGTCGCGTGCGGTGACGTTGAGGATGCCGTTGGCGTCGATGAGGAAGCGGACCTCGACGCGGGCGGCGCCGGCGGGCAGCGGCTCGATGTCCTTCAAATCAAACCGGGCGAGGCTGCGGCAGTCCTTGACCAGCTCGCGCTCCCCCTGCACCACGTGGATCAGTACGTTCTTCTGGCCGTCCACGGCGGTGGTGAACACCTCGGTGGCGCTGGCCGGAATGGTGGAGTTGCGATGGATGAGCTTGGACACCACGCCGCCCATCATCTCGATGCCGAGCGAGAGCGGCGTAACATCGAGCAGAAGCTGGTCTTCCACGTGCCCGGCGAGAATGCCGGCCTGGACGGCGGCGCCGAGCGCGACCACCTCTTCGGGATTCAGCTCGGTGTGGGGCCTGGCGCGGAACAGGTTCTCGACGGCCTTCCGGACGAGCGGAATGCGGGTGGAGCCGCCCACGAGCACGACCTCGTCGATCCCCTCGATGGTGACGCCCGCGTCCTGGATGCAGTTGCGGCAGGGGCCGAGCGTGCGGTCGACGATGTCGGCGATCAGCTTCTCGAACAGCTCGCGCGTGATCTCGCGTTGATACTTCTTGCCGCGGTATTCGAGCTCGATGTTCGTGAACGGGACGAAAGAGAGCCGCTCCTTGGCCTGAATGACCGCGCGCCGCAGAAGCTGCACGGCCTCGGCGTTGGCTGAAAGATCCTCGCCCCATTCCGAGGCGATGTCCTCGAGCGCGATCCGGAGCAGGCGGTTGTCGATGTCATCGCCGCCCAGGTGGGTGTCGCCGTTGGTGGCGAGCACCTCGAAGATGCCGTCGTGGAGGCGCAGAATCGAGATGTCGAACGTGCCGCCGCCGAGATCGTAGACCGCGACGACGCCCTCTTTGCGCTTGTCGAGGCCGTAAGCGAGCGCAGCGGCGGTGGGCTCGTTCACCAGACGCAGCACCTCCAAGCCGGCGATCCGGCCGGCGTCCTTAGTGGCCTGCCGCTGAGCGTCGTTGAAGTAGGCAGGCACCGTGATGACGGCCCGCGTGACCGCCTCGCCCAGCGCGGCTTCGGCGTTCTTCTTGAGCTGGCGCAGAATGAAGGCCGAGATCTCGGGCGGCGTGAAGGTCTTCTCGCCGAGCTTGAGCCGGATGACGCTCTCGCTTCCTTCGGCGATGCGGAACGGGAAGAGCTTCAGTTCCTCTTCGACGTCGGCCACGCCGAGGCCCATCAACCTCTTCACCGAGTAAACGGTGCAGTCCGGCTGGGTGATGAGAAGCTCACGCGCGGGGTTGCCGACGACGACCTCGCCGTTGCGGCTGCATGAGACCATGCTCGGCACGAGCAGAGCGCCGTCCTCGCCGGGAAGGATGCGCGGCCCGGTCAGGTCCATGACCGCCACCAGGCTGTTCGTCGTCCCGAGGTCGATGCCGGCGATGCGCGGCTCCTCGAGGGCGCCGAAATCGATTTGCAGCGGCTCCGCCATCGCCCTCACAAAACCGGTGAGAGGCTACGCAATCCCCGATTCCGCGCCTGGATCGCGCAACCGGCTCGGCGGCCAAAATCGGGAATTGCGTAGCCTGTCACCGGTTTTCCAGCTCCTGTTGTACCTCAGCGGACAGGTTGGTGATGTAGCGGCGGCGGTTGAGCAAGCCGCGGATCTGGGACAACGTCTCGCGCTGGCGGCCGCCGTCGTACTGTTCGAACAGGGCGGCCAGCTCCCGGTCGATCTCTTCGCGCATCGCATCGAACCTGCCCATCTCCGCTTCAAGATGCGGCCGCACGGAAGCGTCGCCGCCACGGAGTTCTTCCAGGGCCATGTTCAGTTCGAAGACCTCTTCCAGGAGATCGGACGGAACGTTCTTGGACCGCTGCTCCCCGATGTCGAAGCCCTCTTCCTTGAGGACGTATTCGGCGCGCGCGACCGGGTCGCGCAGAACCCGGTAGGCGTCGTTCAAGATTGCGGTGGCCTCAAGCGAGTAACGCTGTTCATTCGCGGAACGGCGTGAATAGCGGTCCGGGTGGAGAAGGCGGCTCAGCTCATAGAAACGCTTTTGAAGGGACGCCGCGTCAAGGCTCAGCCTGCGCTCGAGCCCGAAGAAGCGGTAATAGTCCGCCGCGGGAGGCTGGAGACTGTTGCAGAACTTGCAGAACAGCGATTGCTCGGAGGGTTCACCGCACTGCCAGCACGATGTTTCCATCAAGCTGAGAACGACGTCCCGCAGCCGCAGCTCTTCTTCGCGTTGGGGTTCTCAAAAACGAAGCCGGAGTGGATCAGCGACTCCTTGTAGTCAAGGGTCATCCCCTGGAGATACAGCATGCTCTTCGGGTCAACGAACACCTTCACGCCGTCAAAGTCGTAGACGCTGTCGTTGGGGCGCTCCTTGGGCTCAAACCGGATCAGGTAGCTCAAGCCGGAACAGCCGCCGCCCTGCACGCCCAGGCGCAGGCCGCCGCCCTCGGCGACCCCGTGCTTGACGAACGCCTGCCGGATCTTCTCGATCGCCTTGGGTGTCACCTGAATCATCGCCGAATCCCCTCTACTTCCAGTGTAATCCGACTTGTTCAGTCCGCCGCGCGGCGGGCGGCCTGCTTCTTCTTGTAGTCGTTGATCGCCGCTTTGATGGCGTCCTCGGCAAGCACCGAGCAGTGGATCTTCACCGGCGGCAGGCTGAGTTCGCTGACAATCTGGGTGTTCCGGATCTCCAGGGCCTGGTCGAGCGTCCTGCCTTTGACCATTTCGGTGGCGAGCGAGGAACTGGCGATCGCGCTGCCGCACCCGAAAGTCTTGAACTTCGCGTCCTCGATGATGCCCGTCTGCGGATCGACCTTGAGTTGCAGCTTCATCACGTCCCCGCACTCGGGCGCGCCCACCATCCCCGTGCCCACGTTGGGATCGCCCTTGTCGAGCGATCCGACGTTGCGCGGGTTGTTGTAGTGATCGAGAACCTTTTCCGAGTAAGCCATGGATTCCGCCTCAGTCGGTCGCCCACTGCATCGATTTCAGGTCCACTCCTTCTTTGGCCATCTCGTAGAGCGGCGAGAGCTCGCGCAGCTTCGTCACCACCTCGATGACGCGCGCGGCGACGTAATCGACTTCCTCCTCGGTGTTGAACCGCCCGAGGCCGAACCGGATCGACGTGTGCGCCAGATCCTCCCCGACGCCGAGCGCCTTGAGCACGTAGCTCGGCTCCAGGGTTGCCGAGGTGCAGGCGGAGCCGCTCGACACCGCCACGTCCTTCATCCCCATCAGCAACGACTCGCCCTCGACGTAGGCGAAGCTCATGTTCAGGTTGTTCGGCAGCCGGTGTTCCATGGAGCCGTTGACGTAGACCTCATCGAGGCCGGCCTCGATCAAGCCCTTGAGCCGGTCCCGCAACGCCCGCAAGCGCGCCGATTCCTCCGCCATCTCGCGCTGGCAGATGGCGCATGCCTCGCCGAGCCCCACGATGCCGGGGACATTCAGCGTGCCCGAGCGCATGCCGCGCTCATGCCCTCCGCCGTCCATCTGCGCAGTCAATTGCACGCGCGGGTTCTTGCGGCGCGCATAGAGCGCGCCCACGCCCTTGGGGCCGTACATCTTGTGGGCGCTGATCGACATCAGGTCGATGCCGTCCTCGATCACGCTCACCGGCGCCTTGCCCACCGCCTGGGTGGCGTCGCAATGGAACAGCACCCCGCGCTCCTTGGCGATCCGGCCGATCTCGCGCACCGGCTGGATGACGCCGATCTCGTTGTTCGCATACATGATGCTGATGAGGATCGTCCGTCCGGTGATTGCGCTCGCCAGCGCATCGAGGTCGATCAGGCCATCCGGTCCGACTCCCAGCCAGGTGATGCGACAGCCCCGCTTCTCCAGCCGCTTGCAGGTGTCAAGCACCGCCTTGTGCTCGGTGGCCGCGGTGATGATGTGGTCGCCCTTCTCGGCGTACATCTCGGCCACGCCCTTGATGGCGAGGTTGTTGGACTCGGTCGCGCCGCTGGTGAAGACGATTTCCTTCGGTCCGGCCCCGACCAGGTCGGCAATCTGCTTGCGGGCCCGCTCGACCGCTTCCTCCGCCTCCCAGCCGAAGCTGTGGTTGCGGCTGGCGGCGTTGCCGAACCTGTCCGTCAGGTACGGCATCATCGCGTCGAGCACCCGCGGGTCCAGCGGCGTGGTCGCGTGATTGTCCATGTAAACCGGCGTCTTCATGGTTCCCTCATATTC